>JADJKB010000021.1:1056527-1408703 GCA_016706225.1 Myxococcales bacterium
CGCGTTTGATGTTTGCCAACATCGCGGCTGGCGATGGGCCGCTGCTCGGTGCGCTCGGACAGCTCCATTCGGCGCAGACCGCGCTGGTGACGGAGCTCGTGCGACAAGGGCAACACGAAGGCGTCTTCGAGCGGAGTGTGAATCCACTCGACGCCGCAACGCTGTTCGTCGGCATCCTCCAAGGCCTCAGCCTGGCCCGGCGCCTGAATCCGAACAGCGAACCGATGGAGCTCGCCGCCGATCGCTTGTTCGACCTCTGGCTGCGCGGGCTCGGGGGCGCATCGAGTCCCGGCGTGCAAGCCGCCAGCGTGGACTCGCCCGCACTCACCGCGCGCGCCGAGGGGATGCTGGAGCTCGACGTGCGGCCGCTGCTCAGCCGCGGCACGGACCCACTCGAAACAGTGCTCACTGCACTGGCTGACGTGGGCGCGGGCGGTGTGTTGAAGCTGAGCGTGCCGTTTCGACCGGCTCCACTCCTGGCCTTGCTGCAGCGGCGCGGTCACCGCGTGCGGGATGAACAGGTGGGACCCAAACACTGGACGGTCGAGGTGCTCCACGCCGGCACGCCCGATCCGGAAGACCTGCGCGATCTCGAGCCGCCGGCACCGCTCGAACGCGTGCTCGACGCCGTGAAGTCCCTGCCGAAGGGAGCCGCATACCTGGCGCGGTTGCCGCGTCGTCCGCGCCTGTTGTTCCCCCACCTGGAAGCCCACGCGGTGAGCTGGTTGGTCGCCGACGAGGCCGACGGGAGCGCGCTCTTGAGGGTGTTCCGACCCCTATGAGCCAGGGCATGAGCACGTCTGGGCTGCGCCTCGAGCAAGCCCCTCCACTCTCGGTCCCGATCAGCTTCTTCCTGACCGCGCCGCTAGCGCTGATGACGGCCGGCGCGCTCCTCGCTCATGGCGGCGCAAGTGTCGTCGCGACGCGCTTCGCCGGGCCCACCGCCGCACTCGTGCACCTCGGCACGTTGGGTTTCTTCGCCAGCGTGATGCTGGGCGCGCTGTATCAGATGATCCCCGTCGTGGCCGGAGCACCCGTACCGGCAGTGCGCTCCGCACACGTCGTGCACGCGGCGCTCGTCGCGGGGCTCGCCGCGCTGGTGTGGGGGTTTCACGCCAGCGAGCGGCCCGCGCTCGTGCACGGCGCCGGTGTGGTCGCCGGCGCACTCACGCTGTTCCTGCTGACCGCCGCGGTCGCGCTGGTGCGCGCACCGGCGCGAACCATGACGGTGACCGGCATGCGCCTCGCTGCTCTGGGTTTTGCCGCCGCGATCACGCTCGGCCTATTGTTGAGTCTGGCGCGCGGCTCCGGCAGGCCGTCACCGCACTACACGGCCTGGTTCGCCGCCCACGTCAGCATCGGGCTGCTGGTCTGGATCGGCGGGCTCATCACGTCGGTGAGCTTCCAGGTCGTGCCGATGTTCTATCTGACCCCGCCGCTCCCCAAGTGGGGCGAACGGACCCTCATCGGCGCGATCAGCGCGAGTCTGATCGGTCTCGTCTTCGGAGCGCTCTTCGGCCTGGACCCGCGCCTCATCTCCCTCGGCGCGGCTCCGGCGGCTCTCGCCGTGTACGTGTTGCATCCGGTGCTCGTGCTCCGCGCCATCGCGCGTCGGCGTCGACGGCGCGCGGATCCGAGCCTGGTGTTCTGGCGCGCAGGCCTGGCGGTCGGGTCATTGGTCCTGCCGGCGGGGGTTGCCGCGGCCTACGCGTCCGACGCGCGTTACCCGGTGCTGCTTGGCTGGCTCGCGTTGTTCGGGTGGGGCGGCCTGATCGTTCACGGCATGTTGACGCGCATCGTGCCCTTCATGGTCTGGTTTCACCGCTTCTCCCAGCAGGTGGGGCAGAGGCCCGTGACTCCGATGCGGCAGCTGTGGCCCGACCGGTCTGCGCGGGTGGGCCTCTACCTCCACCTCGCGACGCTGATGCTCGGGGTGAGCGCCGCCTTCACTGGATCCAACACGCTCGGGCGGGCCACCGGCATCGGACTGATGCTTGTGGGCGCCTCGATCGTCACGTCCATCGTGCGAGTTCTGCGGGCGGCGTGAGCTGGTCAGCAGCGCCCGACGGAGTGCTCACTTGTACCAGCTGCACTTGCCGCTGACGCAGCCACAGCCAGCGACGCTGGTCGGCGCGGTGCACTCACAGGTGCTGATCCCGCCGCCGAAGGCCGGGTTGTAGCAGAGCTCCCCGCCACAACCACCGGAGGTGCAGTCCGCATCGGTCGAGCAAGTTTCATCGCTGCTCTTTGCGCAGCCACCGCTCACCGGCGTGCGCGCGGCACAGGCTGCTGCAAAGTCGGAGCAGCAATCGCCGAAGCCCTGGCACAGGCTGTCGCAGTAACAGCTCTTGTCGGCAGCAACGCCGCCGCAGTGATCGACGCAGCTATTCTCGGGCGGAGCCGGCGGAGCGTCGACACAGATGCCGCCGCAATCGGCGCCACCGTTCTTCGGATCACAGCCGTCGTTGGGATCGTCGACACAGGTCTTACCCGCGGGACACTGGATGTTGGCAAAGCCCCCGCAGAACTCCTTCGCCGGGGGCGGCGGAGCGTCCACGCAGATGCCGCCGCAATCAGCGCCACCGTTGTTCGGGTCACAGTCGTCGTCGGGATTGTCGACGCAGGTCTTGCCTTCGGGGCACAGGAAGTTCGCGATGCCACCGCAGAACTGACCCGCCGGCGGACAGCTCGCGATTTCCCAACCGCACGTGCCGTCGGCGTTCTTCAGACATTTGCCGGTCGGGCCCGACGTGTGAACCCCGTCGGAGCACAACTTGATCGGCATGCCCAGTGCGGGGCCGCAGGCACCCGCGGCGCACTCACCGCCGACGGGGATGACGTTGCACACCGCATCGACGTCGGCGCAGCAGTCGCCGTACTGAGCGCACGCGGCGTCGCACCAGCACGCGCCCTTGAACGATTTGCCACCGCAGAACTTCGCGCCGCTCTTGGTCTGGCACGAGCCGGGCAGCTTGCTCTTGGTGAGTCGCAGCTCACGACGCTCCGTCTGACCGACACCCTCGTCCGGAGCGCCTGGGCCTTCGTTGGCCACCGAGCAGCCGGCAAGCCAGAGGAAGCCCAACCCCAGTCCGAATCCGACGATCTTGCTCGAGCGCGTGGCCATGACCTACCTCGTCGCCCCTGTGGGCAGATGTATTCCAGACGGGCCCGATGTACTCCAATCCGCTGGCAGGTCAAGGCGTCGAGGCGCAGCGCGTCAACTCGCTGTAAAAACTAAGTAAAACTCTCACGCACCCGGCCAGCCTCCGGCTGCCACATCGATCGGATGGGCGCCGATCGCCCGCGCAGCCTGCGCAAGCTCCACTATCGCGGCTCCCAAGCCCGACGCGTCGCGGCTCTTCAGCAGCCGCGCCGCCCGCCCTCGCTCCGTCAGCGCCACGAACCCTGCTCGAGCGACCTCGAGCGCGAATCCGTGCACTGCCAGCCCGCTGCGCGCCCGCGCCACGAGAGGTTCGGTGCGGGCCGGCTCGGGCAACCACGCGCTCAGCCGCACGCTGACAAAATCGGGGTAGTCCTCGCTCGCGCCCACGGGGTTGGCCACAACGAGCACCGGGTACCCGAGCACCTCGCCGGCAAACCCGGAGTAATAGGGGCCCCGAAACAGCTCGACCAGCGGCACCGGCCCAGCCCAGTGACGATCGAGCCAGGCGTTGACCGCCCAGGGATCCGACAACGGATGCCCGCGGAGCTCGCGCGCCAGCGTCCCCATCCAGCGCTCGAGCCGTTCTCGACGAGACCGGCGGTACACGTACACCAGTCCAAGCAAGCCAACGTTTCCGAGCGCAAGCACCCACAGCAGCAAGATGCCGTAGAGCTGGTCCGGTTTCTCCTGCCCCATCAGATACGACGCGCTGAACCCGATCGCGCCCAGCAAGGTCATCGGCAAGAAAGAGCCGAGGACGATGTAGGGCGTCCCGTTCGCGGCGCTCGACGATGAAAGCGTGAGCATGCCGCGACGCTCCGCCCGCGAGCGCTCGATCTCCGCGCGGACCGCCGCCCTGTCGGCTTCGATGCGGCCGTGCTGCCTGGCCGTCGAACCCGGCATCAGCGCGGCCCCACAGAACCGGCAGTGCTCCAGCACCTCGCCCGGGTGATGTCCTTGGGGAGCACCACACTTCGGGCAGACGACGGCAGCGCTGGTCAATGCCGTGCTGGCCGCGCGGGCTCGGCGCCCACGGTAGTACCAGAAGAGGTATCCGCCGATGCCGAGCACGAACGCACCCATGGTCGCGAAGGGCATGAGCTCTGCGGAAGCCCGGCTGGACAAACCGAGGGATTGCAGCAGAAAAACCGTGCCGCCCACCAGCAGCACCAGCCCCAGCCACACACCCACGGCCACGAGCGGATGGTTCTTCTTGCGCGCGTCCTCTCCACCGTACCAGCGGTTCCAGCTCTCGGCGTGGCGCAGGTTTTCGCTCGCCTGCTCGAGTCGACCGTGCACCTCCGCGCGGTAACGCCCGAGCTCCTCCAGCGCATCACGCCCGAGCTCGATCTGCCCGGCGCAGTACGGACACGTCACCGATCGCGCCAGCGCCGCCATCGGTACGGCTCCGCCGCAGCGCGGACAGCTCAGCGAGTTGGCGCTCGTGGACATGACGAGGTCAGCTCGCCCCGCGCTCGTTGCCCGAGGTCCTGAGCACCAAGACGGCGATCTCCGGCGCCACACCGATCCGCACTGGCGGCCCCGTCGTTCCGAGCCCTGCGTTCACGTAGAGCGCGCTCTCACCGCGACGCTCGAGTCCCCGCGACGGCTGCCCCACCGCGCGTGCCAGGTTCCAGCGGTCTGCGAGAAACGGCACGCCAAACTGGCCGCCGTGGGTGTGACCGCTCAGGGTGAGCTCGACTCCCCGCTCAGCCGCTTCCCGGAAGAAGCTCGGGTAGTGCGCGAGCAGGATCGTCGGCACGTTCGCCGGTCGATCGGCCAGCGTACGCTCGATGTCATCGTTCCCGGAGAACGCATCGTCGACGCCGGCCAATGTGAACGCACCACCGCCGCGCGTGATGTTCACGTGTTCGTTCTTGAGCACACGGGGCCCCCGCTCGACGATGGCCCGGGTCAGCGCGTCGTTGTTCCATTGGTCGTGATTGCCCATGACCACGAACACGCCGTCTCTCGCCCGAAGCGACCCGAGCACGTCCGCGACGTCCTCGTAGTAGTCCGTACCGCTGGTGACGAGATCGCCCGTCACCACCAGCAAATCCGGCCGGAGCTCGTTTGCCATCCGGGTCCACTCGAGGCCGCGCGCCTTGTCGTCGTAACTCCCGATGTGCAGGTCCGAGAGCTGAACCACGCGATAACCGTCGAGCTCCGGGTGCAGTCCCGCGAGCTCCACCTCGACCTCGTGGGTGACCACTCGCCGGCGGCGCACCCACGCTCCCCAACCCGTGAGCCCGAGCCCCGCCGCGAAGGCGGCGAAGGCGGCTTCCCTCAGCTGAAGAGCACCGTCACCGGCCAGCGCCGCCGGTGCACAACCGGTGAGCGAAGATCCTCCGACGAGGAGCGCGCCGAACGCAAACAGCGGGAGCGCCATGAACCCCGCGCCGAAATGCACGAACATCGGCACGTCCACGAGGCGCGTCACCCAGCGCGAGCGCCTGGGGTCGGAGAAGATCTTCTGAACGCGCCGCGCGGTCAGCGCCCAGAACGTGAACGTCACGACGAGCGCCAACCACCAGGGCAGGAGCAAAGACCAAGCGACCGCCGGCGCAATGTGCGAGGCGGCGGTCACGAGGTGGGCGACGACCAGAAATCGACGCCGGTTCAGACGCCGATCAGCTCCTTGAGCTTTGCCTTCGTGGTGAGGCCGACGTGCTGAGCCGCGCGCTCGCCATTCTTGAAGACCATCACGGTCGGCACGCCGCGGATCCCGAGCTTGCCTGCCGTGACCGGCGACTCGTCGATGTCGAGCTTGCCGACCTTGACCCCGTCGAGCTCGTCAGCGAGCTGATCGACGATGGGAGCGAGGGCCTTGCAGGGCCCGCACCAGGTGGCGGTGAAGTCGACCAGCACGGGCTTGTCGGATTTCAGCACCTCCTGGTCGAAGTTTACGTCGTTGAAGTGTTGGACGTTCTTGGATGCCATGGGAGTTTCCGGGGTGAGCGAGATACATAAGCACGGCGGCCCGAAAGCGGAACACCCGGGCTGAAGGAAGCCGACAAAGTCCGCGAATTTGCGCGACTCTCGCCCCTCTTGCCCACGACCTCATGCTAGAGGATCCGCTGCTTCGGAGGCCCCAATGCTGATTGTCATGAGCCTGAGCGCCACCCCGGACCAGGTCCAGGGAGTGTGTGAGCGCGTGCGCGAGCTCGGCTTCACGCCCAACGAAATTCCCGGCGCCGTGCGCATCGCCATTGGTGTCACGGGCAACAAGGGCGCGGTGGACCCGGCCTTGTTCAACCGCCTGCCGGGCGTTCAAGAAGCCGTCGCGGTCAGCAAACCCTGGAAGCTGGTGAGCCGCGAGGTGAAGCCAGACGACACGGTAATCGAGGTGCGCGGGGTGAAGATCGGCGGTGGTCCGCTGGTGGTCATGGCCGGGCCGTGCTCCGTCGAGAGCCGCGAGCAGGTGCTCGAGACGGCCAAACACGTGAGGGAGCACGGGGCCAGCATCCTGCGCGGCGGTGCGTTCAAGCCGCGCACCAGCCCGTACGACTTTCAGGGTCTGCGCGAGGAGGGGCTCGCCCTCCTGGCGGAGGCGCGGGAAGCGACCGGGATGCCGATCATCACGGAGGTCAAGGACACCGAGACGCTGCAGCTGGTCGCCGACTACTCGGACATCTTGCAGATCGGCGCGCGCAACATGCAGAACTTCTCGCTGCTCGAGGCGGTCGGGGCGCTGGGCAAGCCTGTCATGTTGAAGCGTGGGATCGCGAGCAGCGTGAACGAGTGGCTGATGGCAGCCGAGTACATCGTCTCGCGGGGCAACTATCAGGTGATGTTGTGCGAGCGGGGCATTCGCACCTTCGAGACCATGACCCGCAACACGCTCGACCTGGGCATCGTGCCCATCCTGCGCAGCATCACCCACCTGCCGGTGATCGTAGATCCGTCTCACGGGACCGGGGTTGCCAAGGCCGTGGGGCCGATGACCCGCGCCTCGGTGGCTGCGGGTGTCGACGGTGTGATCGTCGAGGTCCACCCGAACCCGAGCAAGGCCCTGTCGGACGGCCCGCAGGCCCTGACCTTCTCGATGTTTGCGGACCTGATGCAGGAGGTCCGCAAGGTGGCGGCGGCGCTCGGGCAGGCGCTGGTCTAGGCGAACATGCGACGCGAGTCGGAAGGCGTGTGTTCGCCGCCCGGCGCGTCCGGCGTGCCGTGGGGCCCGGCGTGGTCCTCCGAGGCCGTCATCGCGCTCTTCGAACCCATGGTGGGTGAGGCGAGACGCGCGCGCTTGTCCGAGGTCATCGCCGCGAGGCTGGGCAGTGTCACGCTGCTCCTGGACGCGCCCCACGACCCGCACAACGGCGCCGCCATCTTGCGTTCATGTGACGCATTCGGTTTGCACACCGCCCACGTTGTGCCGCGGGTCGAGGAGTTCCTGATCGCACCGAGGGTTGCTAAGGGCACCGAGCGCTGGGTCGACGTCGTGCGACACCCGAGTCCGGAGGCGGCGGTCGCGCAGCTGGTGGGTGAGCGCTTCGAGCTCGTCGCGACCCATCCGAAGGGCGAGCTCTCACCGGAAGACTTGGCCGACGTGCCGCGCCTGGCCTTGGTACTCGGCAACGAACACGAGGGCATTTCGCCGGCGCTCGCCAGCGCGACGCGCCGCTCGGTGCGGATCCCGATGCGCGGATTCGTCGAGAGCCTCAACGTCAGTGTGTCGGCGGCGATCTTGCTCGCGGCGGCGACGCGGAACCGCGCCGGAGATCTGTCCGAGGCCGAACGGCGAACGCTGTACGCGCGCGGGCTGTTTGCCACGGTCAACCGCGCGGAGGAGATCTTGGCGGCGGCGCGGCCGGGCTGACGGCCGCCACGACCGTCGCCACTCTCAGCGCTTGCACACCACGGCGAATCCAGCAGTCCCGCACACGCAGTTGGCGCCAACCTCTCCGGTCTTGGTGTACCCGCCGGGGCAGCTGAGGCCCGCGCACTTGGCCTGGAGATCCCCGCAGCAAATCTGGATCTCGGCGGCGCAGGCGCGCTGGCAGAACTGGGCGTTGACGAAGTAAGGGCACGCCCCGCACTCGGGATCACAACACGTGTACTCCGAGCGGAAGTAATCGGTGGGACAGACGTCCGTCATGGCGATGCACTGTTTGATGGACGGGTAGCTGCCCATCACGTGCGCTACACCCGTCTTCGAATCGCAGTAGTCCGTGGTGCAGGAGTTACCGTCATCCACCGTCGGGGGAACACCGGGCACGCACTGGCCGGCGTTGCAGGTCTCGACGCCGTTGCAGGCGTCGCCGTCGCTGCAAGCTGTGCTGCACGCGCCAGCTCCCCCCGCAGCAACCCCAGCCGAGCCGGCGTTCGAGCCACCACTTCCACCCGTCGCCCAGCCGCCTCCTTTGCCAATCACGGCCCCGGTCCCGCCGCCGGACGTGCCGCCGGACGTGCCGCCGGACGCGCCGCCACTCGCGCCGCTCGCGGCCGGCCCCTCGTAACCGTCGACGGATTCGAGCAGCGAGCAACCGAGCGCCAGGACCGCTGCGAGCAGAGGGAGCGAGCGCACGCTCTGAGTATAGCGCCCGACACGAGTCACCGGCGTGCGGAGGATTCGTCAGCAGAGCGGAGCACGCGCCAAGCAGCGCAGTCGTGCCTTCCCAAGCCGGTGGAGCCCCGCGCTTGGCGGGGGGCGACCACGGGGCGCAACCCCGAGGATGGGCGGGGAGCCGCTCGAGCGACGGGGAAACGGCGATCCCGAGCGCATCCCGCGTGGTGACAGCCCGGCCGGCCTGTATTAGCGTCCGCCCGCATCCATGGTGCGCCACAGCTCGGACAGCAGCGTCATCGGCGCCCGCTCCCAGATCACGGGGCGGGTCGGCGGAACTGGGGCCCTCAGGATCGAGGGCACGTTGAGCGGAGACGTCGCCGTCTCCGGGCCGGTCGAGATCGTCGCCGGCGGCAGCGTCGACGGCGACGTCAGCGGCTCCGCCCTCGAGATTGCGGGCAAGCTCCAAGGCGACGCCAACTGCCAGGGCCCCATCGTGGTGCGCGCCAGTGCCGAGGTGCGCGGCGAGCTCAAAGGCACCAGCGTGGCCATCGAGCCGGGCTCACGGGTCGACGTGCGACTCGACACGGACTTCACCCTTGACCTCGGAGGGCGGCGCTGAGCCGACCTTCGAGCGACGGAGCAAACATGGCGGGAACGGTGATTGGCGAAGGGCTCACGATTGAAGGCGAGCTCACGGGCGATGACGAGGTCGTCGTTCAAGGCACGGTGCGCGGGACGCTCACCACGACGGACGCGGTGTCCGTCGCCGGCAGCGGCGTCGTCGAGGCGGATCTGACCGCCAGCTCGGTCACGATTTCGGGTCAGGTCACCGGCAACGTCGCGGCCCAAGAGCGGGTCGACATTCAAGCCGGCGGTCGCCTGGTCGGCGACGTCAAGTCCGCGCGATTCACCATTGCAGACGGCGCCTCGTTCAAGGGCAGCGTCGACATGGACGTGTGACGGAGCGATGGCGGCAGCATCCATCATCGGACGCGGCACGACGATCCGCGGCAACCTGCGCGGCGGCGCCTCCATAGAGATCCGCGGGCGAGTCGAGGGCGACGTCGAGGTCGAAGGCGACGTGGCCATCGGCGAGGACGGCGCGGTGAACGGCAGTGTCAGCGGCGCGCAGATCCTGGTTGCCGGGCAGGTTGCCGGCGATTTGACGGGCAGCGAGGCGGTCATGCTCGAGCGCGGCGCGCGCGTGGTCGGCGATCTGCTCGCGCCACGCATCGGCATCGCCGATGGCGCACTCGTGCGCGGAAGTGTCCGTACCGAAGGCGACGCTCCTGCGCCACGCCGCGCCGCGGTCGTCCCGACGCGTCGGGCGGACAGCTTCAGCGCAAAACCCAAGAGCGCGCCGGCACCCGTGCCGGCGAAGGCCCCCGCCGCGACCGCGGCTCCGCCGAAGGCGAACGAAGCACCGGCACCCGCAACACCAGCGCCGGTTTCGGCGCCCATCGCCGCGGCCGAGCCGCCGGCAGGGCCGCCGGCCCCCGTCGTGCCGTCCTTGGGCAAGGGCGTGAAGGGCAAGAAGAAAGCAAAGCGTTCGTGATCGACGAGACCCGGCGCCAACGGCTCGTGGCGCTGCTTCGCGAGCTGAGCTTCGAGCGCAAGAAGGTCGTGCTCGCCTCGGGTCGGGAGAGCGATTTTTTCATCGACTGCAAACAGACCGTGTTGACCGCAGAGGGTCACGCGCTCGCCGGCGAGCTGATGTTCCAAGCCTTGTCGGAGCTACCGGAGTGTGACGCCGTCGGCGGGGTCGAGCTGGGCGGCTGCCCGCTCGCCAGCGCGGTGAGCCTGGTGAGCTTCCAGAAGGGCAGGCCACTGCCTGCGCTCTACGTGCGCAAACAACAGAAGGACCACGGCAGCGCGAAGCTGGTCGAAGGCGACAAGGCGCTGCGCCCCGGCCTTCGCGTTGCGCTGCTCGAGGACGTGATCACCACCGGCGGCTCGAGCCTCAACGCCGTGAAGTCACTCGAAGCCGTCGGAGCGAAGGTCGTTGGCATTCTGGCGCTCGTCGATCGACAAGAGGGTGGCGCCGAGACGATCGAGGCCGCCGGGCTCCCGCTCCGCAGCTTGACGCTGAAGAGCGATTTCATGGGCTGAGCGCCGGGCCCCGGGCGGAGCCACGTGCGCCCATGCCGGACAAACCCCGGGATGATACGCGGAAATTCGCCGCGGCTTGAAAAGCGGCCGTTCCCCTCTATGCTGCCCGCCGCGTTGGTGGTCGGGCGACGCCGGACGCCACGATTACCTGTCCACAACCGAACGGGGATACGAACATGACTTCATCGACCAAGACCTCTCTTGCACTTCTGATCGCCAGCGCTGGCTGGCTCATGACCGTGACCGCGTGCGGCGGTAGCGACAGCAACGGAAGCGGCGGCTCCGGCGGCTCGACGGGCGGCGCAGGCGGCGCGGGCGGCGCGGGCGGCTCCCTCGTGGGCGGTTCGGGCGGCGTCGGCGGCGTCGGCGGCGGAGGCACGGGCGGCGGAGGCACGGGCGGTGGTGGCACCGGCGGCACCGGCGGCGCGAAGCCGGACGGCAACGACACCAAGGAGACCGCGACGCAGACCAAGATCGGAACCGATCCGGCCAAGGACGCAGTCGCGGGCGCGCTGGACCCGGTCGCGACCGATCAGGACTGGTACAAGTTCGACGGCAAGAAGGGCCAGGCCCTCAACATCATCACGTCAGCGAAGACGGGCACCGACAAGTTCGACCCGACCTACGTCGACCTCGTGATCACGATGTACGACTCGACGGGTAAGAAGCTCGCCGAGCAGGACGATCCGAACCCGCGAAGCAGCAACGATCCGTACATTCTCACAGTGCTCCCGGCGGACGGCACCTACTACATCCGCGTGCTCGAGTGCACGGCCTGGGAGAAGGGTGGCGCTGCCAACTGCGCCCCGGTCGCGAAGATCACCAAAAAGAACTACAGCCTCTACATCAGCGAGATCCTCTTCACCGACGCCGGTGAAGTGAAGGAGGTCGAGCCGAACGAGACCGAGGCAGCCGCGACGCCGCTGACCTTCAAGAAGAACCCGAATCAGGCCGGCAGCTACTACCTGACGACCATGATGGGCACCTTCTCGAGCGCGACCGACGTCGACACCTACAGCTTCACGATGGCCACGGACATCACGGTGGCCAGCGGCAGCCGCCTGAACGGCAGCCTCTACACCCAGGAGGGCGGCGTGGACGGCAACGGCTCGACGACCTCTCCCGGCGAGATCTGGATCACCACGAAGGCCGCGCCGAGCGTGATCCTCGCCAAGGTCGACTTCTCCAAGAAGGACACCAAGTCCGGCCTAGGCCAGAGCCTCGACGTGCCGCTGATCGGCGGGACGGAGTACGTCGCGTTCTACAAGCGCGCGGCAACCCAGACCGGTGGCAACGACTTCTACTTCGACCTCGCCGGCGCAGGCGCCGGCAACCCCGTCGAGAAGGAAACGGCGAGCGAGAACGACACCATGGGCACTGCCGAGGCGCTGACCATGGCCACCGGAACGGCCGGCAGCTACTTCGTCGAGGGCGACCTCAAGAACAACGGGGCCGACGTCGACTGGTTCAGCATGAACGTGCCGGCCACCGGCTCCGACACCGTGTCCATCGCTTGCGGCGCCGAGCGCTCCGGCTCGGGCCTGCGTGGTTTCACCATGACGCTGCAGAAGGGTGATGGCTCCGCGATCACCGGCGGCTCTGCCGTCGAGACCGCGGACAAGGACGCGCTGATCGACAAGATCCCGACGCCGACCGGCCAGGCCAAGCTCCTGCTCAAGCTCAACGCTTCGAGCCAGGACTCGACCATCATGGGCACCTACTACCGCTGCGGTATCCACTTCCGTCCGAAGGCCTGATTCGGCGAGAGTGAGTGGCAGGCGCCGAGTCCGCTCGAAGCCAGCCCGAACGAAGCCCCGCACCGAGAGGCGCGGGGCTTCGCTCATTTCGAGGGGAAAACTCCGGTGACGGCCGGCACCGGGCGCGGTAACGTGGCCCCGGCTTTCGATGCGGTCAGGTCGTTTGGAGCTCTTGGTGTCGTTGTCCGCGCTTGCGGCGCTGCTCTCGTGGGTCGCGCCGGTCCGCGCTGCGGACGAGCCGGAGCGCCGGCAAATGACCGAGGCCGAGATCGACAAGTGGCTCACGACCGAAGACAAGCCGGATAACCGCGACCTCGGTGAGGCTGATGATCAGGAAGAGGCGCCACCGCCCCCGCCACGCGGACACGGGTTCGTCGTCGAGTCCAGCGTCGGGGCCATGGGACACCTCGGCCCGCTCAAGAACGTCTCCCCGACGTCTCCGTGGTTCCACCTGCACTTTGGCTTCGAGCCGTTTGGTTGGCTGATGCTGTTCGGGGAGGGCGATCTGGTCTTCTCCAACACCTCGTACGCAAATCCGCCACCCGAGCCACGCACCTACGCACTCTTCGGTTTTGGCGGTGGGCTGCGCTTGACCGTCAAACCAGCGGACCGCTTTGGCATCTACGTGCAGGGCAGCGCCGGCGGGGCGAAGATCACCGAAGACGTGCTCTTCTACTACGGCTACCGCAGGGCCGATCAGCTCGGGCTGTACTGGGGTGGGCAGCTCGGGCTCGAGTGGTATCAGGTGAACCCTCACACTGCGCTCACCCTCCACGGCGGCGTGAAGAACTACCAGGATGTGCTGGGGCGCGACCGCGGTGGTGCACAGGCCCTGGCGTGGACCGGCGGACTCGCGCTTCGTTACGTGTTCTGAGCTCCGGCGCCGACGCTCGACTGGCCGTGCACGACACGATGGCCCTCTCCGCAGGCTGATTGTCAGCTCGTCACGCGGCGCGAAGACGCGCGGACAGCATGGCAAGAAACGGTTGGGAGCGCCGCGGCGCGCGCGACTGTTTCGTCGGATTTCGGCGTTTCTCCACGCCCGACGTGAGTGGCACGCGCGTTGCTCTACTCAGGAACATCAAGCCAAGGAGCCCTGAATGAGATTTCGTTCCGTCCACATCGCGTCGTTGTTCGTTGCGCCGCTCGCCTGCACAGTCCTTCTACTGTCTGCGACCGAAGCACGCGCAGAACCAGCGAGCCAGCGCGCTCACGCTACGCGCCCCGACGCGCAGCGTTCCGCCGGTCTCACGACGTGGCCGGCTCGGTTTTCGCCGCGGGCAATGCTGCCGGTCGCCCGTGGTGCGCGCCCCGCACGTGCGCCGCACAGCGCGCCCGCTGCACCGACGCCACCGCGGGCGACGCGCCCTCGAGCGAGCACCGCACAGCCGAGCACCGCGCAACCGAACCTGGTCGCGCTGGAGTTCCGCGAGCTCCGGGCCGGCGCGGCCACCGAGATCGAACGGTTCTCGCTGAGCCTTGGCGGCGACGGTTCGTCCCAGCTCGAGACTCGGGTGGGCGACGTCGAGTATCAGATCGGTGTCCGGCGCGACGGAGCCGGCGCGCTGGCACCGCTCGGGTTCGACATCCGGAAGCGCCAGCGCGGACCGCGGGCCAGCACCTCCGAAGCCCAGATCCGGGCCAGCGTGAAGATGCTCGCCGGCAAATCAGTCGTCATCGCAACCATCGATCGCGCCGACGGCAGCCGAACGGAGGTGCTCGCCCAGATCAAATGATCCCCCGAAAGGCCCGTCACTCTCACGCCTCCGGATCACGCGAAGCTGTTCCGACGCCTCGTCCCCTAAAAACTCCAAGCCAAGAGAAGAAGATGCAAGCCCTGCCCAAGGCAAGCCAGACGAAGCGTCGCGCGACCCGTGATCCCGGAGCCGTCCACCCAGGAGGTGTCACGCTCGGAGGCTGAAGCTCCGCGCAAAACCCAAGTTTCATGAATGCCGTGCACCGGCGGTGAACGTCCAACGACGTCTCCGCCGGTGTCCTCCTTCACCAGAACGAGCCCGCGCGTCAACCGCAGACGAACGCAAGCGCCAAGCCCCCGAGCCCGGGATTGTATTTGCACACCCCCGAGTCGCAGTTGTCACTGAGGCACTCGGCATCGCTCGTGCAGCTCTCGTCGTCAGCGCGCCGAGGCTCACAGGTCTTCGTGCTCTCGACGCAGTAGGTCGTCGAATCACACTCGTCGTTCGTGGTTCCGGTGCAGGTGCTGCCGGCCGTCAGCCTCGGTGCGCAGAGGTCGTTCGAGCAGTAGGCCGCATCGACGCAGTCCTGGGAGAACGAACAAGCCTGACCGACCGCCGCTCGCTTCTTGCAGACCTGACCGCTGCAGTGAAGTCCAGCATCGTAGTCACAGAGCAAGATCTGATTGTCGACGGCGTTGCCCGACCAGCTCCTGGCGCTCCCATGTTTTTCGCCGATGCAGGCCGCGCCCTCCGCGGCCAAGACGAAGGTTGCGCAAAGCCCGGTGTCGGAGCTGAAGTCCTGATCGCAGGTCGCATCGCCAGCGCACTCACCGGAGCTCGTGCAGCTGGCCCCCGGTTTCTTGGATCCACCCGACGAGCTCTTGGGAAACGCCTTGTCGCAGGACTCCGGCGACTTGGTCTTGAAGTCGCAGAAGCTGGGCTCTTTGGCCAGCGCCTCGTACTCCTTCAGACACTGATCTGCCAGAGCACTACTGGTAGGGCGTGCGCTCCCGTAGAGCGCTCGGCAGAAACTCTGGTCGCCCTCCATTCCGGCCTTCACACAGCACGGCTTGAACACGGCGCAGAAGCGCTCCGCGAAATCGTTCGAGTCGTCCGACGAACAGCCAAGAGCGGAGAGCGTGAGGCCGAAAAGGCCGCTCAGGAACAAGCACCTGGATGACATACGAACCAACCGATGGGTCATGTCGCACACCTCAGCAGATTTCGTGCCGGCGCGTCCGAGGTGCCGGCCGAAGGCAAGGAAGCACGGGGCACCGGGGTTTTCTTGCGCCATCGCGCGGACACGCATGCGCGGGCGGACGTCGGAGCGTCACACGTGACGCAGCCAGGGTTACGCTCCGGTCGCCGCTGGCCGCAGCGCGCGGCCGTGGGTCCCGGCGTCCTTCAGACGAGGTCGAGCACCCGCCCCACCACGAACTTCAGATAACGCCCTTCGAGGTGCTGCGCAAAGACCGGGTGGTCAGCGGGCTGCCCCGCATCGTGAATGATCTGGAACCGGCGTCGGGCCCGGGCGGCCGCGTCCGCCAGGGTCTGACGGAACGCCTCCGGCCCCACCTGCGAGGTGCAGCTCGCCGCGGCATAGAGCCCGCCCGGCGCCGTGACCCGTAGCCCCATCGAGTTGAGCTTCACGTAGGCGCGCAGGGCTTGTTTCTGCTGTTGTTTCTGGCGGGCGAAGCTCGGCGGATCCGAGATCACGAGATCCCAGGTCAATGCTCGTCGCCGCGCCTGGTCCAGGAACTCGAACACGTCTTTCACGACGAAATCGTGGGCGTCGGCGGCGAGGCCATTGAGACGGAAATTCTCCTGCGCCGCGACCATCGCCTGCTCCGCGACGTCCACGCTGGTGACATGAGTTGCTCCGCCGAGGGCAGCGTGCAGCGAAAAAGCTCCCGTGTAGGCGAACAGGTTGAGCACCCGCTGGCCCGCGGCGACCTCGCCGACGAATCGGCGGTTCTCACGATGATCGAGGAACAGCCCCGTCTTCTGCCCAACCGCGAGGTCCGCCCGCATCCGCACGCCGTGTTCCTCGATCAGCAGCTCCGTCGGCGGCAGCCGTCCCCAGACCAGCTCGATCCGCTCCTCGCCTTCGCGCCCCCGGCGCACGACGCCGGAGAGCTCGGTCGTCTCTCGCAGCGCGTCGGCCACCCAGCTGGCGATCTGCCCAAGGCCATCGGCGTAGACCACCATCATCGCGAAACGACCGTAGAGGTCGACGGTGATTCCGGGCAGCCCGTCCCCTTCCCCGAAGATCCACCGGTACGCCGTCGTGCGCTGGCTCCTGAGCGGGGCCCGGAGCTCCCAGGCCTCGCGCACTCGCGCGGCCACCCAGGTCGCGCTCGGCGGTTCCCGGGTCGAGTAGATCCGGAGTGCGATCTGCGACGACGCATCCCAGACCGCAAACGCGGTGCAAGCACCGGCGCGGACTCGCACCACGCTGCCGGGCTCGGCGCTGAAACCCCGCGGCACGTGATCGCGGTAGACCCACGGGTGCCCCGACGCGAGGGCGGCTTCGAGAAAACGAGGCAGCTCGATCTCGGGCAGGTTGGCCATGGGGTGAAGGGGTTCTCCCAGATCGCGCCGGAGCAGTCGAGCGCCGTCTGGGCCGGCTCAGCCCCCGACAATCTCGGAGAGCGACGCGAAGTCGGAGTCCTCGACGGCGCCCTTGACCCGACAGCGAACCTTGCCCTCGGGATCAACCAGCAAGTGCGTCGGCAATTCAGGATCTTCCTCGATACCGGCTAGAGAGAGCCACTCTTGCCGCTCTTTGCCCTCTCTCAACCAGTAACTAGCGCGCACACCATTCGCCGGCGCTGCGCCCAGAGAGTCGTCCAGCTGTCGCTGGTCGTCGTCGAGCGAAACGAAGGTCAGGTCCAGCTTCTTGCCCGCCGCTCGCAGCTTCTTCTCGAAGTCGATCAGGCGCGGCATCTCCTCTTTGCAGGGCACACACCAGGCAGCCCAGAAGTTCACCCAGGTCCAGGCCCCCGCGCCGACCCGCGGCTTGCCCGGCAGCTGCCCGGCACCTGGTGCGTTGGCGCGAGAGATGGGCTTGTCGGGGAACCCTCTGCCGGGTTTGTCCAGCTCTCCCGTGCACAGCTTGCGAGGCGGTTTCCGCGGCCTCGGCGGCGTGACCGCGGAGGCGCGTGAAGTCGGGGTGCTCGCGGGCGCAGCGACGGTGGCGCTCACGACCTGGCTCCGCTGTCCGGTCGCTCCCGGCTCGCGCTTTTTGTCGTCGTTGCAAGCGACGGAAAGTAGCGCAAACAGCGTTACAACCGGCAGTCGACCCACGAGACGAAAGCGGAGCGGTTGATGGACTCTTGGTCGCATTTCTTCCCGGCGCGGGAGTTCGGCCACGTGCAGTACTCCTTCGACAACTGAGCGAATTCGTTTCCCAGCCACAAGAGTCCCACCTTCTTCTCGATTTCCGGATCTTTGGAGACTTCCTTCAGGAAGTACATGATCGAGTTCGCGCGACGGTGGGAGAGCGCTCGATTCTTGTCGGCCGAGCCCGTCTTGGACGCGCGCGCGACCACGAAGAAGTAGCGGGCCCCCTTGCGGTCTGCCCAGCGGTCGCCCAACAACTTCTTGGCCTCGTCGTCCAGCTCGTCCTTGGCGGTGTCGAACAAGACGACCCCGCCGCGGTCCTTCAGCGGCGTGAAGAGCTCGTTGAAGTCGTCGTCGTCGATCGATGCAAACGTCTTCACGTCTGCCGGTTTGCACCCACGCCGGTCGTCGGCGCCGGCTAGACCGCACGAATGCAGGACCCGCTCGAGCACCTGCTTGAACTTCGGCGTGCAATAGGCCACCTCGGCGTGATCAGCGATGGCAGCTTTGGGTTTCTCCGCATCGGGGGTCGCCAGCCGCTCACCCGCTCCGCGCACCGCAGCCCGAACCGAGAGCGACAGGGCCCCGAGCGCCCCGAGCGTCAGGAGTGCACCGACCAGCGGAGCCACGAACCTCGCCTGGGTGCTCATGGGGAGAGCTCCGGGGCCAGCTGCCGCAACGTGTAGCGCAGGCCCATGTCCGTGTCTTCGTCGCAGATGCGCTGCTTCCTGACGAAGACCTGGGGCGTCGAGACGGCCACGGCGTTATCCGTGGCGAACTGCAAGTGGTTATTCAGAATCTGTTTCGTCTCCTTCGAGTCGACACACTTCAGCATCTCGGCGCCCCAGCGTTTTTCGATCAGAGCGCGCAGCGTGGGAGCACCGGCTTTGCCGGCCCGGGTCAGCGTATCTTGTTCGTCGTACGACCACTCGAGCACCTGCCGCGCTCGGTCCTTGCCGCAGATGACGGCCTTGCTCACGATGCAAGCGCCGGGGTGCATCGCGCTCGACAGCATCCAGTTACACTCGCTGTCGAGGGGCATGAGCGCGAGCTGCACGTCCAGGCGATCGAGCACACCCTCGATGGCCAGGCGCTGGTGAAACGCACGGCAGGTCGGGCACAGCGGGTCCTCGAAGAACAGCGCCGGCAAGACCATGCGACTGCCGGTCATCCGCAAGAGACCGTCCGCCGCGCCGGGGTCCTTCTTGAGCGTGCCGCACTTGTCGAGGTACGGCCGGTGATCCGGCATTGCGCTGGCGTAGACCGCCGCCGGCACCAGAGTGACCGCGCCGAGTGCAGGTAGAAAAGCCAGAGGCACCAACCAACTGCCCTGCGGCCGCTCGACGGACTCAGCGTAGGCCGCCGACGCTTGCCTCCGATTCCCTAGCAGTCCGAGCAGCGCGCCGAGCGCGAGCAGAAACGAAGAGATGTAGATGCCGACGCAGGTCTTGCAAAACGAGCCCAGCTGGGTCGCACTGATGATTGCCATCCCGATGGACACCAGGAGTGGAGTGACCCCGACCGCGGCAAAAAAACCCACGGCGCGCCGTGGTGCCTTGGCTCCCGCGAGCAGCAGGTAGAGCGCGAACCCGGCGAAGAAGGTGAACGAGCCGAGAGCAAACAGGGAGATCGGGATCCCTCCCCAGTACTTGTCGCGGAAGAACGCGGCGTAGGGGCTGTACATCGCGGTCCGGCAGGCTTCGGCGGCATCCGTCGGCGCAGCGCCAGGGATGAAGCTGCAATGCAGATCGTGAAGTCGCCGATCGAGGTGCGACGAATAGTCGAGCGTGGAGTTCGCAGCGAACGTCAGCCCAAGGCCGGAGGCCGTGAGCGCGATGGCTGCGGGGAGTCTCGAGTTGGGACCAAACATGGGAGAGTCAGGGCACCTGGATTGTGAACGCCGAACCCGGCGCCCAAGAGCCCGGAAGGCATGGCAGAAGGCACACGACCGAGTCAAATCGACCGGGTAATTCCCGCTCATTCCGAGCATATGGGGCGTCCCGTGAGCAGGGCAGCCTCGAGAGAGGACGGGAGGTAGCGGGAGCCATCGTGTTGCCGCGCGCACCCAGAAAGTGCCGGGCAGTTCGAGCCTGAGCTATGCTTCGATCTCTTGGATTGGGAGGCGTGATGGCAAAGCTTTCGAGTGTCGGTGGTTTGGTGTTGGTGATGGCTGCGCTCGTCGCGCCAGCGTGTGGCGGCAACAGCGAGGACGACGCCAAGAAGTCCACCGGGGGAACCGGCGGTAGCAACACTGGCGGCACCAGCGGCGGTGGCACCTCGAGCGGTGGCTCGACCAGTGGCGGCACCGGAGGCGGCGTGGCCGGAGCCGGAGGCAGTGTGGCCGGAGCCGGAGGCAGCATGGCCGGGGCTGGAGGCAGTGTGGCCGGAGCCGGAGGCAGCATGGCCGGAGCTGGTGGCAGCATGGCCGGAGCTGGTGGCGCGAGCACCGGAGGCGCGAACACCGGAGGCGCGAACACCGGAGGCGCAAACACCGGAGGCGCGAACACCGGGGGCGCCAGCACCGGAGGCACGGGCGGCGGCGGGATCACCTGTCCGGCAACGGCGCAGGACAACGGCAACTGCCAGAACTCACTCCAGAACTGCACCTACGGCAATCAGCAGTGCACCTGCTACGGCGGTCACTGGGACTGCGATCCCTGCCCCACCGCAAAGCCGAACAACAACGCGCAGTGCCAGTCGACGGGCGCACAGTGCGTCTACGGCAGCGAGCAGTGCATGTGTTACGGCTTCGACTGGGACTGCGGCACCTGCCCCGCGACCCAGCCGACCGGGAGCTGTCAGCTGTTTGGCATCCGCTGTCAGTACGGTGCCAACGAATGCACGTGTAACAACGGTCAGTGGCAGTGTGGCAACGCCAACGGCTGTCCGGGCAATCCGCCGCAGTCGGGTGGCAACTGCAGCGTGCAGGCGGGGCAGGTCTGTACCTGGGGCGGCTTCCAGTGCGCGTGCGTGTCCAGTAAATGGTTCTGCGCTTGAGAAGTGAGCTCGGCGCGTCCCTCGCGCTCCTCTTGGTCGCCTCGCAGCAGATTGCACCGGGTTCCCAATCTGAGCTACCTTCATCTCGGGTCTGGGTAGGAGGCGAGAATGTCTAAGCTTACGAGTTTGGGATGGGCGAGTGTGGTTTCGGCGCTGCTCGTGGCAACCGCTTGCGGCGGTGATAGCGAAGGCGACACCAAGGCAACCGGCGGCACCGGCGGGAAGAACACCGGCGGCACCTCGGGCGGCGGTACTTCCAGCGGAGGCGGCGGATCCGGCGGCGGCACAGCCGGCGCGGGTGGCGGCACAGCTGGCGCGGGCGGCGGCACGGCCGGCGCAGGCGGTGGCACGGCGGGCGCAGGCGGCGGCACCGCGGGCGCAGGCGGCGGTACGGCGGGCGCGGGTGGCGGCGCGGCGGGCGCAGGCGGAGCAACCGGCGGCGCGGCGGGCACCGGCGGCGCGGGCGGAACGACCGGCGGCACCGGCGGCACCGGTGGCGCAACGGGGGGAACCGGAGGCACGGGCGGCGGCGGCCCGACCTGTCCAGGGACTCAGCCGCAGAGCAATTCTCAGTGCACGACTCCGCTCCAGAACTGCACGTTCAACAACCAACAGTGCACCTGCTTCGGCGGAACGTGGGACTGTGATCCGTGTCCAACAAATAAACCGACCGTCGCCGCCAACTGCAACAGCTTCGGCACCGACACGGCGCAGTGCTTCTACGGCACCGACCAATGCATGTGTTACAACGGCGACTGGGACTGCGGAACCTGCCCGGCAACGCAGCCGACCGGCAGCTGCGGCAAGCTGAGTGGCATCCGTTGCATGTACGGGGCGGGCCAGTGTACGTGCAACAACGGCAACTGGTCGTGCACTGGTGGCAGCGCATGTCCAGGCGCCCCGCCGCAATCGGGGAGCAACTGCACCCTCGCTGCGGGTCAGGTCTGCACCTGGGGCGGCCTGCAGTGCACCTGTGTGACGAACAAGTGGTTCTGCACCTGACAGCGCGCGCAACGTGATCCGATGCCCCGGCCGCAATTGTGGCTCGGGGCTTCGTCTTTTGGTGGTCGCGTGGGTTGACCTCGCGCCATCCCGGCCCAAGAGTTTCGGCCTTGATTCTTGGGTGCGGCAGCTGTCTTGCCGCAGGAGCGCGCTGGTCGGGCCGCCAGCGGTCGCAAACGAACCATGCGCCCCGATCCATCCGCCGAAGCCAAGTTGACCGAGGATCCGGAGCCCAGTCGTCGAGACGGCTGGCGCCCTGCACGCCGAATCGCGCGGCGCTTGCTGCGCCCCGTCGAGAGCTTTCTGGCAATCGAGGCGGCGAGCGGGATCATTCTGCTGTGCGCCGCACTGCTGGCTCTCGGGTGGGCCAATTCACCGTGGAGCAGCAGCTACGAAGCACTCTGGCACATCCCCATCGGCGCCACGCTCGGCAGGTGGAGCTTCCAGCGAGACGTGCACTTCTGGATCAACGACGGGCTGATGGCGGTGTTCTTCTTCGTCGTTGGTTTGGAGATCCGACGCGAGATGCACAAGGGCGAGCTCAGCGAGCTCCGCCGCGCCGCGTTCCCCCTCGCCGCAGCGGTCGGTGGCATGCTGGCGCCAGCCTTGATCTTCGCGCTGCTCAATCGAGGCCTGCCGAGCTCCAGCGGGTGGGGAGTCCCAATGGCCACCGACATCGCCTTTGCGGTCGGCGTGCTCGCGCTCTTGGGCCGCAGGGTGCCACCGGCGCTGCGAGTGCTCCTCCTGGCGCTTGCGGTCATCGACGACGTCGGCGCCATCCTGGTGATCGCCATCTTCTATTCCACTGGCGTGCAGCTGACCGGGTTCGCCATCGCGGCCGGCGGCATCCTCGGTATCGTGATCTTGCAAGGCTTCCGCGTGCGCTCCACCGTCGCTTACGCGCTACCGGCAATCGTCGTCTGGGCCGGCATCTACAAGAGCGGCGTTCACCCGACGCTGGCTGGCGTCCTCGTCGGTCTGATGACACCCGTGCGCGCGCTCCCGGGCGAAAGGCGTTCGCCGGTGGAGAACCTCGAGGGGCAACTGCACGGAGTCGTCGCGTACTGGATCATGCCGCTTTTTGCCTTGGCCAACGCCGGGGTACCCCTGGCCGGAGTCGCCATCGACGGCGACGGTGCGCTGCTCTTCTCCGGCGTCACGCTCGGACTGGTGCTGGGCAAACCCCTGGGGATTGCCGGCATGGCGTGGCTCGCCAATCGCGCGGGGTTTGCACTCCGCCCGCGCGGCGTGCAGTGGAGCGGGGTATTGGTCGTGGGACTCGTCGGGGGCATCGGCTTCACGATGTCGTTGTTCGTGGCCGACCTCGCTTTCCCACCGGGCAAGCTGCTCGAGACCGCGAAGCTCGCAGTGCTGGTAGCCTCGGGCCTCGCAGCCGTGCTGGGACTCGGTGTCGGGCGACTGGTCCTCAAACAGTCTGTGGACCCCAAGGCCGCACGGTCGGCCCACGAGGCCGAGACATCGACCGAGGCCTGAACACCCCTCGACGTGTCCAGCCGGCGCGCTAGGCTTTTCTCGTGGCAACTTGCGCGGGATGTGCCCTCTCCGCCGGCAGCGTGACGGCAATGTTCGTCATCGGGCGGGTCATCGCCTGGTGGGCCAATCGCACCCGCATGCGCAGAATGGCTGAGGTCGAGCGAGAGCCGACGTAAGCTACCGCGCATGCGCCCTTCGCGCCCGCGCTCGCCCGCCCGTCAACGCCCCGACAAACCGCCGCTGCGTCCGCAGGTGACGACCCTGTGGGATTACCCATCGCAGCACTACGGTAGCGAACAACAAGGCAGCCAGGCCTTCAAGGGCGCGACGCCGAGCTACGTGGTCTGGAACGTGGTGCACCGCTTCACCGCACCCGGCGAGCTCGTGCTCGATCCCTTCTGCGGGAGCGGGACGACCCTCGATGTCTGCAAAGATCTCGGGCGTGTCGGCACTGGCTTCGATCTGGCACCCACTCGGCCGGACATTCGCCTCGCCGACGCTCGCAGCATGCCGCTCAAAGATCGCAGCGTGGACCTGGTCTTCATGGATCCGCCGTACGCGGACAATCTCGACTACTCGGACGATGAACGTTGCATCGGCAAGCTCAAAGCCGACGGACGCTACCAGCGCGCCATGCGACTCGTGCTCGACGAGTGCGCGCGCGTGCTGCGGGAAAAGCGCATGCTCGCGATCTACGTGTGCGACGTGTTCAAGAAGGGTCGGGGCTTCTGGCCCCTCGGCTTCGAGCTCTTCGAGCTGGCCCAGAAGGACTTCATCCCGCATGACATCGTCGCGGTCGTGCGCCACAACCGCACACTGGGGCTCGGCAACTACCGGAAGGCCGCCGACGAAGCCGGCTTCTTCCTGCGCGGTTTCAACTATCTACTGCTCTTCGAGCGGCGGCCGAGTGAAAAGGGCAGACCCGCCGCGGCTCCGCGCCGCCCGCGGCGCGCCGAGTGACGCAGGAAGACCCGTGTTTCCGCGGGAGCCGGGCGCGGGGGCGAAAGCTGACCCGCCCGAAACCATTGAAACTTCGCGGCGGACGCTGCGAAAGCAGGTGGCCTGAGCTACGCTCGCCTGAAGTCGGTAGAGGAGGCTTAGAGTGAAACGAGTCTTGGCGGCGTGTTTCGCCGCGCTGGGTGCGTACGTCCTGATCGCCTGCGCTTCGAGCGGGAGCGGCAGCGGAAACGGCGGCTGTGGCAACAACACCAAGGACGGGACGGAGGCTTGCGACGGCAAGGATTTCGGTGGCCTGACCTGTCAGACGCTCGGCTTCAAGGGCGGAAACCTGGGTTGCAACGCCACGACCTGCCAGCTCGACCCAGCGACCTGCTGTAATGACAGTTGCGTCAATGTAGGCGACACACAGTGCCAGGGCAGCATCCTCCAGACCTGCAGCCAAGGCGCCACCGGGTGTCGTGGCTGGGTACAGAGCGCCGACTGCGCATCGAACGGCCAGCTTTGCGACGCCACCGGCGGGAAGGCAGCTTGCGCCGCCAGTTGTGTCAGCGCCTGCCCGACCCTGGGCGCAACCCAGTGCAACGCCGGCGTGATCGAGAAGTGCGAGACCAACGCCACGACCACTTGCAATCAGTGGACTCCGGGTGAGGACTGCGCGGCCAAGAGCCAGAGCTGTGATGCCACCAGCGGGACGGCCCAGTGCGGCGCCGCCTGTGTCAACCAATGCACCAAGGCGGGTGACACCCAGTGCAGCGGAAACGTGCTGCGCACCTGCACCCAAGGTGCGGACGGCTGCTTGATGTTGCTGACCACGTCGGACTGTGCTGCGGCGGGCCAGGCCTGTACCACACCGGGCGGCGTGGCCCAGTGCACCCTCGCCTGCAACAACAAGTGCAGCGCAGTGGGAACCCAGAACTGCGTCGGCAACGTGTTGTCGACCTGCGGCTCGGACGCGAACGGCTGTTTGGACTGGCAGCAGACCGAAGACTGCTCGCTGAAGAGCCAGTTCTGCAAGCTCGCGGGGGCCGGCAAGGCCAAATGCGAGGGTGTCTGCACCAACCCGTGCCCCACGCTGAACGCGAAACAGTGCAACGCCAACGTCATCCAGGAGTGCAAGGTCGGGATCAATGGCTGCCAGGACTGGCAGGCCACGACAACCTGCCCACTGGGGCAGAAGTGTGAACAGAGCGGCAGCAACTACTCGTGTGTGACCGGAGCTGCCACGGGGGAAGATTGCGGCACCGTCATCCCGATCAAAGCTGGCAAGAACACGTTGAACTGGACCGCCACCAAGAACGATTACCTGGTCAGCACCCCGAGCTGTGCGTCGGGTTACAGCGTGCTCGCGCCCGACTTGGTGCTGGCGTACCAGGCCGGCTTCACAGGCAGCCTGGAGTTCACCTTCGAGAAGCCGATCAGCACGCGCTGGGTGGCGGTGGTCGGCAGCGGCACCTGCGGCAGTGTCTCGGCACCCCTGGCTTGTGTCGCGGACTACTCGCTCACCGCCATGAGCGGTAGCGTGAACGTGACCAGTGGGACCACCTACTTCTTCTACGTCGCCCACGTGAACTCCGGCACCGCGCCCCTGAACAACCCGCTCGTGGTGACGCTCGCCGAGGTCAACTGCAGCACGTTCAGCGCGAGCGCGGTGACCCAGACCCCAGCGCACAACTCCACGACCAGCACACTGAAGCCGACCCTGACCGTCGACTTCGACGTGCCACTGGTCACGACCGGCTGGACGGTGAAGGTCACGGGCAACAAGGGCACGAACCTCAGCTTCACCTACCCCAACACGGCGATCACGTGGACCAATGGCAACAAGACGCTGAACATCAACCCGGGCATCGCGATGCCCGCGGGTGAAGTGGTGACGGTCGATCTGTCCGGATTTACCGACGCCAAGTGCAGCAAGCCCATCACCAAACCGAGCTGGCAGTTCACGGTGGTCACTCCGCCGTGCAGCATCGGACAAAACGGCATGGTGGGCGCGGCTGTGACCAAGGTGAGCGCGCCGAGTGGCCTCTGGTACTACGTCGCCACCGACACTAGCCCCACGGGCTACGTCTACCTTGGCAACACCAGCACGCTCTGGCGGGTGACCAAGGGCTCGTGGATCCAGCAAACCGCGGCGGGTGTGACGTCGTCGTGGCTCGGTTACGGGTTCTTCATGAACGGCCCCGATCCGTTCTCGATCCGCTACACGCTGACGGGCACCGCGGGTTACGTCTGGAAGCTCATCCCCGGCACCACCTGGAGCGGCCAGGACTACGTGACGTTCCCGCAGGTCCCCGGCGACTACCTCCGCTCGGGTGTGGTCTACAAGGGCAAGATCTACATGATCACGACCGAGTCCACGACCGGTACGGCCACCGAGGTCTGGTCGGCCAACGCCGCGCCCTCGACCTTTCCGAACAACGCGACCCAGGAAGCGACGTTCACGGGTGAGAACTACTGCAGCGGCCTGGCCGTCGACGACAAGTTCTTCTACACGGCCTGCGGCACCAACAAGCGCCTGATCCGCATCGACCGTACGACAAAAGCCGTGACACTGATCACCAACGCCTTCGACCTCAACACATCGAGCTACTCGAACGCCGTACACGCGCAGGACACGAACAACGACGGCACCGCGGACTTCCTCTACTACAAGGGCTACCGCAGCGAGGTCTACTTCGTGTGCAGCCCGGCGGGCACCACACCGTACGCCGACATCCTCGCGAGCTACGGCACCAGCACCAGCTCGTACGGGCTCGGCTTCGACGCGACCAACAAGACGCTCTACGCCTTCGACTACGGCGCCTACCAGCTAGCCGAGATCAAGTGAGCGGCGGGCGCCCTCGAGCGCCCGCGTCCGCTCTCACTTCACGGTCGGGTTGATCGTCCCCAGGTTCAGTCCGCCCGGGTACATGTAGCTCGTCCAGTCGCCGTAGCCGTAGACGGTGATGCCAAAGGTCTTCGCGCCTGAGGCCTGGTGCACGCTGCCTGGGCCGAGCTTCACGTGAGCAATGCCCCAGCCGCTCTCGCCGATGGCGGTGAAGTTGCTCACGACCTGCTCATCGACTCGCACGGTCTGGCCCACTCGAGCGATGACGTCGACCCAGCTCGACGCGTAACTCTCCGGCGCGAGGAACGTGTACTCGTTGCGGTACTGGCCGGTCGGGATCGCCATCGATTGAGCGGGGTCGCCCCCGACACCGTCGTCGCCGTTCTTGTCCGTACCTTGCATGAACTGCGCAACGATGATGGGTTTGCCCGCCTTGATGCGCACGTTGTCGCGCAGGTAGCGGATCTCGAGCGGAGGGCTGCTCGGGCCGAGCACCACCGGCAGATGCACACTCGGAGGATCGAAGAGCACGTCCGTTCCCTCCTCGATGGCCACGATGCGCAGCGTCTGCTGGGCGTCGGGGTTCGGACCCGACGGAGTCGCCGGCGGCGCAACGACGTACTCGTGCCCCAGCGTCTCGTCCGGGAACATGACCTCCTCCACGTGGTCGCAGGCTTGGGTCTCCGGAGCCGGGATGTTCGCGCAGCCGTTCCCGGCAATGACCTGCACCGGCTTGGACGCAACGACCACCGAGCCGGTCACGTCAGAGCCGGCCGAATCGAAGCAGAATGGCCCGCCTGTCGACATGCCGATCATCTGCAGCACATCCCCTCGGCTCAGCTTGGCGTAACCCTGACCCGATGAATCGAAGCCACCACCCGGCGCGAGATCTCCCCGCGGCGTCAGCTGAACTTCGGTGTCGTCTGCGGTCGCGGTGATGGTGAAAAATGCGGGTTTGCAGCCGAGCGTTGGCCAGGTCGAGACGGTGTAGCGCTCGCGCAGCGCGTGCGCCGGCAAGAGCAGTGATGCGTCGTTCGAGTAGGAATAACAACCGTCCCCGCTCGGACCCTTCGGGCAGTCGCTGGGCCTCGGCTCGAGCTGGTAGTCGAGCGGGTTGAACTGATAGGCCGCAATGGGCTGATCACTCCGGACTCGATAGGCACCGCCCTTGACCAGGCTGCTCGTGCCGGGAGGTTGCGGCTGCCCCATGAAATTCGGGTCGGGCCCCTTGAGCTCCTTCACCCACGGCAGCCGCAGGGTCTCGAGCTTCCCCGGCTCCAGTACCAAGGACCGGATTTCATCCGTGCCGCGCGTGATGAGCACGTTGGCGGCGACCTTGCCGACGTTCGACACCACGACCGCAAACTCGAAGCCGTCCCAGACCCCGTTGTTCAAGGTGACGGTCGGGTAATAGTCGCAGCCCAGATAGCTCGAACCCAGCGCTCCCCACGAACAAGCGCCGACACAGCCTCCGGGCGTGCAGGTCATGCCTTGTTTCTCGTCACACTGGTAGCTCAGATAACCCGCGCCATCCGGGCGGCAGACGCTGGCCTGCCCGTTCTCGCAGCTGCCCGCCCCCGGTGTGCAGGTCACACAACCCACGCCCTCGTGACAGGTCTTGCCGATGGCCGCGCAATCGACGCGATGGGTCTTGTCGGCGCAGTCGACGGCTTGTGCCCCCTCGCACGCAAAGCCGTCGCCACCCGTCGCGCAAAAATCGATCTTCGGTCCCCCGGCCCGGTCGGCGCCCAGGTCGTCGTCCGTGCTGGCGCACGCGGACAGGACCGCGCCGCAGGCGCCAAGCACAACCACCCCCGCCAGCGCCCATGACTTCGCCGGACTTTTCCCGAGTTTCACCCTGGTCATACTCCCTGCCTCCGCCGACATCCGCCGGCTCTCGGGTGAGTGGGCGGGGCGCAGCGGAGTGGGCGGAAAAAACTGGGAGCTGGCCGCTACTTGGTGCCGCTGAGGATCTTCTCGGCTTCGGCGCGGGCCGGGTGGGCCTTGGGAGCCAGGGACAGGAATTTCGTCAGCTGCGGCTTTGCGTCGGCTGCTCGCTTCAAGAAGTCCGCGTACAACACTCCCAGGTTGAAGAGCGCCGCGATGTTCTTTGGCTCGCGCTCGAGCACACCCTTCAAGATCTTCTCGGCCTCGAGGTAGGGGCCCTGTTTGTCGCGCGAGCCCGTACCCCGGAGCGCAGCGGCGAGACCAACGCCAGCCGCTGCGTCGTCGGGAGTGACGGCAATGACGCCGCGAAATTCGGCGACGGCCTTGTCGTAGATGCCAGCTTGAAGCAGCACGGTCCCGGTGTTCAACCGTGCTGTCGTGTCCTTCGGATCGAGCTCACTGGCCTTGGCAAAACGTCGGAAGGCGATCGCGTCGTCCCCGCGCTTGAGCGAGACCAGGCCCGCGGTGCGCACCACGATGGCGTTGTTCGGGGCGGCCTTTTCGGCCTCTTTGACCAGGAGCTCCGCGGTGTCGACCTCACCGCGCTCCAGGTGGCTCATGGCGAGCTCTGCGAGAGCGTTCGGGTCGTTCGAGCGGCGCACCAACACCTCACGAGCGTGTCGAATGGCGGCCTCGACCTCACCCGCCTCGCGCAATGCGCTCACGAGCTCGATGCGCGCGGCGACTGCCTTCGGAAACGACTTCACGAACGGCTCGAGGACCGCAACGGCGCCTTTCGGGTCGTCCAGCCGGCGTCGAACCTCAGCGAGCGCCACGACGACGTCCTCGGCGTTGGGCGCCAGACTGGAGGCCTTGCTCAGCTCGACCTCGGCGTCAGCCAGGTCACCCGTTTGGGCGAGGAGCACTCCCAGGTCGTAGCGCGCCTCCCACAGGTTAGGGTCGATCTTCACCGCCTCGCGGAGCAGCTTGATGGCCTTCTGGCGCTCGTTCGGGGACTGGACGGCCTGCGCCATCTTGCCCAACGCCTGAGGGTTCGCCGGCGGCAACACAGGTGCACTCTTCGCAGCCGTCGAACCGCCACACGCCAGCGCCAAGAGGGCGACCGCCGCGGCCGCGCTGAGTCGCGCGCGAAGTCGCGCCCCGGGACTCACTTCTTGCCCCCCTTCTTGACGCCCTTGCCCTTGAGGGTGGGTTTCTCGTCGCTCTTGGCGTCCTCGGCCTTCTTGTCGGCGTCCTTCTCCGCGGACTCCTTCTTGTCGTCCTTGCTCTTCTTGTCGTCCTTCTTTTCGTCCTTGCCCTTGTCCTTCGCTTCCGGAAGCTCGGGCGCCGGAATCAGGTAAGGCTCGCTACGATTGCCCTTGGTGCGACGGGTCCCGTCGATCAGCGGAGGCAAAGGTGCCGGACCCTTGCTCTGCAGCTCGAACCCGATCTCCTTGAGCGGAGGATAGAGCTCCGAGTTCAGGCGCCCCAGCGCGGCGCGCATCTTCGCCGTCCAGCTGTTGAAGATGCCGAGCTCCAGGGCCTTCTTCCAGCCGCTCTCGTAGGCCTCGAGCGCGCGCTCCTCGATCGGAACGACGAACTCGTCGATCTGTTGTTTGTAGATCTCCTGCTCTTCCTTGCTCAGGCTCGGCGGAGGCGGAGAGTTCAGCAGCGCCTTGGTGAACGTCTCGTAGGTGAATCCGATCTGATACAGCGACGCCGTCGTCCACTCGGCGACGGCCATCTCGGCGGTCCCCAGGAAGGTCTCGGCCGCCTTCTTCAGCAGCTCACCCTTCTTCTTGAGCCGATCCTTGAGCTGTTTGACGTCACCCTCGACCTTGACGGCCTCGAACTCCGCCAAGATACGCTCGCCCTGCATGTACTTGGCCTTGGCCGCGAAGTACTTGCCATTGTCGTCGAGCTGGCTCTTCCGCTGCTTGTAGGTGTCCATCGCGCGGCTGAGCGCGCTCCCCGCGGCCTTCTCTTCCCCCAGCTTCACGCGCACGGACGCCAGCCGCACGTAGGCTTCGATCTGTCCGTTCGGGGTCTTGGCAGCATGGGTATACCGGTCGTAGATCCCCGCCGCGTCCTTCCACTTCTCCGCCTTCTCGTAGGCCTTGCCCATGAGGAAGGTGACCTCTTCTGCGGCCTCGTCGCGCGGGTAGGTCTTCCGGAAGCGGTTGCCGCTATCGATGGCTCGCTGCGTGTCGCCGACCGTCGTGCGCAGGAGGACCGAGTTGAACGCGGCGTCCTTGTGGTGGTCCGACTTCGGAAAATTTTCGGCGATGACGTCGTGGTAGTCCGCGGCCTCGCTGAAGAGCCCGATCTCCTGGAAGGTGTTGGCCGCGAGCCACGCACCCTGTGCGGCTTCGTCGCGCTGTCGGTGGTCCGCGATCAGGATCGCGACCGCGGCCTTCATGGTCTCGAGATCGCCGCCCTTCTTGGCTTCGACCTCGGCGTTGACCGCGGCCTGGGCGGCGCGGGGTTCGGTCGGAAACTCCTTGGCGGCGCGTAGGTACGCCGACGCGGCCTTGTCGTGTTTTCCAGCCTCGGCGAACTGTTCGCCTTGTTTGAACACTGCGACCACGATCAGCCCGTTCAAACGCTTCTGTTTGTCGGGCGCGATGAACGCGGGCGCCGACTTCAGGCGTCGTGCCCAGGTCTCGATGTTCTCGTAGTCCTTGCTCTTGTTGAAGCTGTCGAGGATCAGCTCGCCAGCCCCCTCCGCGTACTTCCCACGCGGATACTTCTCGACCAAGAGCCCGAACTGCCGCACGGCCGGGTCGTAGACCTCGTAGTCGTAATAGAGCTTACCCTGCCGGAAGAGCAGCTCCGGGATGTCCGGGTCGTTGGGGTAGGTCTTGATGTAGAGCTCCATCGCCTCCGTGAGCTTCTTGTCGGTCGGCGACTCTTCCTGCTTCTTGCCCGCGGCCTTCTTGGCTTCGAACTCCTTGTAACGAGCGAACTCGAGCGCGGCGAGCGCGTTGTAGAGCGCATCGCGGGAGCGCGGCCCCTTCGGGTCGAGCCGCACCGCAGCCAGGTAGTGGTCGGCGGCCTTGTTGGCGTCCTCCAGCCGGTAGAACGCGATCTCGGCCAGGTTGTAGTGAACGTCGTAGGCCTGCTTGCCCTGGGAAAACCGCGTCAGGTAGACCTCGTAGAGCCCCACTGCGCCGCCGAACTCTCCCTTGCTGGTCTTGTCGGCCTGGGCCTTGGCGTGCAGGCCGATCGCGTCGTCGCGGAGCTGCTTCTCGATCGCGTCCGACGCCGCTTGCACCGTCTTGGGCCCGTGGGCCTTCACCCACGCGCCTGGCTTCTGTTTGCTCTTGGGCGCGGGCGCGACGTACTCCTTGAGCAGCCACTTGTAGTCGTCCTGGAGCTTGCTCCAGCTCTCCATCGTCGAGTGGCCCTGCGCCACCGCCAGACCGAACTTGTACGCGTCCGGCGCCATCGGTTCGAGCTTCAACAGCAGTCGATAGGCCTCGATGCCACGCTCGTAGTGCGCCTGGTCGTAGAGCGCCTCGGCCAGCGCGCGCACGATGCGCCCGGCGAACTTGTCGCCTCCGGCCTTGACCAAGAACTTGTACATGTCCTCGGCGCTGTTCTTCTCGTCCTCGACGAAGACGGCGACCAGGTTCTTGAGCGCCTCGGCCTGAAGCTCGTCGATTTCGGAGCGTTTCTTGCCATCCTTCGCGGCGCTGCCGTCGGCCGTGGCCTTGAACACGGCCAGAAAGCGCTTGGCCGCTTCCTCCGCTCGATCGAGGCGCCACAGACACCACGCGCTCTTGAACAGCGCGATGTCGTACAGCTCGCTGTCCTTGTAGCGGAGGACCTCTTCGTACTCCTTGTAGGCCGTCTCGTAGTTCGGGAACTCTTTCGTGAACTCGAACTCCGCGCGAACCATGTGGGCGTCGGGAGCGAAACGGCTCTTGGGGAACCACTCGAGGATCTTGTTGAAGCGGCCCAGGGCTTCCGGGAACTTGGCCTCCTCGTTGGCCAGAAAACCGTCGACGTACAAAGCCAGGTCGTAGTCCTCGAAGGTCTTGTAGTTCTTGAGCACGCGCAGGAAGCGGGCGCGGGGTCGAGTGAAATCCGGATTGGGCGGGTCACCCCGTTGGTCGGTCGGGCGCTTCTCCCAGTCCTGGAACTTCACCAGGAACTGCTCGCGTGAGTCCTCCCACTCGAGCTCGCCCATGCGCATCAGCGCCTCGGCCATCTCTGGCTCGTCGTCGGGGGACTCGGTGATGAACTTGTCGAGCAGCTTCATCGCGTCCGCGCGCAGCTTCTTCGCCTTGGCCTGGTTCCTGACGATGCGCTGATCGATCTTCTTCATCAGCGTGGCGCGCAACCGCTCCGGGATCTGCAGAGACAGCCGCACCTCGCGCTTGGCCTCGCGGGTCTTTTCCTTCTTCTTCTTGACCGTCGGCCGCTCGCGAACGCCGATCTGGCGTTCACCCTTGGGCTTGATGCGGCCCTTGTCGCCGGCTGCGGCCGGCACACTGGGCGCATCGTTCTCGTCGGCGAACGCGGCGCCAGCACTCAGCACGAGAACGAGGACGGTGCCAACGGACCAACGGCGGAGGGACGAACGATTCACGACGGCAGAGGAGCGTATCACGCCCTAGTCCTCGGGGGATCCCACGAGTAGGCCCAAGAAAAGCTGAAACGACCGCCGAAATCGCAGCCTTTGACCGCACCCCCGTGTCAGCCCGCTGCCGCGCTATTTGCACTTGTTCCCGCTGCACCAGCCGTTCTGACAGTCGCTGTTCTCGTTGCACGCGACTCCGTCCGCCAGCTTCGGCTCACACTTGCAGGCATCGCAGCGACCGCTGCCGCACTGACCGTCGTCGTCGCACTCGGCGCACTTCGAAAACACGTAACAATCGTTGACATCCACCGACGCCGGCGGGCCACATCTTCCGCTCGTGCAGTCGCTGTCTTCGTTGCACACCGCACCAAAGGTCAGCTTCGGCTCGCACTTGCAGGCGTCGCAGCGCCCGCTCGGGCACTGGTTGTTTGCGTCGCAGTCAGCACACTTGCTGGCAACGAAGCAGTCGTTGGGAGCCGTGAACGTCAACGGCCCACATTTCTTGCTCGTGCAATCGCTACTTTCATTGCACACCGCACCGAATGCCAAGCTGGGCTCACACTTGCAAGCGTCGCAACGTCCGCTACCACACTGGCCGTCGTCGTCGCACTCCGCGCACTTGCCGAAGACGTAACAGTCGTTCGGGTCCGCGCTGACCAGCGGTCCGCAATGACCTTGACAGCAAGCGACGTCGCCGCTGCAGACCGCACCCACCACGCCGCAGGCGGCGCCAGTTCCTCCACTGCCGCCGGTCGCAACACCGCCCGTGCCGCCGCTCGCGACACCGCCCGTGCCGCCGAGCGCAATACCACCCGAACCGCCGCTCAGACCGCCGCCGGTTCCGCCGGCGAGCACACCGCCGCTGCCTGCGGTGCCCGCCGCGCCGGCCTGCCCATCTTCGGAGGCGTCACCGGCGTCGACCCCTGCGACTCCGCCCAGGCCACCCGTCCCCCAAGCGCCGCCCGTGGTACTGACGCTGCCCCCGGCGCCGCCCCCGGCGTCGGGGCCACCCGACGCGGCGCCCGTCTCCTCCAGACCGCAGCGCAGACAGAGGGCCATTGCCACCCCAAGTCCCATGCGCTGCCACTGGGTCATCGCCGCGGATTCTAGCAGGAAAGGGAACTCCGAGCCGTCGGGGCTGTCAGTCGCCGGGTGAGCGGGAAAAGCACGCGTCTCGGGCTCTTGGTTCTCTGTTCAGCGGTCAGCGCGAGCGCACAGGACAACGTGCACGGCACTCGCAGCGAGAAGCTCTACGAGCGCAAACACGAGGTCGAGGTCAGTGTGCACCGCGGTTACGCCGAGCTGCGTGTGCGGCGCTCGGTCGAAAACCAAGGAGCACGCCACGACCAGGCGATGTTCTGGCTGACACTGCCGGACGGTGCCGCTGCCACCGGGCTCAAGACCCTCGGAAGCGTTGCCGGTCGCCCCGTGTGGTTCGCCGGCGAGCTGATGGAAGCGGAGGCGGCCGCGGCGAAGTACAAAGAGCTGACGGGGATCGGAGGGTACTATCCAAAGGATCCGGCGCTGCTCTCGTGGCGCCACCAAGGACAGCTGCTGCTTCAGGTCTTTCCTGTCGCGCCCGACACTTCCAAGTCCGTCGAGTACACGCTGCTCGTCCCGACCCACTACGAGCGTGGGGCGCACCGCTACGTACTACCTGGCCTCGGCACGACCGAGCTCGCTGCCCAGGTGAGCCTCGCTGCAGCCGCGCGCGGGGACAAGCTGCTGATGGACGACAGACCCGCGGCGAAGGGCGCCAACGTTCGCGCAGCGCTCGGGGCCACGACCGAGCTCGGCCTCGTCCCCAAGACCACGGAGCCGGTCGGCGGCGAGCTCGCGGTGTCAGCGGCCGGTTCGCGTTTCGTCACGCATTTCTCCATCGAGGCGGCGCCCCGTGTCGCCAAGGTCCCCCGCGCCGCTCAAATCGTGGTGCTCCTGGACGCCTCGCGCTCCCTCTCGAGCGACCTCCTGGCCGCCGAACAGGCCGCCCTGTCGGCCTATTTGTCCCACTTTCCAGACGCTAGCGTGGAGGTCATCAGCTTCGATCGCAAGCTGCACCGACGCTACGGCGCGTTCGTCCCCGTGGCGCGAGCCCGCAGCGATCTCACGACACAGAAGATCGAGCAGAAGAACGGCAGCGCCATCGACGCCGCGCTCGCCGAGGCGGAATCCATCTTGGCTGCCGCCCCCGCTGGCCGCGCCCGGCGCCTGGTGTTGGTCAGCGATGCCATCGTGCGTTCCAAGCTCAAGCCGGAGCGCATTCGCGCGGCGCTCGGCGCAAGCGGTGCGGTGGCTCACATCGGCGTCCTCCGCAGTCGCGGCGTCAGCCTCTCGCGCGACGACACTCACGCCTGGGCGGACGCCGTCGCAAGGACCGGCGGGTTGGTCTGGCAAGCGAGTGCCAGCGACGCGCGGAGCGACAGCAAGCGAATGGCGAGCGTGTACGAGGAGTGGGCCCGCCCCCTGCGCATCGATCACTTGAAGTTGTACTCACCCGATCTCGAGATGGGCGCAATCACGGAGCCGCCGCAGAGCCTCGACGAGGGGCAGGGTTATGAACAGCTCCTCATGAGCCAGCGCGACGTGGCCTGGGTTCGCGTCGAGGGCCAGCTCTGGTCGAAATCGGTCCAGCACGTCGTTCATGCCGACGCCGCGGCGGGCAAGCGCTGGGCGGCGCTCGTGTTCGGCAGCCCCCTCTGGAGCGAGCTCACCGAGCCCGAGATGATGCAGCTCGCGCTCGCCGGCGGCGCGGTGAGCCCCGTCACCAGCTACCTCGCGATCGAGCCGGGTGTGCGCCCGTCGACGGAGGGACTCGAGCGAAGTGAGAGCGGGATGGGTTCGGGATTCGGCCGGGCGCCGCAGCTGCGTATGGGTGCCACGTCAGCGTCGGGGCGAGCGCCCCCGCTCGATCGCGAACAGTGGCTGCGGGACACACTCGAGCCGACCTTCATCGCTTGCGGCGGCACGGCCGATAGCGCGAGTGTCTCGCTGGAGACGACGTTCGCCGAGGTCGTCGACGTCACCCGAGTCGAGCTCAGCACGTCGGCGGACCCGCTGCTCCAACGCTGCCTCTCGGAAGCGGTCTGGGACCTGGTCTTGCCCCCCCAATTCGACGAGGAGTGGACGACCTGGATGGTCCAACTCTGACGCCGAGCGGCCGGCGTCCGCCACAATTCGGGGAGAATCTGGCGGATTTCTCCCGAAATCCGGGCGCTCGACGAAAAGCGTGCCCGGTTGCACCATCACCCCTTCCCTTTCGTCAAACGCCCGAGGCTATAGTCTGCGCGCCTCGTTCATTCGGGAGGAATGTCATGCATCTGCGTACTGCCCTGCTTGGTTTTTTCATGGTTGCAGCGACGACCAGCGTCGCCTGCGTGGTCCACAACAATCCAGCCCCGGCACAGCCCGCGGCGCCCGCGGCGCCTGCGGCGCCCGCCGCCGCGCCTGCCGCGACGCCGACCGCGGCACCGACGACGCCCGCACCGGCGGTCGACGATCCCAATGCCGACATCCCTGCCGACTCCGAGGACGCCGCGCCGGTCGCGGATGCTCTGCCACCGCAGCAGCCCGTGGACGCGCCACCGGCTACGCAGGGTATGCCCGAAGAGCTCGCCGTCGGTGTGGCTGCAGGACGACCGAAGGGCATCGAGCCCGGCGCGCCGGCTGCCTTCTGGATCTGGCGCAACGCCGCCGGTATCTGGAAGCTCCGCACCACCACCGCCAAGAAGCTCCACGAGTTCCGCGGCCGAGTGAAGGGTGTGCAGAAGCCCATCGGCAAGGTCCACCCATCCCGCACCGAGTTCGGTGACCGCATCAAGCGTGGCACCGGTGGTGAGGTCTTGTTCCGTTTCAGCACCAAGGGGCACGTCGACGGCTTCGACTTCCGCGCGCCGAAGGACAGCTGTGTTCGCTTCGATCTGCAGCTCGACTCGGGCGCAACGGCGAAGAAGGTGATGATCGGCAAGGACTCGGTCTCGCCGAAGACGAACCACTTCACGGTCTGCCCGGCAAAATGATGTTCGGTTCCTCGCGCGAAGCGAGGACAGGTGCGGCGCCCCGAAACGGGCGCCGCGCTCTTTTTGTGGGGGAAGGGCGAGGAACGTCGGCCGGCGCCAATCGGGGTTACACTCCCCGCCGTGAAACGCATCGGAGTGACGCTCTTGTCGTGTCTGCTGGCGACGGCGTGCAGCGATGAAGACCCTGAGAAAGGCCCGGAAGATCCCTGCAACCTCCCGACGCCCAGCATCGCCACGCCACCGCTCTCGACGCCGCGCTGGGCCTTCCAGCCCTGGATCAGCAAGGACATTTCGAGCGCCGACGACACCCGCGAGTTCGTGAAGGGGTTTCGCGACCGCGACATCCCCGTCGGCGCCGTCGTGCTCGATAGCCCGTGGGAGACCCAGTACAACACCTTCGTACCGAACCCCGAGCGTTATCCAGGCTTCGCTGAGATGGTCAGCGATCTGCATCAACAAGACATCCGCGTGGTGCTGTGGGTGACGCAGATGGTCAACGTATCGTCCTACGACTTCGAGCCGGGCGGAGACTCGTACGTCGGAGCGAGCCCTAACCTGGAAGAGGGCGAGCGTTGTGGTTTCTTCGTCAACGAAGCCGAGCGCTACCAGTGGTGGAAGGGCAGCGGCGCAGCCCTCGACTTCTTCAACCCGAAGGCGGTGGCCTGGTGGCACAAACAGCAGGACCCGCTCTACGCCCAGGGCATCGACGGCTGGAAGCTCGACTTCGGCGAGCAGTACATCAACAGCGACCCAATCGTGACCGCCGCAGGGGACAAGAATCGGCAGGAGTATTCGGAGGAGTACTACCGCGACTACTTCGCCTATGGCCGCAAACGCCGCGGCGACGAGTTCGTCACCATGGTGCGGCCGTATGATCGCTCGTACGGATTTCCTGGTCGCTTCTACGCGCGCGCGGAGCACGCGCCCGTCGCTTGGGTCGGGGACAACCGCCGTGACTATGTCGGCCTGGCGGACGCGCTCGACCACCTCTTCCGCTCTGCCCGGGCGGGTTATTCGAACATCGGCTCGGACATCGGTGGCTACCTGGACGCCGACGACGAAGACTTGCTGGGTGCGAAGCTCCCCTTCGACGGCCTGGTGTTCGCGCGCTGGACGGCGGTCGGGGCTCTGACGCCGTTCATGCAGCTCCACGGGCGCGCCAACATCACCCCCTGGACCGTGCCGGACCACGTCGATGAGACCGTGGCGCTGTATCGGTACTGGGCAACCCTGCACCGAGAGCTGGTCCCGTTCTTCTACTCACTGAGTGAAGAAGCACTCGAGGGTGGGCCAGTCGCGATGCAGCCCCTTGGTGACGAATCCAGCTGGGCGGGCGACTACCGGTATCAGCTGGGCGACGCCTTCCTGGTAGCGCCGATCCTCGACACCTCGGGCGTACGGGACGTCGACCTGCCGTCGGGAGCGCGTTGGCTCGACTTCTGGCAGCTCGACGGCGCGTGGCTCGACGGCGGCCAGACCTTGAAGGCCGTGAGCCAGCCGGATCGGGCGAGGGTCCCGCTCTACGTCCGCGAAGGCGCCATCGTGCCGCTGGCCGTCGAGAGCGAGGTGACCGCGATGGGCAGCTCAGCGCAGGCGGGTCAGCTGACGCTGCTCGTTTTTCCCGCACCGACCCAGACCCAATTCGTCATTCACGATGCGGACGACTTGACCACGATCGTCGGCGCGAAGCTCGGTGAGCTGATGCTCTCGCGTCGCGCGACCACCGTCACCGCTCGCGTCCGCGTCGAGGCAGAACCGAGCGCCGTGCAGCTCGATGGCACTGCGCTGCCGGCCGCGAGCGACAAAGCTCAGCTGGACGCCCAGCCGAGCGGCTGGTTCTTCGAGGCGAAGGCCCGCATCTTGTGGGTGAAGGTCGACAAGGGCGGCGCGGCGTCGGTGACGTGGTGAGCCGTCGTAGGTGACGACCTTTGCTTGCACCCGACGGCGCGCGCTGGCGCCGGAGCAGCGGACACGCGTTCACGCCTGTTTTGCTGCCGCGATGTGCTTCGCCGTGTCCACGTAGTGTCTGAAGTTCGACACCTTGCCGGCCGCGTCGAAGGTCCACAGGTGGAGCTCCTCGTCGCGCATCAGCCCGCCGGGGGTCTCGACCGAGATCGCAATCTCGGCGACGACCTTGTTGCCCCCCGCCATCAGCCCGAGCACCTGGAACTCGGTGATCTTCATCGCACCCACCGCCTTGAAGAACTCCCCGACACCCGCCTTGCCAGTGCGCTTGATCAGGTAGGGGACACGGGCCTTGTGAGCGCTGTTGTCGGCAAAGTCCTCCCAGCGCACGTCGTCGGCCACGTGGGCCAAGATCGCTGGTACGTCCCCCTTGCCGAACGCCGAATAGATCGTCGAAACCGTTGCCAGATGATCACTCATGAAGAACCCTCCGTCGTGTACCTACGAACGACGGACCAACCCGGATCACCCGCTTTTTCACCAGCCGGGCGAGCGATGCAACGCCGCGAATTGGTTCGCATCCGCTTGGACGCATGTGCCGCTAGCTTGCTCGTGAGGGTAACGTTGTGTCACTTTCCGTCGCCATGTTCGGCAAGCCGGGCTCCCTCGAATACCCGCGGATGGTCTCGATCGAGACCACCAACCACTGCAACGCGAAGTGCGTGTTCTGCCCGAACAACGCCCTCGCGCGTGACAAGGGCCCGATGGAGCAGGCGCTGTTCGAGAAGATCGTCGAAGAGTGCCGAGAGTTTCCGCTCCCAGCCATCGAGCCGTTCTTGCAGGGTGATCCGTTCTCGGACCCCAAGATCCTGGAGCGGCTAGAGCTGATCCGCCGCCGCCTGCCCGACACCAAGCTGCGCCTCTACACCAACGGCTACGGCATGGCGCCGAAGAAGATCGACGCGATGCTCGGCATGGGCATCGATCACCTGTACGTCAGCGTGAACACGCTCGACAAAGACAAGTATCGCCAGGTGATGGGCATTCCCCTGCAGCGGACCCTCGACAACCTGGCCTACCTCACCGAGCCCTCGCGCCGCAGTCGGGTGGCAAACAAGATCACGTTCCGCATGACCCGCCTGGGGGACACGACCCTCCAGGAACAGGACGACTTCGTTCGTTACTGCAAAGAGCGCGGCGTGCAGTGCTTCATCGTGGGTCTGTTCAACTACAAAGGCGACATCAACAGCGGGCTGCCGGTGCCCAGCTACGGCTGCGAGCACGTCGCCCGCCTGGACATCCTCGCGAGCGGCCGGGTCACCCTTTGCTGCATGGACCAGGACGGCCAATACGGCTGGGCGGATCTGAACGAGATGAGCGTGCTCGAAGCGTTCAACCACCCGTCGGCCGTGAAGTACCGACACATGCACAAGAGCGGCAAGCGCCGTGAGATCGATCCCTGCGGCACCTGCAACAACTTCTGGCCGGGCTTTCACGGCCTGTCGGCGCTCGAAGCGGCACGGACCGGCATCGAGTACTGCACGTACATGGCGCGCCATCGCCCCAACGGTCGCAAGGCCCCGCGTGGCGAGGGCACGACCGCCGACGGACTGGTTCAGCTCACGAAGAAACACGCGGCGGCCGCAGCGGCCGGCAACTATCGCGACGCGCAGAGCAAAGACGCGCCCGCGGAGTGAGCTTCAGCCCGATCTTTGCCGAGTGACGCCGGCCGCGTTGCCGCGGCCCGAGCCCCTACGAGCTCACTGTTTGCCGGTGGCGTGGGCTCGGCGCGCGCGGAACGTGAGGTGCGACGAGTAGGCGTCCTGGTTCCCGGTGGTGTTGCCTCCGGGCACCTTGTTGTAGGTCCCCGCGGTCGCCAGCGGGGTCAGCGAGCCGCCCGACTTCGGAACGTCCGGCTGCGTCGAGTTGATGACGGTGACCGCACACGAGGCGATGAAGTTCACCTTGCAGCCGCCGACCAGCGCGTCGAGCAGCGAGTTGCAGGTCGCCCCCACCGGCTGCCCGGTGCCGCAATACGTGTACTTCTTCGAGCCGCCACAGTTCTGACAGGCACCGGCACCGGTGGTCAGGGCCTCGGGGATCGGGATCTTGGCGAGGGAGTCGACGGTGATCGCTCCGCAGAGCCCCTGGCCCGTCTGGTTCGCCGTGACCTCGGGGAAGGTGACGAGCCCCGCCGCCAGGTTCGTCGGTGGAGCGGAGGGTTTGCTGTCGGTGCCCGCGGTGACGCCGCGGACCTTGGCGTCGCGCATCTGCAACACGGCGGGGCTACCCGACAAGAGCAGCGTGAGGTTCACCTGGCTCGGCCCCGCGGTGATCACGGTGGCGGCCAGCGCGCCGTTGGTGAGCCTTCCGGTCGGGAGACCGTTGGCGTCGACCTGGGCCGCGTCCAGCTTGAACCACCAGTCGAGCGACGCCGCGCCGTTGCCGGGCCAGGTGCCCTTGGCCGGGTCCAAGATGCCCGTCACGATGCCGAGCTCCAGGGCCGGATCGTTGTCGCCCTTGAGATCATCGAGGCCCATGGCCTGGACCATGATGTTGGTGCTGCCGTCGTCGATGCCGGTCTGAAGCGCGGTGTTCAGCTGCCCGACCGCGGTGTTGGTGAGCGCCTGCCCGAGCCGGTTGGCCGTGTACGTGCAGAAACTCGGCGCGTTGCCCTTGAAGATCTTGGCGTCGTAGAGCCGAGTGAACATCTCGTACTTGCAGACGGAGTCGCAGCCGTCGAGGTTCGACTTGTTGCCGTCGTCGCAGTCCTCTCCGGTGTCGATCGTGCCGTCCCCGCAGACCGCCGTCTTGACGCACTTGCCCGCGGTGCAGATGGCCCCGCCGCTGCAGACCGTGCCGCAGATCCCGCAGTTGTTGTTGTCCGTCTGGGCGTTCACGCAGGCGTTCCCGCACAGAGTCTGACCAGAACCACAGACACACGCGCCGGTCTGACAGGTGGAGCCCGACGGGCAAACCTTGGCGCAGACGCCGCAGTTGTTGTTGTCCGTCTGCATGTTGACGCAGGTGTTGTTGCAGGCGGACTGCCCGCTGGGACAGCTGCAGGTTCCCGCACTGCAGGTCGTGCCGCCGGTGCAGGTCTTGCCGCAGCTTCCGCAGTTGGCGTTGCTGGTCTGGGTGTTGACACAAGCACCGCTGCAGAGCGTGCCGGCGTTCGGACAGGTGCAATTGCCGGTCGTGCAGCTCTGCCCGGCGGCGCAGGCGTTCGTGCACGTTCCGCAGTTGGCGGTGTCGGTCTGCAGGTTCACGCACGAGTTTCCGCATTTGGTGGTGCCGCCGGTGCAGTTCGCCGAACACTGGCCGGCAGAGCACACCTGCCCCGTGGTGCACACCGTCCCGCACGTCCCGCAGTTCGCGGCGTCGGTCTGGGTGTTCGTGCACTGGTTGTTGCAGGTCGTCTGCCCTGTGGCGCAGGCGCATTTCCCGGCTGCACAGGCCTGCCCGCCGGTGCAAGCGGTGCCACACGCGCCGCAGTTCGCGCTGTCCGTCTGGGTGTTGACGCAGGCGCCGTTGCAGTACGTCTGACCGGTTCCGCAGCCGCACTGGCCCGCAGCGCACGAGCTACCTCCGGTGCAAGCGGTGCCACACGCGCCGCAGTTTGCGTTGTCCGTCTGGGTGTCGACGCACGCGCCGCTGCAGGCCGTCTGCCCGGTCGTGCAGTTGGAGCTGCAGGTACCCGCGGAGCAGACCTGCGCCGCCGTGCAAGCGGTACCGCACGCTCCGCAGTTCTGCGGGCTGGTCTGGGTGTCGACACACGCCCCGCCGCACAGCTCACCGGTCGCGCAGGCGCACGCCCCGTTCTCGCAGGCGCTGCCGCCGGAGCAGGCGTTGTCGCAGGCGCCGCAGTGGGTGTTGTTGCTGCTCGGGTCGACGCACGCGCCGCCGCACTCGATCTCGACGCCCGTGCAGCCACCGCCGTCCGTCGCCCCGGTGCCGCCGGTCGCGCCCGTGTTGCCGGTCCCACCGGTGCCCCCGGTTGCCGAAGAACCGCCCGAGCCGGCGTCGCCTCCCGCGTCCTCTTTTCCGCCGGTGCCGGATGAGCCCGCACCGTCGTCACCGCCGCAGGCGTTCATCGCCACGCTGGCCCAAAGCACCGAGCTGAACAAGCCAAGCCACTTCACGAGCTGCTTCATCGCCGACCTCCGGTTCCCCAGCACCGAAGCGTATCAAACACGCGTCGATACCCCAGTGCGTTTTTCTACCCACCCCATGTGAGTGCTTCCCTGACATTGGTGACGCGCGGCGCGTCAACTCCACAACTTTCGCGGTCTACGTCCGTCCAAGTTACAAACCCAACGCACCTCGAACGAGCTGCACACGCTCGGTTCATTCCCGAAAAGATCGACATGACCCTCACCCCTCCGCGCCGCTTCTTGTGGCTGACCCTGCTGGCTGGAGCCTGCACCAAACCCACGCCTTCAGAATCAGGACCTGCCGGTGCCAATGCCTCACGCCCGGACGCCGCGACTCCAAGCGCGGCTGTTGCCCCGATGAAAGGCCAGTGCCCCCTCGAGCTCAGACCCGGCATCTCCCTGGGACCCCTGCGCATCGGAGAGAGTCGCGCCGAGCTCGAACAGCATGGCTTACCGGTCAAGCCGACGTCGAAACACGAGGCCACCGAGTTCGTCGAAGTCGGTCCATTCCACGTCGAGCTCTGCGGTGGCAAGGTCGTCGACATCTGGCTCGACGATCTGCGACAGGCCCCTGACTGTTTGACGTTCGCGGGCAAGAAGATCGAGCGCAGCATTGCGCGAGAGCAGCTGCTGGCGCTGTTCTCGGACTGCAAACCCGCGCCACCGCGCACCGGCGGGGAGTTCATGGAGTGTGAGCAGAGCGGCGTCCGTGTGGGCTGGGGCATGGGCGACTTCATTCAGTTGAGGATCGCGAAAGCAGGCACCCGCCTCGACGACACCTGTGAAATGCTGCTGGACGACGGCAAACCCGTGCCGATCTCCGCCGAAGAAAAGGCCAAGCTGCTGCAACAGGTGATCGATCTGGACGTGCTCGCGCCTTTCTGGCACCGAGATCTGCCGGGTCGAGACCCGCTCAACGTGCTCCAGAACGAGCTGGTGAGCGGCACTCCACCGCTGACCCTCTTTGGGTCGAAGGTCGTATACGTCGACCGCGGCCTGGCCGAGAAGAAGAAGCTCCCCTTCTTCGAGTTCACCAAGCTCTCGTCGAGCCAGACGAAGACCCGCATCGAGTTTCGCTTCCCGGTCGAAGGGGTCGTCGGGCACGCGGAGTTCGAGAAACGCCACGACGAATGGCGACTGACCGAGAAAAACGTCGCGGAACGCTGAACGCGCCGTGCCGCGAGCGGCGTGTTAGGCTTTGGCTTTCGGGAGGCCTGTTCATGCGGTCCTTGGTGCTTGGTCTTGGGGTGACACTTCTGCTTGGCGCTTTGCTCCCCGCTGCGTGCGCGGCCTCCGACAGCGGCGGCCCCGGCGCGTCGAACGGCGGCTCGGGTGGCACCAACGTCGGAGGCTCTGGAGGCCCGGATGGCTCGGCCGCTACGGGTGGTCTCGTCAGCGGCGGCGGCTCAGGCGGCGGCGGTGGACTCGACCCGGACGCCTCCTGTGCGAAGTACAGCCAAGAGGCCAAACAGGCCTCCGCGGCGATGCTGTTCGTGGTCGACGGCAGCGCCAGCATGGCGCAGAGCGCAAAGTGGGGAAACGCCCAGGCCGCCACCATCGCGGCCATCGACAAGGACGCTTTCGACAACACCTCGCTCGGCCTGGTGCGCTTCCCCGCGACCTTCACCGACCCGCCCAAGTGCCTGTGTGACTACGCCTGCGCGCCCCTCGGCGGCTGCGACATCGCAACCTGCAAGGCCCTCGCGTTCCCGACCGGCATCGCCTGCGGGGTTTCCTTCCTGCCGCAGGTACAGATCAGCGACTCGACCACCCAGAAGAGCAACCAGGGTGGGGTGCGCAAGCAGATCTACGATTACCTGGCCAGCCCGAGCAACGGCCCGGTCACCGACCCGTCGGATGCGTCTCCGATCTACGACGCAATGACGGCCGGATACACCGCGCTCAGAGGGCAGAACATCGACCGGCGCATCATGGTGCTGATCACCGACGGTGGGTTCTCGTGTACCTCGGTCTCGAACCCGGTGCGGCCCGGCTACACCGACGGAGCCTGCAACGACTGGGAGTACCCCGACAGCGTGAACGCGCTGATCAAACAAAACTACGACGACCCGCAGAAGCCGATCTTCACGTTCATCGTCGGGGTGCCGGGCTCGGACAGCACCGGGGCCATGCAGGGCACGTATGCGACGGCGCCGTACAACATGCTCCTGGCGCTGAGCACCTACGCCGTGACGGGAGCGCCGAGCTCCGTGCCGGCCGACTGCGACAAGACGGCGAAGTTCACGCCAACCGGGGCAGCGCCGACCAAAGCCTGCCATTTCGACCTGTCGAAGGCCGGCAACTTCAACGCCGATCAGCTGGCAACGGCCATCGAGCAGATCCGCGGCAAGGCGCTGGGTTGTGTGTTCGACATTCCGACGCCGCCCCCGGGTGAGGTCGTCGACAAGAACAAGACCAACGTGAACCTGACGCTCGAAGGCAAGACGGACACCCTGCCGAAGCGCTCGGATCCGACCGACACCTGCGCAACCAGCCCGTGCTGGGATTTCAAGGGCGAGAAACAGATCGAGCTGATCGGCAAGGCGTGTGAGGATCTGTCGAAGGCCAAAGACGCCAAGGTCGAGATCTTCTCGGGCTGCACCCAGATCATCAAGTGAGCGATGTCCGAAGACGACGCAAAAAAGGCCATTCTCTCCCGGCGCGCGCGCTTCGTCGCGGCGGCGCTCGCCAGCGCAGGGCTCGTGGTGTCGACCGCCAACTGCGGTGGTGATACCGAAAAAGACAAGGGCGACGCCTCCGTCGGCGGCAGCGGCGGCACGCCCCAGCCCTGTCTGTCTCCGCCCCCGGGCGGCAGCGGCGGCAGCGGCGGCACACCCGAACCCTGTCTCGGCATGCCCGCCGGAGGCTACGCCGGCTACGCTGGCGCGCCGGGGCCGTGTCTCAGCGCGCCCGCCGGAGGCTACGCCGGGACTGGACCCGAGCTCGACGCGGACATCGCCGACGCAACGGACGCGAACGAAGGCTCGGACTGAGCGCGGCGCGAACGCCGGAGGTCAGCGCAGGCCTTCGCCGCCAACGTACTCGTCTTCCCAGTCCTCACCGTCGAAGGGCCAGTACTCCTCGTCATCACCCAGCCAGCGCTCGGCTCTGAGGGAGTCGACGATGGTCTGCGGCAGGAGGCCCTGTGACAAGGCCTCGACCTCGACCTCGAGGGAGCGTTTCTCGCCGAGCACGGTCTCGATGCGGCCGAGGCGCGCGCGGCGCAAGAGCCGCGACAACCGCCGGTCGAGCCGCACCAAGGCATCTTTTGCCAGCGCAATTTGCTGGGTCTCGACCTTCGCGCGCGTCTTCGAGGCGTCCGCGTAGAGCTGCGTCGCGCGCTCGCGGTCCTTCTGGATCACTCCCATCAAGTCCACATCGGTCGTGGCCTTCATGACCGCGGCCGACGCCGGCGAGACGGCGGAGCGCCCGGCCCGCGCCCGGAGCTCGAGTGCCTCGAGCTGTTTCTTCAGCTCGTCGAGCCCGGCTTTGTTCGAGCTGGTGCGCTCGGCCTCCCGCATCAAGCGTCGGACCTCGGCGATCTGCGCCTCGATTCGCTCGATCTTGTCCGGAATCGAGTCACCGATGGGGCCGGCTGCCTGCGGGCGCACCCCTTTTGGTGTCGCGAGCTTGCGCGCCGCTTCGTCCAGATCGTTCATCGCACCGCGCAGACCCGAGAGCTGAATGTCGAGCTGGCCGAGCCGGCGCGACGCAGTGCCGTAGCCGCTGTCGATGCGCATCAGTGCGCCGAGCGTGCGCGCCACCGCCGCGTCGATCCCCAGGTTTGCCGTGGCCGGATCCGAGCCCTCGCGCACGGTCTCGACCAGGCGTTTGACCGCGGTGTCTTCCTTCGAGACCCGACGCGCCGCATCGCGAACTGGGTCGTAGCGCTTCAAGAACTCGCGCAGCTTGGCGTCGGCACGGAAGAACTTGCACGTCGCAAGATCGATGTACGCATCGAGGATCCAGGCCTCGTCCTCGTACGGGTGGTTCAGCTTCATCGCCCGAAGCTCGCTCATCACCTCACGTGCGCCCTCGTAGTCCTTGGCTTCGTAGCGCGTCGTCGAGGCCTCGTAGAGCGCCTCCGGCAGGCGATCGGAGTCCTTCGGCACCAGGTAGTAGTAGTAACGCGCGTCGTCGAAGCGGTACTGCTCGTGGGCAACCCGACCCAGGCCCAGCCGCGCGAGATCGCGCACTCGAAAGAAGTCGCTACCGCCGAAGAGCGGGGCTTTCTTGGGCGTGCGTTTGGGGTCGGCGACCTTGCAGAAGAGGTTCTCGCCCTTCTTCAGCTGTCCGCGCTCGACCTCGATCACCCCCGAGAGGTAGGTCGCCTGAGCCCAGAAGCGGGACTTCGGCGAGACCTGCGCGTACGCAGCCAGAGCGCCAGTCCTGTCCTTCTTGCGCTCGAGCGCGCGCCCCTTCAGGTACGCAATGTCGCCGCGCAGCTCTTCGGGAGCGGACGTCGGCACCTGCGACAGATCTTTCAGGAACACGTCGAGCTGCTCACTCTCGAGCCCGATCTCGACCATGCTGCGCGCGGCGCGACGGTAGTTGGTCTCCTTCGCGTCGCCGGTGAGCAGGCGCAGGAGATAACCCCGCGCGAGCTCGTACGCACCCGCACGACCGAGCGCGTCGCCGAGCAAGAACACCGCCGCGCGCCCCTCGGCGCTGGTGGCGAATGGGAGAAAGCGTGGCTGCTCGACCAGGTACACCAGGTCGCCGATGGCCTCGTCCCGGCGGCCGTTGACGAGCTTCTCTTCGATGGGCCCGAGCTCGTCCCGAAGACGTTGCGTGCTGAGCGGCGCGGTGGCCGCGAGCTGCCGCTTCGCGAGCGCCTTCTGGTACGCCTGCATGCCCTCGGAGCGGGTGTCGGGTTTGCCTACGCTCGGTGGCAGCTCTGCCGCAGCATCGCCGCCCTCTGCCGCTGCGCCCGCTTCGCCTTCGGCCGGCTTCGCAGCCGTCTCGCCAGACGCGTCGGCCTTGGACTCCCCGTCCTTCTTGGCGTCTTCCTTCTTGGTGTCTTCCGGCTTGGACTCGTCCTTCTTCGCGTCGTCCTTCTTGCCGCCGGTCTTCTTTGCGCCAGCCTTTTTGGGCTCGGGCGTGGCGGGCTCGTCTCCATAAGGGTTATCCCCTGCCGGTTTCGCGGGTTTTCCCTTGGTTTGTGCGCCTGCCGGAGCCGCAAGGGCGGAGGACAGGACAAGACACGAAACCCAGGCCAGGCGCCGAAACATCAATCCGCCACCTTCGCGCGCAGCTTGACGTTGAGCTCGTACGTGCCGTCCTGATCGTCCGGGAAGTCCACGGCCATGTCGGAGTCGTCCTCGAGCTCGACCTGAACCTGCACCGTCTTGCTCTCTGGAACCACGATACTCATCTTCGTGCTCTGCCAGGTCTTGTACTCGCGGCCACGGGCGTCCACCCGCTCGATCTCGACCCCGAGCACGTGATGCCCGGGCGCAACGGCGTGCTCGTAGACGGGCTTCTCGTCGTCGGCACTGAAGCGATCGCCGGCGACGTACACCACGCCGTCGTCGAGCGTCACGACGAACTTGCTGATGCGCGCGTTGTCTCCGTCGGTCTCCACCAGGACCTTGAGCTTGCTCTTGAAGAGCGTCGTCGTGAGCGCGGCCACGCGGCTGCGAAGCGCCGCGATGTCGCCGAGAAGTCGGTCGTACTCCGCCGGCGCCGGCTGAGTTCCGCCATCGGGAAACTCGTTGGCGCGCGGAGTGAGCGGTGAGGGTTTGGTCTTTTCGTCAGGGCCTTCCGCCCGCTTTGGCGGCGGCTCACCCAGATCGGCTGCGCTCGCGCCAGGCGGAACGGCGGGCTGGTCCTCGGGTTTGTCCTTGGGCTCCTTCTTGTCTTTGTCGTCCTTGTCGGCCGCCTTCTTGTCCGGCTCTTTCGGCGGCGCAGCGCCCTTCTTGGGCTGCGCGAGCGCGACGAGCGCAAAGAGCACGATGAACGAAGCGACCGAAACGAGCAGGGCTTTCTGGCGCATGAGCGGGTTCCGAGGTTATCACGCGGGCGGGGCCCCCGCGCCGGCCGAAAAGCGCAGTGATCCAAGGGCTTTGTGGCAGACACCGGGCGGGGCCCGGGTCGGGTCCCGTCCACTCGGGCGGACACGGCCGCGACGTCCGCCGGAGATTTGCCCGCCGTCCGCGAGTCGCGACACACGGGCACGTGCCCGTGTGTCAGCCCGTGCCAACCAGCGAGCGAGCCCCCGAGTTGTTCGAAGCTTTTCGTCTGGTATGCTGATTGCTGGGAGCTGATCGGGGAACCATGAAACATCGATTGATGCGGAGCTGTGTCGTGGTGCTGGCTAGCGCCTTGGGCTTGGTGGGTTGTGGCGGCGATGACGGCGGCGAGACGCAGAAGAAGGACGTCACTCTGCCCGAGCCCGGCGGCACCGGCTGGCAGTGGACCACTGGGCCCTTCGACGTCGCGTCCGGCGAGGAGCTGCAAGACTGCTATTTCTTCGAGGTGCCGGGCGACAAACCGGTCTTCGTGAATCGCATCACGCTGGCTCAGAACCAGGGCACGCACCACATGAACGTGTTCCGGGTGAAGAGCAAGAAACCACTCGACGGCAACTCGGGCGATGTGGTCAAGGGCGGCGAGTGCTGGAACAGCGGCAACTGGTCCGACTGGCCCTTGGTCACCAACTCGCAGTCGGGCGGCGAGACGGAAGACTGGAATCTCCCCGATGGCGTCGCGCTCAAATTCGAGCCGGGCGAGAAGATCATGCTGCAGAGCCACTACGTGAACGCCAACACCCAGAAGACCCCGACTCGCGGCAAGGTCGTCGTGAATTTCTACGGCGCCGAAGAGGCGAACGTGGAGCACGAAATGGGGACGTCCTTCGCCACCAACCAGAACATCCGCGTTTGCCCCGGCGACAAGGACAAGACCTTCGAGGCCACCTGCAAGATCGCGCCGGACGGGCCAGTGACCGTCAACGCGGCCAACGGGCACTTCCATAGTCGCGGTCAGAAGTTCACCATCAATGCCTGGGATCCCACCAATGGCAAGGGGACTCAGTTCTACGAGAGCAACGTCTGGGACGATCCGCCGTTCACCAAGGACATGGCCGTGCCCATCGTGCAGGGCGGTGGCATCAGCTGGACGTGTGACTTCTCGGCTCTGGCCAACGAGTGCGGGGATCCCAACGACGACTGCTGTTTCACCTTCGGGGGCTTCGTTGAGTACCAGGAGCACTGCAACTCTTTCGTCTACTACTGGCCGAAGGGCGCCACCGACAAGAACTGCTTCTGATGAGGTCCGCGCTCGCCATCGTCGTGTTCACGGCGGCGGGCGTGCTCGGGTGCAGTAACGAGAGCCCTTCGCCCGGGACCGGCGGGTCAGGCGGCAGCGCGGGGGGCGCACCGCTGACCGTGGAGCCATACCTCTACATTGCCGAGGGCAGCGGCTCGTTGCTCCTGCACGAGGGGGATCCGATCGAACTGTGGGGCGCGCCGCAGGGCGGGCACTGGTCCCGCATCGGCGCGCGGGTCGGCGGCTTCGGGACCGACACCGCAAAGCTCGTCGTCCGTGCGCGGGACCCGGACACCCAGACGGTCATCGTCGAGGCAACGCGCACCGCGCCGATGGTGCCGGTGGAAGGCGCACCCGGCCTGATGCAGCCAGACCCGACCAACATGTACAACATGGCTCACGTGCCCCTCTGCCCCGCGGACGACGGGCGCGGGATCGACGGCGCGAAGCTGCTGCTCGAGGTGCAGGTCATCGAGCTCTATGGCGACTTCTCCGAAGGCACGACCAGTCTCGGCGTCGTCCCCCGCTGCCCATCGGAAGCGGGCCCTGCGAGGGACTACTGCACGTGCGAGTGCGGGCCAGACTACGTGCCCGGCAAGTGCGCCAGCCCGACCAACGGCTGAGCCAATGTGCCAGGCTGTGCCGTGCCCAACGGGTGCAACTGACGGAAATCACTAGCCGCTGGCCTGGCACTGTCGTTGCAGTATGTTCGCTCACGGGCTCCACATCAGAGGGAGGGCCCGAGAAGGACATCGACCCATGCGCCGTAGCCACCTCGCCATCGCCGGGACAGCCCTGGCCCTGATGATCGCAGCCAAGAGTCAGCCCGCCCAGGCCTGCGGTGGAACGTTCTGTGACTCCGGTCCCTCGGCGATGCCCGTCGATCAATCCGGAGAGAACGTGCTCTTCGTGATGGACGGCAAGACCGTCGAAGCGCACGTGCAGATCCAGTACGAAGGAGCTGCGGAACGCTTCGCGTGGATCGTGCCGATGCCAAAGGTGCCGGACGTGCAGGTCGGCTCCGCCTTGCTGTTCAATGCGCTGCTCCAGGGCACGGTGCCGAGCTACGGCTTCACCCAGCAGACCGATGTCTGCGAGGATCTGTCGGGCAACAAGGACTCGGCCGGAAACTTCGGCGCGGGCGGCGCGAGCGCGGGCGGAAGCGGCGGCGCGGCCGGGGGCGGCGGCGGAGGACCCCAGGTCGTGTACGAGAAGACCGTGGGCGCCTTCGAGGTCGTGGTGCTTCAGGGCGGCACGGCGGACGAGGTCAGCAAGTGGCTCAGCGACAACAGCTACCAGAACGCGCCGAATTCCGCCCCGATTCTCAAGGACTACGTGGACAAGAACTACGTCTTCGTGGCCATCAAGCTGACGGCGGGCGCCAACAGCAACGAGATCCACCCGCTGGTGTTCCGCTACGAGGGCACCGAGCCCTGCGTGCCACTGAAGTTGACCGCGGTGGCGGCGACCGAGGACATGGGCGTGCGCACCTTCTTCCTGGGCGACGACCGCGTCGTGCCGACGAACTACAAGCACGTCACCATCAACCCGGCGCGGCTCGACTGGTCGACCATGGGGCAGAACTACAAACAGGCGGTGTCCCGCGCCGTCGATAGCCCGGTGGCGAACGGCAAGGCCTTCGTGACCGAGTACGCAGGGCAGAGCAACGTGGTGAGCCAGTTCTCCTTCTACAACCCGGGCTGGAATTCGACGGTATTCGAGACCATCGACCCGACGTCCGTGATCGACGCGCTCGGCAACATGGGGCTCGCCTACTGCTATGGCGGCGGCTACAACCCGGAGAACGACTGTCAGTACAGTCACCCGCTGGTCAAACCGCTGCTGTCCCAGTACCTGCCGGTGCCGGCGGGTCTCTCCCCGGCCGAGTTCTACGGCTCCCTCAAGCTGTACGCGGACAAGATCGACGTCACCAAGTGGAACGCCACGGAGTTCGCGGCGGACTTCAAGCTCCGCATCCAGGACCCGGCGAAACACGCCGCGGACATCACCTCGAAGTGGCCCTACCTGACGCGCCTCTTCACCACCATCTCACCCTCGGAAATGAACGAGGATCCGGAGTTCCACTCGCAGCCCGGGCTCGATCCGGTGCAGCCCGGGGCGATCGGACTGCGCCACACCAACTGCTGCGGCACGACGACGATGGAGCTCGCCGACGACGTCAACGTCGCCCTCGACAAGCAGACCGGAACCTGGCCGCTGTGGGACAGCAACATGCCGTGGGCCGATCAGATCGAGGAGTTTCCGCTGAACGGTGACAAGATCACCCTCGTCGACAACAAGCACAAGATCGCCGAGCAGCTCAGCTCTTGGAACGCCAAGAACAAGGGCACCTGCGAGACCGGCGCCACCAAGGGCGGCGTGAAGGACACCGGCGACGTGCTCGAGACGGCGGGCGCCGTGCCCAGCTGTGCCGTGGGCGGACAGAGCCCACTCACCGCTTCCCTGTTTGCACTGGCTGCGGGTAGCCTGGGACTGTTGCGCCGGCGCCGCCGCCGCAGCTGAGCACGGGGGGGAACCATGAGAGCGACGTCTCGACGATTGTTGGCGTGTCTAACTGCCGTAGCAGCGCTGGGGCCCCGGGCAGCAGACGCCTGCGGAGGGACGTTCTGCGACAGCGGGCCGCAGGCGATGCCGGTGGATCAATCGGGCGAGAACATCCTGTTCGCGCTGGATGGCACCAGCGTCGAGGCGCACGTGCAGATCCAGTACCAGGGCTCGGCCGACCGCTTTGCGTGGGTCGTGCCGATGCCCGAGGTGCCGGACGTGACCGTGGGCTCGCAGCCGCTGTTCACGCGCCTCTTGCAGGGCACGGTCCCGACCTATGGCTTCCAGTCGCAGTTCGACAGCTGCGGACCGAACGGCGCCGGCGGCGGTCTCGGTTTCGGCGGTCAGACCTCCTCCGGCGGCAGTGGCGGCGCAGCCGGTGCCGGCGGCGGCGGGCCGCAGGTCGTGTTCGAAAAGACCGTGGGCGCCTTCGAGGTCGTGGTGCTCAAGGGCGGCACCGCGGTCGAGGTCGTCAGCTGGCTCAACACGAACAACTACCAGACCATCCCCGGCGCCACGCCGGTGCTCCAGGAGTACGCCGACAAGAAGTACGTCTTCGTTGCGGTCAAGCTCACCGCGGGCGCCGGCCTCGACGAGATCCATCCCCTCGTCTTCAAGTATCCGGGCAACGAACCGTGTGTGCCGCTCAAGCTGACGCGGGTCGCTGCAACCGAGGACATGGGAGTGCGGGCGTTCTTCCTGGGTGATGATCGCGTCGTTCCGGCAAACTACAAACACGTCACGCTGAATCCGGCGCGGCTGAACTGGCCCGGATTCGTCGACAACTACACCCAGGCGGTGAGCCACGCCGCCGACAGCGCGATCGCAAATGGCAAGGCGTTCGTCACCGAGTACGCGGGGGCCAGCAACATCATCCAGACCTTTGGGGTGTGGAGCGCGACCTGGAACCAGCTCCCGTTTCAGACCATTTTACCTGAAAAAGTGGTCGACGAGCTCAACAAACAGGGGCTCGCGTACTGCTCGACGGGCAATGCCTGTATCTACCAGCACCCCCTCGTCTCGAGCCTGTTGCATCAGTATCTGCCGGTGCCGACGGGCGTGAAGGAGGACGACTTCTACACTTGCTTGAGCTGTTACCAGGCGCAGATCGACACCACCAAGTGGAACGCGGCCGAGTTCGCCGCGGCCTTCAAGCTGCGCATCATCGACCCGGCCGTGCACGCGAAGGCGCTGCTCGCGAAGTGGCCGTACCTGACCCGGCTGTTCACCACGATCTCGCCGTCCGAGATGACCGAGGATCCGATCTTCCGTCCTGCTCCCGGTGAGCCTCCGGTTGCGCCGATTCAGACCGCCGTGCAACGCATCACGTGCAGTGGACAGCGCGGCATGATCTTGCCCGACTCGCGCGAGGTCGCCCTCGACGGCCTGGCGTGGCCACCCTGGGACAGCCTGATGCCCTGGGTCGAAGAGATCGAGGAGTACCCGGTCGGCGGGACGAAGATCACGTTGGTGGACAACACCAAGAAGATCGATGCCCTGCTGACGGAGTGGAACCAGAAACAGGGTTGGCCGCCGAGCGACGGCTCGGGCGGCAGCGGAGCCAATGGCTCGGGTGGCTCGAGCGGGTCGAGCGGGTCGAGCGGCTCGGGTGGCTCGGGCGGAAGCTCCGGCTCGGCAAAGATGGAGCCTGCCGGTGGCGGGGGCTGCGGCGTGACAACGAGCTCTCCGCTGACCGGTGCGGTCGTGATCGGTGGCATCGGGCTGCTCGGGCTGCTGCGCCGGCGCCGCCGCGGATGAGCGCGGGCTGAACGCGGTGCCACGGCGGCTCGCCGAGCCACGCACGGCCGATGCGGATGGGTGCGTGCCGTCCGAGCTCGGAAGCTACCGCCAGGTCGCAATGTACCGGGCGCCAGTCGGAGTGGTGCCGACGTCGACGCGCACGTCATTTCGCCCCGCGACGCGCAACACCGTCGCGATGCCGATGCGCGTGGCCCGGATCGGCCAGGCCGGCGCCCCGGGCCAGTCCAGCAAGCTGATCTCACCGCGCCCGGGCTCGGGGATCGCGGCGACCAGCCGTCCGCGGTTGTAGGAGCGGGCGAACACACTCGGCGTGCGGGAAACCAGCGCCCGGTCGCTGGTCAGCCGGAGGAGCAATCGCCAGACCGTACGCAGCGTCCGCTCGATGCTGATGTTCGCGACGCGCTCGTGGAAGGTTGCCACGTCACTGCCGATCTCCCCGGCGATCTCGGTGAACGCCGCCTCCATCACGTCGATGGGCATCCACTCGATGGCCGTCGCCGTGGAGTACCGGGTCCGCGCTTCCTCGGAGAGCCGCGCGAGCGCGCGCTCGATCACCGCCTGATCGCCGACCAACTCCGCCGCGACATCCCTGAGGCCGCAGGCGAGCGCGCCGGAAACGCTGGGCACCTGAGCATTCACCACGCGGAGAGCATACCGCACCGCGCCGGACGCACGCCGTGCGTTCTCCGCATTCGTCAGAGGGTCGGGGTGCCTTCGAATCGGGCACCCAGCTCCCGGCACAATTCTTCGAGGTGCTCTTGGTCGACCTCGGTGAAGGCCGCGGGGTCATCCGAGTCCACGTCGAGCACACCCAGCATGCGGCCGTTCGGCGTGATGATCGGCACGACGAGCTCCGAGCGCGTCGTGGTCGAGCAGGCGATGTGATCGTGAAAAGCACACACGTCGGGGACCAGCTGACTGCTGCGCGTTCGCACCGCCGCGCCGCAGACGCCTCGGTCGATGCTGATGCGGAGACAGCCGTGCCCGCCTTGATAGGGACCAATCACCAACAGGTCGGGGCGAACCAGGCGGTACACCCCCGTCCAGGCGAAGTACGCGAAGGCCCCATGCAGCTCGGCGACGGTCGTGGCCATCGCCGCGACCCAGTCGTCCTCGCCCTCGAGCAGCGAGAGCACCGTCAGGAACACCTCCCGGTAGCGCCCCTCACGCTCAGCGGGGGTTGCCGCCAACGCGAGCGGCTCGCGCTTGCCGCTCATGCCTTGAGCTGCGCGGCAACGGCCGCCGCCGCCTTGGCCGCGGCCTCTGGGTCACCGAGGTAGCGGCTCTTGATCGGCTTCAAGTCGTCGTCGAGCTCGTAGACCAGCGGGATCCCAGTCGGAATGTTCAGCTCCACGATGTCGGTCTCGCTGATGCCATCGAGGTGTTTGACCAGCGCCCGAAGACTGTTGCCATGCGCCGCGATGATCACCCGCTCACCTCGCCGGAGCGCCGGCGCAATTTCGGACTCCCAGTACGGCAGAAATCGCTCGACGGTGTCCTTCAGACACTCCGTGGCGGGGATCTCCTCTTTGCGTAGCCCGGCGTAGCGCGGATCCTTGCCCGGAAACCCAGGGTTGTCGGCCTCCATCGCCGGCGGAGGAACGTCGTAACTCCGCCGCCAGATCTTCACCTGGGCCTCACCGTGTTTCTGCACGGTCTCGAGCTTGTTGAGCCCCTGGAGCCCGCCATACATGCGCTCGTTGAGGCGCCAGGTCTTGTGCACGGGGATGTACATCTGATCGAGGCCTTCGAGCGTGAGCCACAGGGTCTTGATCGCCCGCTTGAGGTACGAGGTGTACGCCCGATCGAAGACGAGCCCTTGTGCGCGCAGCAACTTGCCGGCGTTTTCGGCCTCGAGGACCCCCTCGGGGCTGAGCGGCACGTCCACCCAACCGGTGAAGCGATTCTCTTTGTTCCACTGGCTCTGCCCGTGTCGCAAAAGGACGAGACTCTTCATCACCACTCCTCTCAGGCCCCTGCGGAGAGCCCAGACGCTCGCGTTCAACTGCTGAAGGGAAGAAACACGCTGAGCCCGCCCATCAGCGAGACGTCATTGACGATCTTCTCGACACCGAACGGCGCGCGGTGGTTACGGACGTGATCCCGCGCGTCGAGCCGGAACGCCAGCCACTGGGCGAGATAGAACTTGAGCCCGAAGCCGCCGGAGCCCGTCAGGCCGAGGCCGCCGGTCTCACTCGTATCGGTCGCACCGCCGCCGAGCGACAAGTAGAAGTCGAAGCGGTGAATGGCGCCGCCGAACCAGCGCACCTTGCCGTAGGCCATGGACCAGATCAGGTGACCCAGGAAGAGCTGCACGTCTTCCTCGGGTGACTCCTGAAACTGCACGAGCCCCTGCTGGCGATCGATGATGGCCTGAAGCAACCCGTACTTCTGTCGCGTGCGGAAGTACGAGGCCTCGAGCCCGAGGTCCTCGGAGAAGTGGAAGGTGTACGCGCCGCCGTACACCGGCGCGCCGTCCGCGAGGTCGGCTGCGTACCAGCCACCCATCGGAGAGAGCTCGTGGCGGAGCGCCTTCTTGAACAGCCGGGGAACCACGCCACGGTAGGCCCGCTTGCCGATGAGCTGCTCCTTGAGGGCCTCGTCGACGCACTGCGCCTCCGCCCGCGACGGGACGAGCACCACGAGCAGGCTGGCCGAAAGGGCCATTATCAGCAGAAGTCGGGGGGCCAAGCCGAGACACCGATATCATAGGATGGCGCTGGCGCGGCTCGTTTATGCTGGGGCGGCCCCGTTTTTGGGGGAGCCGAGCCGGCCCCCTCCGGGCCCGAGGACAGGCGATGCCGAAGAAGACCCCGGTCCAATTGGCCGTGCTGGCCGCGATCGCGCTTTCTGCGCGCCCTGGGAACACTCAGCCCGGGGCGACCGCCGGGGCCCCACCCGCGCCCGAGGCGACCAAGGACTGTTCGAGCGGCCGGCAGGGCGCGCTCTCGGAGCTTGCGTGTGAGGTGGGCCGGGCGCTCACCAAGCTGCCCGCGGGCGCCCTGGTGGTATCCGCCCCGCTGACGACGGACACCAAGCTGCTCGACGCCAATGCCTTCACGACTCGGCTCACGAGTGTGCTCGCGGGGGCCCTCGGCCTGAAGAGCAGCAGCGAAGCCGCAACCCTCGCGCGCGCGCGCACGCTGGCGTCCCAGGCCGGCACCTTGGTCCATCTGGTGCCCGAGATCCGGGGCGGCGAGCTGCGCTTGACGGTCGACGTCTATCCCGTTCCCAAGAGCTTCTGGGATCGCGTGCGAGATCCCGAACCGAACCCACGCGCACACGCCTTTGCGAGCCGGCGACTCGACGCCGAGCTGCGCACCTTCTTGCCACCAGTGCCCTTGGTCGCGAAGCGCACCGACAAGGCGACCAGCGGAGAGCAGAGCCCGGTCGCTGTGGCCTGTGGCGATGTGAACGGCGATGGATCGCTCGAGCTGGTGCTCGTCGGGCGCAGTCGCGTGCAGCTCGGTCGGGTGCGCGCTGGCCGCTTCGTCGCGTCGGCCACCGCGACGTGGGCGCAGCTTTCACCCCTGTCGCGTTCCCCTCTGCGAGAGCCGATCGGCAGCGCCTGGATCGAGCCCGGCCGCTGGGTGGACGTTGGGCTCTCCGACCGCCTCGACGCCGTGCGGCTCGACGCGAGCTTCGCTGCAAGAGGCAAGCTGGGGCGGCGCCTGCCATGGCCCGGCGGCGGTTGCGCGAAGATCCAGGGTACGAGTGTGCGCCCAGAAATCGACGCTTGTGTCGTCGGCGACTCGACGCCCGTCGTGAGCCCGATGGAGCGACCGAGCGACGCGCTCGGCGGCGCGAACCTCGTCGGCCGCGACGGGAAAGCCAGAAAGGTGCGGGCGATGCGGGCGTTCAACGAGAGCACCGTGCTCTTGAGAGACGACGCGGGTCACACGGCAAGGCTGGAGGGGGCAGGCGCACAGCTCGCGGTGGGGGATCTGGACGGTGACGGCCAACCGGAGATCCTCACCAGCGCCGACACGCTGGACGATGGCGGGGACGCGCTGATCGTTCACACCTGGCAGGACGACTCGAAGCTGGTGGAGCGCATGCGCATCGCCGTCAAGGGCGGTGTGCGGGCGCTGGCCGTCTGTCCTCCGGAAGGCGCGGGTCTATCGCCGGTCGTGGTCGCACTCCCAGGTGAGCTGTGGGTGATCCGTTGATCGGAACCACCCGTCGCGCCGTCTTGGCAGCGGGTGCAGCGCTGGCCTCGGCGTTCATCGCGCCGGGCGTGACCTTCGCGCTCGGACGCAAACCCTACGGTGGTGTGCTCAAGCTGCGCTGGCCCTGGCCCCTCGACATCCTCGATCCACACGCAGCCGACGACGGCGCGTCGGCGCTGCTCGGACCGGCCATCGCCGATCCGCTGTTCGCGCTCGACCCGAGCGGGCGTCCGTATCCGGCGCTGGCCGCGCAGTTACCGGAGGCCGTGAAGGGCGGCACACGCGTGGTGCTCCGCCCCAACCTCCTCTCCGGACGCGGCCTTCCCCTCGACGTGCGCGACGTGCTCGCATCACTCAACCGAGCCGAGCGCACGGGTGGGGCTGGTCTGCTCGCGGCGCTCGGCAAACCCGCGCCGGATCCGAAAGACTCCCTCGCATTCCTGTTCTCGCAGCCCGACCCAGTTCTCTGCGCGACGCAGCTCTCGAGCCCGCTACTCTCGATCTTGCCCCGGGGATTTTCCCGGACAAAACCCGATGGAACGGGGGCTTTTGTGGCGGAGGTCGGGCGCGATCGCTGTGTGCTTCGGCGCAACCCGAACGCGGCCCGCGGCGCGGCCTTCCTGGACCGCATCGAGATCCGCGCAGCGTCGGATCTGGCGGATGCACTTCGCGCGTTCGAGGCAGGCGAGAGCGACGCCAGCTGGCTCGGAGAGTTCTTGCACAAGCCGCGGCCCGGCGCGGTGAAGTTCGACGCGGGGGCCATCGGCTACGTCGTGCTCCGGACGGGCAAGGACGCTGGAGTCTGGGGCGCACCCGGGGTGGCGCAGAAACTCCTGGACGCGATACCCACTGGGCGGCTTGCTCACCTCGGGATCACGAACGCCAGCGGAGGCCGCGGCGGCGACGCAGCCTGGGGAGGCGACGCCGCGGAGATCGTCGTCACCGAGGGCGCAACCCACCTGGAGCAAATCGCGAAAGAGCTCGGAGCCATTCTTTCCCGGCCGGGTCACGAGCTTCGGGTCGCCATGCGCCCACGCACCGAGGTCGAGTATCGGCGTGAGCGCGGACGCTTCGCGGTCATGCTCGACTTCGCACGTCCCGTGGGCTCGGGCGGCGCGGCTGGTCAGCTCGCCATGCTCACCGCGGCGAACCCGGCGCTGGCGCGCAAACCCGTGCTCACGAGCTCGGGCAACCCGCGCGACGTGACCACCACCCTGTCAGTTGGTGTCGTGGGTCAGCTCCGGGCGACGGGCGCCCACGCGGCGGGCCTCCACGAGCTCGCCGCGTTCGACCTGGGCGCCGTCTGGCGCAAGTGACAACAGCCCAGAATTTCAGCCGCAGCGCCGTGCGAATTGCTTCGTTCAGACGCTACGGGGACGGCTCAGCGTCACTTCGGCGCCATGCGTAATGCGCCGTCGAGGCGGATCGTCTCACCGTTCAGCATCGGGTTGTCGACGATGGCGAGCACGACCTTGGCGTACTCCGCAGGCCGCCCAAGTCGCGGCGGGAAGGGCACCGTTGCTTCGAGGCTCTTGCGTGCCTCTTCCGGCAGCCCCGCCATCATCGGGGTGTCGAACAGCCCGGGCGCGATGCACACGACGCGGATCCCGGTGCGCGACAGCTCACGGGCGACTGGCAAGGTCATGCCGGACACACCGGCCTTCGACGCGCTGTACGCCACCTGTCCGATCTGACCATCGAACGCTGCGATGCTCGCGGTGGTCACGATCACCCCGCGCTCGCCCTCGCTGCTCGGCTCGTTGTCCTGCATGGCGTGGGCGGCCAGGCGCATCATGTTGAACATGCCGATGAGGTTCACGCTGATGGTGAGCGCGAACAGGTCGAGCGGCAGCGGCCCTCCCTTGCTGACGAGCCGCCCCGCGGTGCCGATGCCCGCACACCCGACGACGATGTGCAGACCGCCAAGGTCTTTCTTCGCCGTCGCGATGGCGGCGAGCATGGCCGGCTCGCTGGTCACGTCCGTTTCGACGAAACGCACGGCGTCGCCGAGCTCTTTGGCGAGTGCCTCGCCGGTCTCCTTGGCGCGGTCGACGATCACGACCTTGGCGCCGGCGCCAACCAGGGCCTCCACGGTGGCTCTGCCGAGACCCGAAGCTCCGCCGGTGACGAGTGCAACTTTGCCTTTCGCGTCCACGTTTTCCTCCTGTCCGCGCTGAGGCGGGCGGCCGAGCTTAGCAGCCTCGGTGCTCGTGTCAGCGGGCGAAGCGCCGGGCGCGGAAGGCGTCGATCTCCGCGCGCACCCGAGCGCGCAACGCGCGGCGGGTCTCGCGTCCGGCGCGCGGCGCGAAAATCACGCCGAGTCCCGCCCCCACTGCAACGCCGACGACAAAGGCACCCGCACCGGGCACGAGGAGTGAGGTCCCTCCGATTGCACGCACGGCTCGCGCAGCGTCCTCGGGTTTGACCTCCGCGAGCTTCTTCACCGCGATCTTCCCGAGCTCCGCAGCGACGTCGACCACCATGGCCGGCATGTTACTCGGCAGGCGCCGGCAGTCTAGAGGTCGCGGAGGTTGATGGCACCGATGTAGTCGTACTTGCCCACGTCCACGCCGTTGTGCCGCAGGATCGCGTACGCGGTGGTGACGTGGAAGAAGAAGTTCGGGACGGCGAACTCGATCATGTAGTCGCGCCCGCTGAGCCCCTTGCCCTCCATGAACGTGAGCGGGACCACCCGGGAGTCCGCCTCGGCGAAGTCCGCCGGCTTGAAGCTGCCCAGGTACTCGCGCACCGCGCGGACCCGCACCCTGATCTCGTCGAGCGTCTGCTCGGTGTCCGGGTGTTTGGGCGCTTCCTTGCCGGCCAGCCGCGCCGCCAGGAACTTCGCGGCGTCGCAGGCGGACTGCACCTGTCGGATGAGCGGGAACATGTCCGGGGCCAGGCGATCGTTGAGCAGCACCTGCATGTCGAAGCTGCGTTTGGTTGCTTGCTCGGAGGCCTTGTCGAGCCAGGCGTCGAGGTTACCGAGCAGCTTGGAGATCTGAACGATGTTCGCGTGATAAATTTCCTGCATGGGAGGCGGGATTTGAGGCCGTGAGCCGGCGGCGTCAAGGGGGCTCGCGCGCGTCGGCCAAGGGCCCCGAGCGCGGTCCCCCGGTGACCGCGAGTCGAGCGGAGCTCCAGCGAGAGCTCGTCGCGCTCGGCGTCGACCTCGAGCCATTGTCGCAAGACTGCTAGCGCCGAGCACGTTGCGGCGAGCCTGGTGAGCCACTCCGCGAGCGGAGGCGCGCCGGGTCACCTTCGAACGAGCAGTGCGAGGACGGCAATCATCAGGGTGAAGATGACGATGGCGGCCGCCGCGATCGGCAGGCCCAGGTTGCGCAAAGGAACGCGGGGTTGCTCCAGATAACGCAGCTTCTCCAGCAAGATCCGGTTGTCGTTCTCGACCTCTCCCACTCGCAGGGCATCTTCGACGTGGTGTTGCGCGCGCCGCTCCGCTCGCTCGAGCGCGGCCTCCAAGTCGGCGATCTGCTGCAAGAGCGCCTGGCGGTCGTCACGATACTCGGACACCGACCCATCATATCGCGGGTCGCCGCGCTGCGAAACCGCAGGCGCGCAGTCGCGTCAGCGGCGAGCACCTGCGAGGGGCGGCAGCTACTTCGGGATCGGCGGGACCACCACCGGGTTGATCGGCACGATGTTCATGCCGGCGGGGTAGCCGTAAGAGACGTTGCTGGTGAAGGTCGAGGTGAGCGGCGTGCCCCAGCCCCAGACCGTCACGCCGAACGGCGCGTCGCTCGACATCTCGTGGCGACCGGTGGAGCAGCCGCCGACGGATTGGAAGTTGCCCGTCGAGAGATCCACGCGCGTCCACTCGTAGTCCCCAATCGGCTGCCAGCCACTCACCACACCGGCACAGTCGAGGGTGACGTCCGCGAACTGGCCGCCGAGCTTGCCGCGCACGAGCACCAGATTCGTCTCCGGATAGGTCGGATCGGCGAAGAACACGTAGCGGGGCATGTACTGCTGTGGCGGGACCATCAGCACGAAGTCGGCGTCACCGTACCCGTCCATACCGGACACGAACGTCGAGCCCGTCATCAGCTGGAAGAGCATGAACGGATGCTGGTCGTCCTGGCTCTTGACCACGAACGGCGTGCCGGTCTGGAGCTCCGCCACCTCGCCCCGGCCGAGCGTCGCAGGACCGGTCACACCGCCCGTCCACGTCAGGTTCGTCCCGTCGACCGCCCCGACCAGACGCCACACCGCTGGCTCGGTCTTGCGCGGGCGGTGCATCACGCCGACGTACTCGCTGCCCATCGCCCGCACCGGCGGGATCATCTGCTCCGCGTGATCGGCATACGGCACTCCCACGGGCACATTCATCGACATCTGACCGCCCATGAGCCCAATGGGTTTGTTCGACGAGAGCACACTGCCGGTCAGCTCCGCGTTCTGCGAGAACTGCGCCATCTCGCCGGCGTCGAGGCTGAACGTGATGGGTGTGTTGGCCGCGCCGCTCGGCAAGCCACCGCCGCCCGTCACCGTCGCTACCGGCACCAGCGTCACGTCCGTTCCGTCCTCTTTTGCAATCACGTTCATGGACGGCGGCGCGATGCCGTACTTGTAGGCGTTCACGGCGATGTAGTTCGTGTCCCAGGCGCTGGTCGGGATCAGCAGTGACGCCCCTGTCACCGCAGCGTTGCCACCGCCGTAGGGGCTGATCTGATAGCTGACCACTGGCACGTCCGTCTTCAGATGGAACGCGTGGCTCTTGCCCGTGCCGTGCACCATAGGGCCGGTCGTCATGGCCGCAGGGACCGGACAGTGCGCCTTCTCCGTGCCCTGTGCGCCCGCCAGGAAGAGGATCGCGACGCCGCCTGGCGCGATCCCCTGGGTCACGCTGGTGGCGTTGAGCTTCAAGCTCGGACCGGACCCCTGCGGCACGTAGGCGTACTTGTCGATGTCGATGGGCGCGCCGTTCAGCTCGACGCTGATCTTGGCGGGCGTGTCCCAGGTGTTGGCCACGATCACCGCAAAACAGATCTGGTCCCCCTTCCAGAAACTGGAGTCGTTCACCTCCATGAACGTGGGGAAGTACTCACAGCCCACCGACTGTTTGGTCTTCTCGGCGACACTGCAGGCGTTCTCGCACTTGCCACTGCCGGGATCACAGCCGTTCGCTCCGCTGCACGTCTGGAGCTCAACCCCCTGACAGCTCAGGACCTTGTGAAAATCCGTGGAGCACTTGGCGACACAGCCGTCACCGCCGATGGCGTCGAGGTTCAGCGCGCCGTCCCCGGCGTTGCCCCCCGCCCCGTCGAAGGGCGGCGCGTCGACGCTGGCGTCGCCGGCCGTTCCGCCGACCCCCGCGTTCCCACCGAGGCCCGGTCCGCCGCCGCCGTTGCCTCCGGCCGAGCAACTCCACACCAAGAGCGCGCCCAACCCGATCCCGAACGCAGTGTGCACAAAGCGCCCGCTCCAAACCTTGGCCATGGCGCAGCGTAGCGCCCGGTGGGCGTCGAACCAAGCGCGGGGCTCGCAGGCAGCGCGCCACGCCAGGTCGTGCCCGTCGCGCACAGCCTCGCTCGACCGCGGCACGGCTGATGTGCTCTCGGCGTGAGCCCGGAGGTCGAGACGTTCCTGGTGACCGGCGCGGTGCGGCGAGGTGACGCCGTCGTGCGCGCACCCGCGCTCCTTGCCTTCGGGGAGCAACATGCGCTGGAAGCATCGGAAGCCACGCACGCGATCCCGCTCCCGGATCCCCTCGAGCACTCTCCGGAGACGTCCAGCGGCGCCGTCTCCGAAGGCTGAGCGCGCCCCAAGCGCGAACTGACGGCCGAGCTCTGGCTTCGGCGACCGCTACCAAAGCCCTGACCAGCGCGATGACGCTCAAGCAGCGGCGGCGTGGATCGGTGTGCACTGCCGGGCGATCTTCCACAGCACGTCGACGAGAAAGGGCAGGTGTGTGTCGAAGAGGATCTTGCCCGTAGTCATCAACGACACCGCGATGTCGCGCTCGGGATCGGCGTAGCAGAAGACGTTCATGAAGCCGATGTGACCGAAGGCCTTGCCGAGCCCGGGGCCGAAGGGGCTGATGCGCGGGGCGCCGAGCATCAGCCCCTGCCCGTAGCGCACCGGGAACAAGAGCACGCGGTCGAGCTCCATGTACGCGGTCTCCGCGTAGGCGCGCTGGAGGGTCCGGGCCTCGAGAATGCGCTTGCCGCCGAGCTCGCCGCCGCGCAAGAGGAGCTCGAACAGGCGGCTCACTTCGTTGGCCGTGCCGATGACGTTCGCCGAGGGGATGACGCGCCGGTAAAAGCGCGGATCGTTCGAGAGCCGCGTCGCCTGCTCCCAGGTCAGGCCGAGCGCACGCCGCGTCACGATCGAGAGGGGAAATGCCATCTTGCGCCCGGTGACGTGGTTCTTGGCCACGTCGTCCTCGCGCTCGCGCGGCACACCGTAACCCATGAGATCAAAGCCGAGCGGGTCCAGGATCTCCTTTCGGACGACCTCGTTCACACTGTGGCCCGTCGCCTGTCTCACGATGGCGCCGAGCAGGTAGCCCCCGGAGAGCGCGTGATATTCCAGCCTGCGACCGGGGGCATGGCTGGGCTTGGCGTCGCACAGTCGCTCTACGCACTCCTCGAGATCGAACAAGATCTCCGGCTGCTCGCTCGATCCCGGCACGCGCGGCACGCCCGCCCGGTGAGCGAGCAAATGCGCGATGGTCACTCCACCCTTGCCGTGTCTTGCGAAGCCGGGCACGTAGTCCGCCACTCGATCCTCGAGCCGCAGAGCGCCGCGCTCTTCGAGCAAGTGGATGACAATCGCGGTCACCGCCTTGGATGCCGAGAAGAGCCCGAACGGCGTCGCTGGCGTGGCAAGCACGGCGCGCGCGGCAGCCGGCTCGTCCGGCCCGTTTCCGCGAGCATGCCCGATGGCGCCATCTAGCACCACGTGCCCGCGACGGCGTATGCAGAGTCCAATCGCCGGGTGGACGCCGGTCCGGTACAGGCGCTCCACGCTGCGCCAGATTGCGTCACAGGCCGCTCGCGTCATGCGCGCTTCGCGCAGGACCGCGGCGTCGATCGTCCGCCGCGCGCTCACCTGCGCGGGATCCGATGGCACGTCGATTCGCCCGTTCGGCATGGCGTCCCATAGTCTCGCCTCAGTTGCCGGTCCATCGCCACCTGTGTTCTCGGCAGCCGGACCGACCACTGCAGCTCATTCACCCAGCTCCACGCTCACTTGCGCCGGACGCTGAGGATACCGTAGCGCCCGGGTTCGAGCCGCGGAGTCGACGTGCGCGTCGTGATCGCTACGGCAGTCGAGCCGGCTTGCCGACATCGCCGCCGTTGCGCACGTATCCGACCACAGCCTCGGAAAGTGCGTTGTCGAGCTTCACGCACTTGGCGGTGACGTCACCCATGGTGGCGCCCTTGCACTCCTTCTGTCGGTCCTTGAAGGACTTGTCGAGCTTGGCGTCGTTGCGCATCACGTCGCGCATGCCATCGTCGATCAAGCGCCACTCGACCCGCGCGCTCTTGGCCTTGGGCGGCGAGCTCAGCGTCAGCTCTTCTTTCGCCAAGGTCACACACGAGCCGTTCCAGCGCAGCGCGTCGTAGCCGCCTCCGGCGCCGCTGACCTGCATGCCACCGAGATCGTCACTGCGGTGCCGGAGCACCAGTACCTCTTCGTCGAACTCGAGCTCGTCGCTGGACGCGGCGCCGCCGGACGCGTTCCAGGCTTTGGTCTTGCGCGTCAGGTATCCGCGTGTCCACGGCGAGCCCTTCTTGAACATGGCCAGCGCCACACTGGGGAAGTTGCCCTGGCAGAGGCGGTTGGTGAACGCCGACGAGGGCACGCAGAGTTTGTCGTCCTTCTTCGCGCACTCGGTGGGGAGCTCGGTGATGGGCGCGTTGTCAGCCTTGGCCTTCGCCGCGGCCTCTTCGTCGAGCTTGGGTTCGGTTTTGCCGGGCTCGCTCGACTTCTCCTCGATGCCCGGCGATTTGGCGGACGAGTCCTGAGCCTTCTGACCACCACAAGCCGCAGCCACGGCGAGGGACACGATGAGGGTATGGCGCAACATGAGACCGCCTAGTTTTTCGAACACCCGACGTGTCGTCAAGCTACGTTCGACCGATGATCTGCGTGGCCACGGCGACGACGATGCTCACGATGAAGAGCGCGAGCGTCACGCCACCGAGGGCAAACAGGCCTTCACGCTTGGCAATTTCAGGAAAAGGGCGGTTGCTGACCATCACCGGGCGCCCCTCCATCAAGGAGACACTTTGACCACCTTGGATCACCTCACCCGAGACGTGGAGCACGTCCCCGCTGCCAATGGTGTCGACGCTGAGCTCGACCGGCACACCCACGTCGAGGCGCTCGCGGGCCTGAAACGCGTTCTTGGCAGCGACCAACTTGTGTTTGAGCGCCTCCGATACACCGGGCGGCGCGTTGTGCTCGAGGGACCCCTTCCAGGTTTCTCCTCGCTCGAGCTCGAGCTCGGCAGTTCCGAGCGGTAGCTCGAGCTCGCCGGAGCCGTCGCGCAGCACACACGGCAAACTCTGGCGCTCGGAGTAACAAGGCCGACCACTGGCGAACAGCCGGAGGGAATAGGCCAGGCAGGGCCGACCGCTGATGGGGCTGGTGAGCAGCAGCTCACGCTCGGATTGCGATGCGGCCAACCCAACGAAACCCTGCACGCGGCGCGGACCGGAGGTCAGCTCACCGATGGGTTTGGTCGCACGCGCTGCGAGCCTGGAGAAGGTCAGCGCACGCCGGAGCGCCCCGCCCGCGACCTGACTCACCACCAAGACCCCTGCGAACAGGCCCAGGGCGCAGAGAACGAGCACGACCACGAGCGGAGACTGCACGACCCCAGTATACTGCCCGGATGCGCTTCGAATCGCGGATCGCAGTCTCGGTCCTGAGCACGGCTTGTGTGCTCGGTTTCGGCTGCGGTTCCAAAAAGAACGGCGGTTACTCCCCGAACAACCCCGGTGTCGGCGGCAGCGGAAACGGCAGCGGCAACGGTGGCACCGGCTCATCGGGCAACGGCGGCACCGGCTCTTCAGGCAACGGCGGCAGCGGCAACGGCTCGGGCAGCGGAGGAAGCGGAAACTTCGGCGGCGGCGGCCCCAACTGCGACGGCACGAAGTCGCCGGCCGAGGACGCCTGCGTGATCCACGAAAACTTCGCGATCTTCGTGTCGCCGGCGGGGGACGATCTCGAGGGGGACGGAAGCCGAGGCAAACCCTTCAAGAGCTTCGATCTCGCCATCTCGACGGCCGCCACAGCCAACAAACGTGTCTACGCCTGCGCGACATCTGGTGCGTTCGACGAGCAGATCACGATGGACTCCAACGCGGACGGCGTCTCGCTGTACGGCGCCTTCGACTGCGCGAGCTGGAACTACAACGGTCCGATCCGCACTCAGCTCAAGGGACCGGCGGCCGGAGTGATCAAGCTCGAAGGCCTGGTCAAAGGCGTGACCGTGGAAGATTTCGAGCTCACCGCGGAGAACGCCACCTCACCCGCCGCGGCGAGCATGGGCGTCGTGATTGGTACTTCGAAGAACATCGTGCTCCGCCGATTGAAGGTGACGGCGCAGAACGGTGCGCCCGGAGTGGTCGGATACACGACGCCGGGCATCGCCGATCCGGGCAAACCGGGCAACCCCGGCAAGAACGCTTGCAGCAGCAGCTCGACGGGCGGCGCGTCAGTCAGCACGGGTTGTGGTTTTCCCGAGAGCATCGGCGGCGACGGTGGGCCGGCTGGGGTTGGAGCGCAGAAGGGGGGCTCGGGAGTCGACGGCCAACCGAACCTGGGCGGCGGGCTCGCGGGCGTCGGCGAAGATCCTGCACTGCCGGGCGGCTGGAGCTGTTCAGGGGTGGGCGCTGGAGATCCAGGAAACGCAGGCAAGAACGGCGTGCCTGGACTCGGCGGCACGAGCACCGGCAAACTCGCGGGCAACGGCTGGACCTCGACGGCCGGCGGTTTCGGCACCGATGGCGGTCACGGCCAAGGTGGCGGCGGGGGTGGCGGGACCAAGGCGCCCGCGAGCTGTCCGGGCGGCCCGAGTCCGGCGATTGGTGCGTCCGGTGGCAGCGGCGGAAGCGGCGGCTGCGGCGGCATCGGTGGAGAGGGCGGCAAGGGCGGAGGCGCGAGCATCGCCGTCACGTCATTCCAATCCGAGGTCACGTTGGTGGACTGTGAGCTCAGCGCCGGCAGCGGCGGAAGCGGTGGCGCAGGTGGCGCGGGCCAGCTCGGCGGCAGCGCATCGAGCGGCGCGAGCGGCGGAGCCGGAGCGTGCAGCGGCGGCGGCGGCGGCAAGGGCGGCACGGCCGGCCACGGCGGCGGCGGTGCGGGCGGACCCAGCATTGGCATCGCGTTCAAGGGTTCGAAGCCCACTCGCACCGGCGGCAGCATCAAGATTGCTCCGACCGCCGCCGGCGGTGGCGCCGACGGGGGCGGACAGACGGTGGGCACAGGCGTCGGCGCGCCGGGAGTTCTAGCGAATGAGCTGGAGCTCCCGTGATGTTGTTGGGCTGGTGAGAGCGCGCTCTCAAGCACCCTTGATCAACTGCAACAGCTTCGCCGCCTCGGTCTCGTTCTGAGGCACCAGCACCTCGATGATTGCCGCACTCTGCCGCTCGACCGCGGAGCCGCGCTTCTGCCGCAAGATGCTCTGGGTCTTTTTCGCCTCTTCTTCGTCGTCGAAGCGGTAGATCGTGACGGTGCCCTTGTCGACGCCGCGGCTGATCTCCATCTGCGACGACGTGTAGGTGCCCTCGAGGTTCTTGATGGGCTCTCCGACGAGCTTCCAGCCGGCGGGGTGGATGCGCATGCCCACCGTGGTTGCGCCGAGGCCGTCGAAGCCCTTGCCACTCCGGGCGCCGAGCTCCGTTGGTTGTTCGTTGGCGGGCGCCACGCCTGCGCCCGCAGCCGGGGCGCGGGCGGGCGACGCCGTCGGGGTCGACGTCGGTCGCAGAAAAAAGATCACTCCCGCTGCCGCGACCACGACAAAAAGCCCGAGGGCTACGAACCCGGCAAATAGCGCAAGCGCGATGTTCGTTCCGCCGCCCGCGGCCGGTGCCTGGCTGATGATCTGGGCCCCGCCGCCCGTCTGCGCAGGCGTCGCCGAAGGCTGTGGGTAATACGGCGAGAGCGGCGTGGGCGGCGGCTCGGTCCCGTGGGCGTTCAGCGTCGCGGCGAGCCCCATCGCGGGCACGGACGCTCCGACGGCGCCCCCCATCGCGCGCTCGAGGTCCATCAACATCCCGGCAGCCGAGGCGTAGCGGAGCTGCAGTGATTTCTGGGTCGCTCGCTGGATCACGCCGCCGAGGGGGCTCGCAACGACCTCGTGCGGCAAGGTCAGCGGTTCCGCCGACGAGTGCGTCAAGAACACGTCGACGATCGAACGCCCCATCACGATGACACGCCCCGCGAGCAGCTCGCCCATCGTGAGACCGAGTGAGTAGAGATCTGCGGCGGGCCCGACCGGCTCGTTCCTGACCTGCTCCGGCGACATATAGCTCGGTGTGCCGATGGGCGAGGCGCCGACGGTCATCGGCGCGGCGCTCGCGTCCAGCGTCTTGGCGACACCGAAGTCGAGCACCTTCACGAAGTCCGGCTCGCCGGGAAAATCCGTGAGCACGAGGTTCGCAGGTTTGATGTCACGGTGCACGATGCCGGCGGCGTGTGCTTCCATCAGCGCCTTCAACACCTGCCGGGCAACGTGCGCCACGCGGGCGGGAGGCATCGGGCCTTCGGCTGCGATCAGCGCATCGAGCGGGCGACCCTCGAGGAACTCCCACACGATGAAAGGGAGCCCGTGATCCGTCGTGCCGAAGTCGTACACCCGCACGGTGTTAGGGCTCTTGAGTTGCTGCGCCAGCTCCGCTTCCCGGCGGAATCGCTCGAGCGCGCCCTCGGTGACCACAAGTCCCGCGTGCAGGACCTTGAGCGCGACGGTGCGGTTCAGGTTGAGCTGCGTGGCGCGAAAGACGGCGCCAAAACCGCCTCCTCCTTGCATTCCGTCGATGCGGTAACGACCGCCGACGACCTGTCCTACCGTCAAACTCACGTCATCCCCGTGGGGAGACCTGACATGGACCGCCGCGGGGTGCCAGGCACGAGCGCTCCTGTCCCGATCAGCGGCCAGGTGGCCGGACTCAGGTGAGTGGGCGCCGCAACAATCAAGGAGTAGCGTCAGCGCGCTTCAAGAGGAGTTCCACAATGCAAGCTAACCTGCGTTTCGTCAGTCCCGTCTTGCTCTTCGTCGCGCTTGGTTGCGCAAAAGAGGCGACGCCCAATCCCACCGCCACGGCCGAGGTCAAGCCGAGCAGCGCGCCTGCGCTGACGCCAGCGCCGAGTGCGTCCGCCGCGCCGGCCGAGAGCGCCGCTCCGACTGCGCGCCCGCAGCGCCGCGATCGCGCAGGCCTCGCCGGCATGTTCTACGCGGCAGTAGGTGACCTCGAGCTACCGGCTGACAAAAAAGCCAGCATCGACAAGCTGGGCGAAGAACTCGAGGCCGCAAAGCCGATGAATCCAGAGACGCACGCGGAGCTCACGGCCGCGCTGACCGAAGGCGTCAAGGCCGGCAAGGTCGAGATGAGCAAGCTCGAGCCCACTCTCGTCACGATGGACAAGGCGGCAGCCACCCGCAAAGAGGCGGAGGTCAAGGCGCTCGAAGCGCTGCACAAGGAGCTGGACGCCACGCAGCGGAAGGCCCTGGTGGACGCCATCAAGAAACAGCAAGCGGACCGGGAGGCTCGCTTCAAGGATCGCGACAAGCCTGCTGACGACAAGGACGACAAGGAGAAGAGCGCCGAGCGCAGCAAGCGCAAAGTCGAGCGCCTCGCCAAGGAGCTCGGACTCGACGCCGACCAGACCAAGAAACTCGAGCCCATCATCGCGAAGCAAGGCGACGAGCGCGGCGGTTGGAAGAAGGGGGGCCCGCCGGACGAGATGAAGAAGCGCGTCGACGCGTTGCTGACGGCGTTCGAGAAGGAGACCTTCAGCGCGGCGAAGCTCGATTTCGGTGCCGACTCGAAGCGCTTCCGCGAGAGCACCAAGAAGCGCGTCGATTACCTGAACGCGGTGCTCGGCGTGATCAAGCCGGAGCAGCGCGACAAGCTGGCCGCGACGCTGGAAACGCGGCCCCGCGGCGGCTTCGGGCGAGGCCCGGGCGGCCCAGGCGGCCGCCACGGACGCGGCATGGGGCGCCCCGGCGGGCGTGGGGACGACCCGGGCGCAGACGGTCCCGGCGAAGACGACTGAGCGTGAGGAGTGACGCCGTCGCCGTCGGCGGCGTCACTCCACCGTCACGGTCTTCGCGAGGTTGCGCGGCTGATCGACGTCGGTGCCCTTCAGATCCGCGATGTAATACGCCAGCAGCTGGAGCGGGATGACTGCCGCGATGGGCAGCGTGAGCTCCGCCATCTTCGGCAGCTCGATGCTGAACTGCGCAATCTTCTTGCCCTCGGTGTCCCCTTCCGTGACCAGAGCGATCACCTGACCGTCGCGGGCTCGAACCTCCTGCAAGTTCGAGAAGGTCTTCTCGTACTGCCGGTCTTTCGGCATCACGATCACCACTGGCATCTGCTCGTCGATGAGGGCGATGGGGCCGTGTTTCATCTCGCCCGCGGCGTACCCCTCCGCGTGGGCGTAGCTGATCTCCTTCAGCTTGAGCGCCCCTTCGAGGGCGATGGGATAACCGAGCCCGCGGCCCAAGAAGAGCATATGTGTGGCCGAGTGCCAGTGCCTGGCAGCGGCATGCACCTGCTCTTTGCGGGCGAGCGCCCAGCGCATGTCGTTCGGCAGCTCGAGCAAGGACTGGAAGATCTCCCGCGCGCGGTCCGCGTCGAGGATGCCGCGCCGTCGCCCGAGGTAGACCGCAAGCAGCAGCAGCGCCACGAGCTGCGTCGTGAAACACTTGGTCGAGGCCACGCCGATCTCGGGGCCCGCGTGGGTGTAGAGTGCACCGTCGCTGGCCCGGGGAATGGCGCTGCCCTGCACGTTCGCGATGGCGAGGATACGAGCGCCGCCCTCGCGCGCTGATTTGAGCGCGGCCAAGGTGTCCGCCGTCTCACCCGACTGGCTGACGGCGATCACCAGGTCTTTGGGCCCAAATACCGGCTCTCGGTAGCGGACCTCGCTCGCGAGCTCCGTGTGAGCGGGCACACGCGCCAAGAGCTCGAGGTAATAACGTCCGACCAACGCGGCGTGATGGCTGGTGCCGCACGCAATCAGCACCACGCGCTCGATGCGCGCAGCGGCATCGGCGTCCAGGCCGAGCTCGCCCTCTACCACCTCGCCGGCTTCGAGGTTCAAACGGCCGCGCAGGGTGTCCTCGACCGCCCGCGGCTGCTCGAAGATCTCCTTGAGCATGAAGTGCTTGAAGCCGCCCTTCTCTGCTTGAACCGGGCTCCAATCGATGTGCCTGGGCTTGCGCTCGACACCCACGCCCTCGAGGGTCTCGATGCGCAGGCCGTCGGCGCGAAGCTCTGCCATCTCTCCGTCTTCGAGGAACGACATGTTGCGGGTGCTGCCGAGCAAGGCCGGAATGTCGCTGCCGCAGAGCATCTCCCCTTCGCCGAGCCCCACCACCAGCGGGGACGCGTTCTTGGCGATCACGATGCGGCCCGGCTCCCGTTGACAGATGGCAGCGAGCGCAAACGCGCCGCGCACACGCGAGAGCGCCCGGCGCATGGCGAGAAACAGGCTACCCGCTCCGCTTTGGAGCTCGAGGTGCACGAGGTGCGCGACGATCTCGGTGTCCGTGTCGCTGGTGAAGCGGACGCCCGCAGCGGTGAGCTCGTGCCTCAGCTCCAGGTGGTTTTCGATGATGCCGTTGTGCACCACGGCCACGTCGCCCGCGGAGTGTGGATGGGCGTTCGGCTCACTGGGCCGACCGTGGGTCGCCCAGCGGGTGTGCCCGATGCCGGTAGTGCCCTGGAGCGGGCGGGTCTCGAGGGCTCGCGCCAGGTTCTCGAGCTTGCCAACGGCGCGCACGATCTCGATCTGTTCAGCACCCTGCACCGCGAGGCCCGCCGAGTCGTAGCCGCGGTATTCGAGCTTCCTGAGCCCATCGAGCAGGATGGGGGCCGCGATCCGTGGACCGACGTATCCGACAATACCGCACATGCCGATGAGTTCCTCTCGAGTCGATCGTTGCGCGGAGGTGCCCCTCGCTTCATGGCGAAGCTTGGTCTCAGCCCTTGAGGGCCTCCGCGCCGCCGATGATCTCCATCAGCTCCGTGGTGATCGCTGCCTGCCGCGCGCGGTTGTAGACCAGCGTCAAGCGGTCGATCATCTCGGACGCGTTCTTGGTGGCGGAATCCATCGCCGTCATCCGAGCGCCGAGCTCGCTGGCCATGCTCTCGAGCAGCGCCCGGAGCACGCTGATCTCGACGTACATGGGCACCAGCCGCTCGAGCAGCGCCTCTTTGTTGGGTTCGAAGATGAACTCGCGCTCGTACACCGGCTCGGCGGCCTCTTCGAGCTTCTTGAGCGGCAGCGGGAAGAGCGGCTCACACACCACTCGTTGGGTCATCGCGCTCTTGAACTCGTTGTAGACCAGATAGATGGAGTCGACGTCGGCCAACACGAACGGCTTGAGCACGACGCGAGCGACGTCCCTCGCCTGACCGAGATCCAGTCGATCCCAGATCCCCGAGAAGACGTGGACGACGGGGGCGCCACGGCGCTTGAAGTAGTCGCGACCCTTGCGGCCAATGACCGCGATCTGGACCTTCTGCCCGTCCGCCTCGCGCTCGTGCCACTGGCGCTCCGCGAGCCGCAAGATGTTGGTGTTGAACGCTCCGCAGAGCCCGCGATCGCTGGTGATGACCAGGATCATGACCGTCTTCTCGGGGCGCCGCGCCAGCAATCGGTGATCGGCGTCGATACCGCCGCCGCCGCCCTCCTCCAGTCGCCGACTGGCCGCCGCCGTGACCTCCGCCAGCACCTCCCCGGTCTTCACTGCGTAGGGCCTGAGCGCGAGGATCTTCTGCTGCGCGCGATTGAGGCGCGCACCCGCCACCATCTTCATCGCACGCGTGATCTTCTGCGTGCTCTTGACGGAGCTGATGCGCTTACGGATGGCTTTGAGGTTGGCCACGATCGACTCTCACTCTTCTTCGGAGCTGGCCACGAAGTTCTTGACGAACTTCTTCAGCACCTTGTCGAGCTTCTTCTTGACGTCATCGGTGATCTCTCGCTTTTCGCGGATGTCCTCCCAGAGATCTGGGTGTTTCTCGTCGATGTGGCTGTAGAGCTCCTTCTCGAAGGCCTTCAGCGACGCCACCGGTAGTTTGTCCACGAAACCGTTGGTGCCGGCGTAGACGATCACGACCTGCTTCTCGACCGCGAGCGGCACGTACTGACCTTGTTTGAGCAGCTCGGTGAGCCGCTGACCGCGCTCGAGCTGGGCACGGGTCGAGGCGTCCAGGTCGCTGGCGAACTGGGCGAAGGCCGCCATTTCGCGGTACTGCGCCAGATCGAGGCGCAGGGTGCCGGCGTACTTCTTCATCGCCTTGATCTGTGCGTTGCCACCAACGCGGCTCACGCTGATGCCGACGTTGATGGCGGGACGAACACCCGAGTAGAAGAGGTCGCCTTCGAGGAAGATCTGACCGTCGGTGATCGAGATCACGTTGGTCGGAATGTACGCGGACACGTCGCCGGCCTGCGTCTCGATGATCGGCAGCGCTGTCAGCGAGCCACCCGAGTGCGGGTCGCGCGCGAGCTCGAGCTCGTCCTTGTTGGGAAGGGCGGCCAAGGCCGCTTCGGCCGCGTGTTTGCCTTCTTCGCCGAGGTGGGTCTGGCCGTCCACGCCGCGGAAGCTCCAGTCACCCGCCGGCACGCTCTGGCCCTTTTTCACGACGAACCAGCGGTGGGCCATCTTTGCCGCGCGCTCGAGCAGGCGAGAGTGGATGTAGAACACGTCGCCCGGATACGCTTCGCGGCCCGGCGGGCGGCGGAGCAAGAGTGACATCTGACGGTAGGCGACGGCTTGTTTCGACAAGTCGTCGTAGATGCAGAGGGCGTGGCGCCCAGTGTCCCGGAAGTACTCAGCGATGGTGACACCGGTGTACGGCGCCAAGAACTGCAGCGGTGCGGTCTCGGTGGCCGTTGCAACGACGACCGTCGTGTAATCCATGGCCCCGTGGGCCTTCAGCTTGTCGACGACCTGAGCCACGGTCGACGCCTTCTGGCCAATCGCGACGTAGACGCAGAAGACGTCCTTGCCCTTCTGGTTGATGATGGTGTCGATGGCGATGGCGGTCTTGCCGGTCTGGCGGTCGCCGATGATCAGCTCGCGCTGGCCGCGGCCGATGGGGATCATGGCGTCGATGGCCTTCAAACCCGTCTGGAGCGGCTCCTTCACCGGCTGGCGCCCGATGATGCCCGGCGCCTTCACCTCGATGCGGCGGCGCTGGTTGCTCTCGATGGCGCCCTTGCCGTCGATGGGCTGACCGAGGGCGTTGACCACGCGGCCCGCCACGGCTTCCCCGACCGGCACGTCGGCGATGCGGCCGGTGCGCTTGACGGTGTCGCCTTCCATCACGGCGGTTGCGTCGCCGAGTACTGCGACGCCCACGTTGTCGTGCTCGAGGTTGAGCACGAGGCCGAAGGTGCCACCCGGGAACTCCACCAGCTCGCCAGACATCGCACCCTCGAGGCCGTAGATGCGTGCGATGCCGTCACCACTCGTGAGCACTGTCCCGGTCTCGGTGACCACGGCGGCGCGTTCGAAGTTCTGGATCTGCTTCTTGATGATTTGGCTAATTTCGTCGGCGCTGAGCTGCATGGCTTTTTCGCTGGGGCTATGGGCCGGCTTGGCCCGGTAAAACGGGGACCCTCGCAGGTCAGAATCGAAGAGCTTTCAGGTCAGAGGACCAAGACCCTTCAGGTCAGAATCAAAAACCCTTCAGGTCAGAATCAAAAACCCTTCAGGTCAGAATCAAAAACCCTTCAGGTCAGAATCAAAAACCCTTCAGGTCAGAATCAAAAACCCTTCAGGTCAGAATCGAAAACCCTTCAGGTCAGAATCGAAAACCCTTCAGGTCAGAATCGAAGAGCTTTCAGGTCAGAATCGAAGAGCTTTCAGGTCAAAATCCCAGACCACTCAGGTCAGACCGTCACTCGGGCCTGCCCGAGTGACTGGAACAACGTCAACAGTCTTGGAAAGTCAGATCACGATCGGAAAAGAGAGAGAAGAGAAGAAGAACCGGCGAGGCCGGTGGAACGCTGTTTGGGGGGTTGGAACAGTCGCGGGGCGGTTCGGGCGCCAGGGCGAAAACTAAATTCGAGGCCGGTGGAACGCTGTTTGGGGGGTTGGAACAGTCGCGGGGCGGTTCGGGCGCCAGGGCGAAAACTAAATTCGAGGCCGGTGGAACGCTGTTTTGCGGGTTGGAACAGTCGCGGGGCTTCACAGTCGTCGAGAGAAGAGAAAAAAAGAGAAGAGAAAAAAAGAAGAGAAGAGAAAGAACCCAGACCAGATCCGCTCACCCCGGGAGCAAACTCCGCTCGATGGCCCGGAGCCTCCCCTTCAAAGATCCATCAATCGTATTGTCCCCGATCTTGGTCACCACTCCGGCGATCAGGCTCGGATCCTGCTCGCGCTCGACGACCACCTTCATCTTGGTGTTGGCCTCGAGCTTCTTGACGAGTCTTGCGTAGAAGTCCTCGGAGAGCGCGCTGGCGCTGATGACCGTGGCCCGCACGATGCCGGCCTGTTCGTCCGCCATGCCGCCCAGTCGTTTGGCAATGTCCGGTAGCGCGTAGAGTCGGCGCCGGCGGGCCAGGACACGCACGGCGTTGATCGCCAGCTCACCCACCCCGAGCCGCTGCCCGATCTCCTTGAGCACCGCGTCGCGCTCTTCGTCGACAATCAGGGGGTTGATGGCGACGGAGCGGAGCTCGCGGCTCGTGGTGTAGGCGGCGGCGAAACTGCGCATCTGCTCGGTGAGCTGCGTGAGCTGACCGGCTTCGACGGCCAGCTCGAAGATCGCCCGCGTGTAGCGTTCGACGACGGGTGAACCGATCACGCTTTGCCTCCTCGGGTAACGAACGCCTGATCCAACTCGGCAAGGTACTCATCTGCCACGCGCTGATGGTCGGCCGCAGCAATCTCTTTGCTGATCCGCTCCGTCGCGCTCTTGACCGCGCCCTCGACTGCCTCCCGCACGAGCGCTTGGCGCGCCGCGGCGAGCTCTTGTTCGATCAGCAACCGCGCATCACGCTCCATGCGCGCGCGTCGCTCCTTTGCCTCCGCGAGGATACGCGCCCGCTCTGCCTGGCCCGCCTCGCGCATCTCACGCTTCACCCTCTCGATCTCTTCGTCAAGATGCTCGAGTTTGTCTTCGTACTCGGCGAGCCGGTCGGAGGCGTCGCTCTTCATCCGGGCGGCGTCGTCCATGCCGTGCATGATCGAGGCCTTGCGCTTCTTCAGTGCATCCGCGACAGGGCGGCGCGCGACGCGAATGACGACGAAGAACAGGATGCCGGCGTTGAGCAGCATTGCCAGGAGCGGCGGCTGCATGCCCTTCGGACGGAACAGGACCGATGGCTCGGCGTCCGCGGACTCGGCGATCATGCCGTAATACCAGTTGATGGGCCCCGGACCGTGATCCGCGCCGTGCTCACCGCCGGGATCAGAAGGCGCCGCCCCCTCCGCGGAATCCGCGCCGTGAGGCGCCGTTGCACCGTGGCCCGCGCCCGGCGCTGATTTCTCCGCCCAGGCCAGGCTGGTGAGGGTCAGCGCCAGCAGCGCAAAGAGCGGCGGAAGCCAGGAAGAGAAGCGTTTCATCAGCGCACCTCCCGCCCGAGCACTCGCGCCGCGACCTCACGAGCGATCTGCTCGGTCTGCCGCCCGAGGTCGAAGCGAATGCCGTTCACCTCGGTCTCGATCTTCTTGCGTCCGTCTTCGACGACGCGGGTGGTGAGCGCCCGAGCATCATTCAAGATTTCTGCCTCGAGCTTGCTGGTCTCTGCCCGCAGGTGGTCGCGCTCTTCGGAGGCCACACGATGGATGTTCTCGACCTCAGCCTCGTATCGGCGCAGGAGCTGCCCTGCCTCTTCCTGCATTTCGCGAGCTTCGGCGCGAGCGCCTTCGGTGCGCTTCTCGCGCTCCTCGAACACCTTCAGGACGGGATCGAAGAGCAGAGGCTTCAACACGACGATCAGCGTGGCGAAGATCAGCATCTGCAAGACGAACGTCTTGTCGAAGTCGATACTGATCCCCCCGCTCATTGCGGCGCCGAGCATGGGATTCAGGGTCACGGTGGTCACCTGGCCAAGTCCCGAGGAGTATCGGGAGCTTTCGGGAGTCGGGTTCCGCCGTACCGGTCCAAGGCTGAGGATGCGTCTACGACGCGCTCAGACCCTCACCGGGCGGCGCGCGCGAAGTACACCATCGGGTGGGGCGTGTCTAGCGCAGTGCGTGATGCGGCTGAGCGGCGGATATTTCACCTGCTTTTGTCCAGTCGGACCCCAGCACCGGGCGCAGAATCGGAGCCCGCAAACGTTGCAGCACGAGTGGGTAGCTCTCCTGTCCGGCGGGGGCTTCCGCGTCAGGTTCGACCTCGAGCAAGGGCCCGAGCGCGAAGGTGCGCTCGGTCAGCCGCTCATGGGGAACGCGCAGCCCGGGTGCGGAGTGGGTCACACCCCTCGCCCAGAGCAAGTCCAGGTCGATGGTTCGAGGGCCCCACCGCTCACGTCGCTCTCGCCCCAGCTTTCGCTCGATCTCGAGCAGGCGTTCGAGCAGCAAGGCTGGCCCGAGACCGGAATCGAGCGCAACGGCGGCGTTCAAGAAGGGCCCCTGCTCCGGACCGCCCCAGGGGTCCGACTCGTAGAGCCGGGAGGCTCGGGCGAGCGGACCGACTCCGGCCAGCTCGATCACGGCCCTTCGCAGCAGGGCGAGCCGGTCGCCGAGGTTGGATCCGAGCCCAATCACGTACCGAATCGGCGTCGCCATTGCGGACCGACAGGCTAGCGCGATATCGAAGGCATATGCTCGGTCTGACGCCTGGAGAGGTGGTCGTGGTCGGCTTCGTGGTCATCGCCGTGGTCACCGCGGGGTGGTGGCCCAGCTTGGGCGCGACAATCGGCGGCCTAATCGCCGAAAAACGCCGGGATTCGTCGGGCTCGCCGCGGGCGCCGAGGGACTGACCCGACCCCCTTGCATGCCCGCCGCCGGGTGAGGCGCTGGCTCGAGCGAAATCCGAGGGAAATGGCTGACCCCACGCCGCGGCAGTTCCGTCTCGGGAAAAGCCGCTCTAACGTGGATAGTCACCGTGGCATCCGAATTCTCGGGCGGCGAGTTCGACGCGCCGCGCGACGAGCCGCTCATCTTCATGAGCGACGCGTCGGCTGAAGCCGAGCGGCTGATGAGCGCGCTCAGGAGTCGCGGCTACGCGGTGGTGGATGTTGCGCTCACGTTGCTCGTGGGCCGGGTGTCGGTGCAGAAGCCTTCGCTGATCTTGTGCGACGTCGACGCAGTGGGGGCGCTCGAACAGGTGAAGCGCTTGCGCGAGGTCCCTGGCGGCAACGGGGTCGACATCATCTTCTTTGGTGAACCGAGCCGCACCCTCGACGAGCTGCGCGACGAGGTGTTTCACGAATCGAGTGGGTTCTTCGTTCGACCGGTCGATACCTTCGGCCTCCTGAGGAAGGTCGAAGCGCTGATCGGCCCGCCGGCATCACCGCACAGCGGACGCCCCATGTCGGGCCCGTCGAGTCGACCGCCGCCCTCGTTGCCGCGTAATGCCCCGGAGTCCGGGCGCCCCACGCCCAGCTCGATTTCACCCGCTGCTTCCGCGCCGCGCAGCGCACCGGACTCGGCGCGTTCGGCACCTGCCGCGATCAGCACGGCGCCTCCGGTGCCGTCCTCGCCGGCGCCGCCAGCCCAGGCGGCTTCGACCACACCACCCCGAGCTCCCGCGCGCGTTCCCGAGCTCCCTTCGCCGGTCCCGGACTCTGGCCCGAGCTCATTGCCACCGGCGCACTCGTCCGAACCGCCGCGGCGCGGCAGCTCGTTGCCTGCCCCAGAACCCAGCTTGCCCGTGCCCATCCCGCTCGGTTTTGGCGCGGACCCGGAGCCGGTGATGTCTCCGCTCGGGCGACAGATCCCGCAATCGGAAATCAGCGCCGAGCTCGAAGGCATCTTGGCGCGAGCAGAGCAGCGGGTCGGCAGCAGCGGGTCGGCGCGGGCTCCCGCGTCGCTCCGCCTGACCCCAGAGGCCGAGGTCGACGCAGTATTGCCCGCGGACGTGCTCTCGGCGCTCGACGAACCCCTCGGTATCGACGACGAGGACGACGAGGATGCCAGCGGTGGCACTGGCACCGGCAGCGGCGGTGGCAGTGCACGCACGGGCATGCTCACCGGCGTCGGAACCAGCGCCGGGGCGCTGGCAGCCGCAGGCACCGGGGCGATGGCCGCGGTTCCAGCTCAAGCTTTGGACTCGAGAGGCAGCGCTGGACTCACGGCCCCTCCTCCACGCCGCGGCCAGAGTGGCGACGGCGTGATGCCGATGGCGGGAGTCGAAGAACCGCCCAACACCCCTCCGGCGGGAGGCACTCGGCCGCCTGATCCGGCGAGCTGGCCTCCGAGCATGAACGCTCCGAGCGCAATGACCAGCGTCGAGAGCAAACCGACCAGCGCACGCGCGGGCGAGCAAGACGCCCACACGGCGGTGCTGCGGCCAACCCCGCTGCCACCTTCCGCGACTCCCGACGGGCTGCGTTTACCGCAGCCGCTGGTCATTCCTCCACCACCAAGGACCGTGTCCACACCCCAACCCGTCGGTCCGCTCGAGATCCCGCAGGCCCTCGGCCGTGGTGACAGCGCGGTCGGCATTGCCCGCGCGATCCGTTCGCGCTTCACGGGCGCGCTGGCCTTCGAGAGCGACGCGGGGATCCGGCGCATCGTGCTGCGCGACGGCGATTTCGTGACTGCCGCATCGGGCATCGCGAGTGAGTCGCTGGTCGCGTTCCTGACCGAACGAGGCACGCTCGGGCCCGAGGTGCAGAAGTCGCTCGGCCACAAACTTCCTCCGTTCGGACGCCACGCCGGGGCCGCGCTCATCGCCCACGGACACCTGCGGCAAGACGAGCTCTGGCCCGTGCTCCGATCTCACGCCGAGTGGCTCGTGGGTCGGGTGCTGGAAATGACGGCGGGCTCCGCCGGGCTCGAAGCGGACGTGCCGGCGAGGTTGCAGGCCGAGCCTGCCGTATTCGGGGGCGCGACGGGCGCCGAGGTCTACGTCGAGATCGTTCGCCGCGTGGTGGCACCAGACGAGGCGATGTCGCGCCTGGGCGGCCCTCGCGCACGCTTGGTTGACGGACCCAACCCGTCGCTGCTCGGGGAGTGCGCGCTCTCACCCGAAGAGACCATGATGACGAATCGCGCCAAGGCCGCGACCCTGGGTGAGGTGATTTCTCCCGCTGCGCCCCCGGACGTACCGTCGGTCCTGTACGCGCTGGTGGCGCTCGGGGTGCTCGAAGCCCTGTCCCCCGCAGCGGCGGCGCCGGACAAAAGCCGGGCCCAGGCACCGGTCTACGACGCGCTCGACGAACAGGCTCTGCGCGCGCGGATCCTCGCGCGCAAAGCGCTCGTGGAAGAGGGTGACTACTTCGCTCTGCTCGGTGTGGCGAAGAGCGCGACCAGCTACGACGTCCAGCGCGCCCACGCCGAGCTGCGCAAGGAGTTCGAGCCGAGCCGCATCCTCACCGCCAGCACCGCGAACCTGCGCCCGGAGGTCGATCTGATCATCGAGGTGCTCGACGAAGCTTACGAGATCTTGTCGGACCAACTACGCCGCGATCGCTACCGCCGAGCCCTCGAGGCCACACCCGGGTAGCCGGTTCGCAGGCCGACGCTGCTCAGTGGATGTGCGCGCGACCGAGCGCTCGCCGGTTCATCACGTGCGCGAACACCAGCACGCCACCGCCGATGGCGGTGAGGACCGACTCGACGACGAGGCCCAGGCCCGGCGCGAACGCCGCACCGGCGAGCACGATGACGCCGAACCCTCCGATGACCGGCACGTACTTGAGATGATGCACGCGATAGCCCGGCACGAATGCCAGGACGGCGAGCAGGACCACGAGCACCGCCAGCACCTCGTGTACGCCGTCGTTCGCCAGGAACGACAACCCGAGCGCTGGCAACAGGCTGAGCACGAGCGGCATCGCCATGCAGTGCACCACACAGGCCGCGGACACGATCACGCCCAGGGTGTCCCAGCGACGGACGCGGCCCTCGATCTCGGCTTCACTGGCGGTCACGGAAGAGTCGTGCTCCATAGCTCACGAGACCCCATCGTTCAAACAGAGTTTACCCGAGCTTGGAGGCAGCAGGCCGCCCGGGCGGCTGCCGATGCTCACTGGATGAACTCGGGATTCTCCACGTCCTCGGAGCCGCATCCGCTGGCGCGACGAGTGGATTACAACGCGAGGGCGTGCCCGCGGGGATCTCGACGACGTAGTCGACGCCCTGAACGGGCGCGGGGTAGTCGGTGCTGACGAGCTGCGCTCCGCTCTTCAGCGCGGCGTCGCGGGTGCTGGTATCGCCGGCAAACGGCTCCACGTTGTCGGAGTCAGCCCGAGTCCGAACGATGAACCCTTGGGTGACGGCGTCACCGATCGCCGCCGAGTTTGCGTCGTTGAGCACGTAGGTTCCCTCGTAAGCCGCGCCGGGCTTCGACGAGACGAACATCAGCCGGCCGTCGACGTTCTGATCACCGTGGGTGTATGCGTCCCGCCACGCGCTGGCGTCGTCGACGAAAAACAGGATCTTCCCCCGCACCTCCCCGAGGGTCGGCCAGCCGCGCTGCAAGATGCCCTCGCGCAGCGTCGCCGCGTCTCCCTTCACGTCGTCCGGCGTGACGATGCGTTCCCTCGGCCACTCGGAGAGGATCTCGCTCTCGAGCTTGGTGAAGTAACTCTCGACGTCCGCGGGCAGCCCGTCCTTCGGTTCGACTTGCACGAAGATCGGGTGGTGCGCGGGGTTCTTGCGCGACCAGCCCGCGAGCGCGGCCAGACAGTCGACAAAACGCCGGCAGTTGGAGTTTTCGTCGATCACTCCGATGTGGAAGACCACGAACTCCTCCGCGTCAGCGTCGTAGCGAGTGTCGAGCTCGAACTGCCGTACCCCTTGGTCGCGGAGCTGCACGTCGAGGGGCGCGTGAGTGTACTTGAGGGCCGCCACGGTCATGCCCTCGACCTCCACGTGATAACTATTGTGGGAACCCTTCGCTTGCAGCTGATTCATGCGCAGCTCGGTGTCCTTCGGATACACGAAGCTCTTCTTTTCGGCTGGGTCGTCGCCACCGCAGCCCACCAGCGAAAACGCGGCCAGCGTGGCAAGCGCCTGGGGACGCAGTTTCAGCGTGCGCGCGGCCCAGACCATGCCGGACAGCATAGCGTGAGGCGCCGGGCACGCGAAATCCGTGGTAGCTTTTGCAGGTGCGCGTGCTCTCTCGTGTGTTGGCAGCAGCGGCGCTGCCGGCGATTTTGTCATGGAACGCTCCGGCGCGAGCCGACGCCGATGCGGGTGTCGACGCGGCGGAGGCCGGCTCGACGGACGCCGGCGCCGACGCGAGCCTCGGGCCCTGGGACGTGCTGGCGGCGTACTGCAGTGACACCGAGCTCGAGTGCACGCTGGCGAAGCTCGACTACCAGAAGACGGTATCACTGCCGATTGCGTTCGACTTCGACACCGGCTGGGTGCCCCAGGGCAGTGATCTTCAGCTGCGTTTCTTCTTGAAGGTTCCCGCGAGCACCACGGTCGAGCTCGACGGATTCCTCCAGACCAAGTGGCCGCAAGCGATGACGCTTGCCACACCGGGCGGCAGCCACGGCCTCCTGAAGTTCGACTACGGCCTCGACCTCGGTGCCAAGGCCAAGCTCGACGTCAACGTGATCGGCGTGCCCGTGAAGTGGGAGGGGGACATCCCGTTCGTGCCGCAGGTGAACTTCCACTTGAAGGCGGAGAAGACGTTCACGCCATGGGCGTTCGAGCCCGACGTCGCCACGGCGACCGGCTCGAGCCCGAAGCTGCGCATGTTCGAGGTCAACCTGCTCGACCTCGTGGGGATCCCGAGCCAGCTCAGCAAGGGCGGGGTTGCGCTCGACGTGGCGGGTGATCTGAGCGCGACCTATCACACCGATCGCATCCGCATCGAACCCGCGAAGGTGACCGAATCCGCCATCACCAGTGCTGGAGGAACGACCGAGCGTGAGTTTACTGGAGGCGCGTTCGTCGAGTACGACGTCTTCCCCGAAGGAAGAGTCGATTACAAGGGCGCGCTGCACCTGATCCCCACCTTCTTCATCAAGGTGTTGGGTAAGGACTTCAGCCTCCCGCTCGTCGACATTCCCGTGGCCGTGCCGCTAGGGAAACAGGACTTCGTGTTCGATCCCGTGCGTGTGCACGTGCCACTTCCGGATCTCGACGGCGTGGCAGAGAGCCTCTCGTTCGGACAGCTCGCCGTCGGTGAGACCAAGACGCTGAGCCTCGATTTGTCCAACATCGGCGAGGCCAAGGCGCGCGCCACGGGTTTCTTGGACGCCTCCAAGTCGAAGGTCTTCGCGCTGCCCAAGACCGAGGTGTTCGTCGAATCCCAGAAGAGCGCGACGTTCTCGGTGAGCTTCACCCCGGACAGGGTCGGCAAACAGAGCTCGGTGCTCACGCTGGTCACCAACGACCCGGACGAGCGATTTTTCATGGTCACCCTCACCGGAGAGGGTCTGGGTGATGCGCCTCCGGTCGACGCCGGGCTCAAACCTGCGGACGAGGCAGGGGATGACGGGGGCTGTGGTTGCCGCCCCCGAGGCGGCCCGACCGAGGCGCCCGTCGCCCTGATGGGCCTGGCGCTGCTCTGGGGTTTTCGGCGCAGAAATCGGCTCGACCGAAATAATCCCAGCTGATTGTGCAAGCTCGCCGCCGGGCCGGGTCATTACGGCGATGGCGGCGATCAAGAAATGGGCGCCGGGTGTCGCCGTCCTCGCGAGCATCCTTTTCGTCGGATGTGCGACGGCCACGGGCGCTGGAGAGGAGGACCAAGGCTCATACGGGCTTGGCGGCGGGACGAGTGGACCGGAGTGCAAACCGGAGAGCGGGTGCTCGTCGTGTACGGGCTGCATCGCACAGTGCATTTGCGCCACCGGCGACAAAGTCGGCTGTGTCGAATCCTGCGGCCCACCGGGTGGCTCCCCGCCGCCAGACCCAAATCAAGGCGGAGGCGGAACCCCCGGCGGCCCCCCTCCGGAGGGTGGCGGCGGCAGCGGCGGCGGCTGGGATCCGGGCGGCGGCGGCGGCAACGTCGGCGGGAACGGCGGCGGCGGCAACGTCGGCGGGAACGGCGGCACGAGCGGTGGCGGCGGGAACGGCGGCACGAGCGGTGGCGGCGGCTCCGGAGGCGGACCCGTCGGCGGCAACTGCACCTATCCACCGGGTCCCTACGGAACGTCTGTTGGCTCGGTCCCGAACCCCTCGCTCTCGTGGCAAGGGTACTTCGAGGGCGCCGCAACGGCGACCACCATCAAGATCGAAGACTACTTCGACTGCGACGGCACGCGCGGCATCCATGCGGTCTTCCTCGCGCAGTCGGCCGTGTGGTGCGGCGCGTGTCAGGAGGAGGCGCAAGATCTGAACAACGTGATGGCCGGCGGCTGGACTCAGAAGGGCATTCGGGTCTTGACCCTGCTCATCGAGGACAACTCGGGGAACCCCGCCCAGTTGAAGCACGCAGAGGCCTGGAAGAACACCTTCAAGGCGAAGAGCTGGAGCGTGGTGGCCGATCCGGCGTTCACTTTCAAGAACTCGGGCTCGAACGGCCTGCCGCTCGGGATCATCATCGACCCGCGCACGATGAAGATCGTCAAGAAGATGAGCGGCTACAGCCCGTCGAATCCGACGCTGGTCAACCTGGCAGCGCAGAACGCGAAGTGAGCGCACTGCTGGGGATGCGCAGCGAAGGTTCCGCGACCGGCGCACGCTCAAATAGACTGCGGCGCCCACGTGGGCGCCGCAGAGGGTGCACGCATCACGGCAAGTCCGGCTCGCCGCGATCGCCTGGTCACGGGTCAGTCCGTTCCCGCGTCGCCGGGCGATCCGCTCGCGCCGCCGGTGCTCGAGCCGGCTGCACCGCCGGTCGCCGAGCCCGCTGCGCCGCCGGTGCTCGAGCCGGCTGCACCGCCGGTCGCCGAGCCCGCCGCGCCGCCGGTCGCCGCGCCCGCAGCACCGCCGGTGCTCGAGCCCGCCGCGCCGCCGGTCGCCGCGCAGCCAGTGCCGGTGCCGCCTGTCGAGGCGCCACCGGTCCCTTTTTTGTCATCAGTACTGTCATCACTGCAGCCCGCCGCGACGGCGCCGAGTGCGGTGACACAAGCCACGCCAAAAGCCAGGTTTCTGAAACGCATATTTACCTCCAATAAGACCCGCTCGACTGCACGCTTGCTCGGGGGAGAGCGCGCGTACGTTCTTCGCGAGTTAGCTGAAGCGTAGCAGTGGCAAGAAGCATGCGCTGCTCGGCGGTGCGAATCGGAGCGCCAAACGCACTACGCCTTCGTGATGATCAACCAGCGCCTGCTGAACGCCGCGTCACGCATGACACGAATGTCATCCCCGCTCGACCCATGACATCTTTGTCATGCGGTGCGAACGTAACTTCCGGCGTCAAGATGCGAACGTCGCGCGCACGGTGGCGGCGAGATCCGTGCGCGCGGTGTCGCGCAGCGGCGCACCATGTCCACCGATCAGGTGACGAAACTCGAGCGCGGCGAGGCGCTCGAAGTCGCCGCGCAAGCTGCCCCCTTCCGGGGTCATTCCTTTGCGCCATGGAGGGCCGATTTGCGCAGGCCGTTTGGTGAAGCCAAAGAGCCGCGTGACCACTTTGGCCATCGGACTGCACCCGCTCGTGTCGGGCCAGTTCTGCACGGCGTCACAGGTGATCAGGATGCCGCCGTCACGTTTGACGAGCAGCGCGGCCTCCTTCTTCTTCGTCTGCTCGAAGCAGAAGAGCTCGGCGTCGTCGAACGGCAACGACGTCGGCGACAACTCTCGGTCGGGCTTCGGCTCGGACTCGCGTGTGCCGCCCGGCAGAGCAAAATACGAGGCCTTGAACCGCTCCACCGAGTGAGCGTCGTCCATCCCATGAAAAGCGCCGATTTTCACCACGTGCCGGACCTTGCCCAGGCGCTCGAGCTCGGCCTCGCCGGCCGCGGACAGGCGCACGGCGGAGATCAGGGTCAGATCTTCGCCGGCGCGCACGACGACCATGTTGCGCGGGATGCGCACACCGGGCCCCATGCGGACCGAGCCCTGCACCCAGAAGACACCATCGGCAATTTCCTGAATTGGACCATGCGGCTCGGCCGCCGGGTGATCAGCCATGCGCAGAGGTGACGACACGGGCGCTCCGGGGTCAAGCTTCGGGCACGACGCTCGGCGCGCGCTCAGTGCTTTGTCCTGCGCGCGCGCAGCTCCGTCGCCTCTCGGTCGCGGCCGAGTGCTTCGAGAGCGCGGGCGCCGATGACCAGCGACTCCGGGAGCACATCCGCCCGCTCGAGCTCGGGGCCCAGCAGCTCGAGCGCTCGAGGTGCATCGCCGCTCGCCAGCGCAACCGCGGCGAGATCGTGCGTGACACGCCGCCGCGTGATTTCGTCGGATGGTTGTTGCAGCGCCTCCTCGAAAACCCGCCGGGCCTCGTCTAGCCGCCCGAGCCTGAACAACACCAGCCCGTAGTTGGTGAGTGTTGCGTCCAGATCGACGAAGGCGAGCAGTCCCGGAGCCGAACGCAGCGCCGCCTCATAATGAAGCGCCGCGAGCGCGAAGTCCTCCTTCGAGCGAGCGACCTCGGCCAGGTAGAACTGCCCCTCGCGGCACGCGGGCTCCGCCGCAACTTCCGCCCGCCACAAGCTCTCGTCACTCCGGTAACGACGGCCCGCCCGCCACGACCCGACGCCGAGCAACACTGTCACCACCAGCGCCAGCGCGACGGGCACCGCGCCGCGACGCACGAGGCGCTCCGCGACGAAGACCAGAAACCAGGCCGCGGCCAGGTAGAGATAGTGGGGCGACCACCAGCGCAGCGTCGAAACCAGCTGCAGCGACGGCAGCAAGGACAGCACCGTCAATAGGCCAACCGCGCCACCGCGGCGCGCGGCCACCAGCAGCACCAGCGCGAAGGCAGCGCCCAGCAACGCCGCGGGCGCCGAGGCGCCGGAGATCGGGAACGCATCGCAGATCCGAGCGTCGATCGGCACGACGACCGACGCCACGCTCTTGGTCAGCGCTGCGAGCCGCGTTCCAACCTGCTCGCTCGCGGATAAATCCGGGAAGTGTCCGAGCCAGGGCGGCGCGAACTTCAGTCTCAGGCCCAGGGCAACGAACCAGAGCAGCGCCTCGCTCGCGAAGACACCACGCCTCACCGGTCGCTCCGCTTTCGTCACCGGCGGTCGACCCGCGGCGATCTCCAGCGCAGCCAGGTAGAGCGGCGCCAGAACCAGCCCGGTCTCCTTCGACAGACCGGCGACCAACACACAGACGCCGGCCCACACCGGGCGTCCGCGGCGATGCGCGACGATCAAACCAAACAATGCGAGGGCGACCAGCGACTCGGACCGAAAGGCAATCGCACCGGCCACGAGCGAGCCGACCGGGTGCACCGCGAACAGCAAGCCGCCCAGCGTCGCCGCGCGCCGCCCGACGCCGAGGGCCCGCGCCGCGTGAACGAGCCCGAGCGCCGCAGCGGCATGCAGCGCGAGGTTCGTCAGGTGATACGCCGCCACGCTGCCGAACAGCGCGTCGATCGACAGGGAGAGCGCGGTCAGCGGCCGGTAATAACCGGTGCCGGCAAACGGCTCACGGAAGAGCGCGAGCCACTCCGCCGGAGGGCGGAGGGCGAGTCCGGCCTCGATGTGAGCGTGGTCCAGCCAGATGAGACCGCCTCCAAGCACGGTTGCATGCGCCGCGATGGCCGCCGCCAGCACCCACAGCGCGCGGATGCCCGCGCTCGCCTGGCCGAGCTTGTCCCAGACCGACCCGACGATGCGCGGAACCCCCGGCGAGGTCAGTCTTTCGTGATGTCGAACGTGTCGACGGTCTCGTTCTTGACGTTCTTGAACACGCCGCGCGCCGCCTTGGCGTTGCCGTTCACGTAGAAGTCGATCAGCACCGCGCCGAAGGTCGCGCTCTGCTGATTCGTGTAGATGAGCGCCCACTCACCCTTGCAGCCGTAGGGTGGGGTCGCCGGCAGGCAGCGCAGTTGATCGCGCACATCGTTGCCGCCCAGCCCCGCCACGGCCACGAACGTACGCCCCGGCCCGACACACAGCTTCTTGCCGTCCGAACACGTGGTGTCCACCACCTGATTCGTGATGTCAGTGAGGGTCTTGGTGCGTTCGTAGGAGTGTTCGTGACCGGTGAGCACGATGGCACCGGCCGCACGACAGGCCTCGTAGACCTCCCAGCCCATCTCGTTGCCCTTGCCACCGACCTGCATCGCCGTCTGGTTCTTGTGCCAGAGGCACAGCTTCCAGATGTGATCATCCTTCGAGAACTGATCCTTGATGAACGTCGCGAACTCGGCGTTCTTGCCGTTCTGGCCGACAAAGACCAGCTTGATGCCCTGGAACACCAAAGAGAACTTCTCGTCGGTGAAGTCCGCGCTGTCGGGCGTGACGCCCGCCTTCTGCATTCGGCTCTTGAACTCGGTGGCGTACGGCGCCCAGGTCCCCGTGTCGTGATTGCCCACCGCGCCGAACACCGGGAAATCTGGGCCCACCACGCTGGTCAATGCGGTCAGCCACGCCGACGGGTTCGCGCTGTAGTCGTAGTCACCAAGGCCAATGATGGCGTCGGCCTTCTCGGTCTTGGCGATGCCGAGCACATTCTTGAAATTGGTGCCGCTCTTGCTGTCACCGAAGAACGCAATGCGCAGGTTCTGTTTGTCCGGCGGGATCCCTGCGCCAGCACCACCCGTGCCCGTGCCCCCTGCGCCGGTACCACCGCTCGCCGTACCGCCCGCGCCCGCTCCACCTCCCGCACCCGCTCCCCCGCCCGACGAGGTCCCACCAGCGCCCGCGGCCCCGCCCCCCGTGCCGCCAGCGTTCGTGCCACCCGCGCTCGTGCCACCGGAGCTCGTGCCACCGGTTCCGCTCGAGGCTCCCGTGCCGGTTCCACCACTGCTCGAGCCGCCCTTGCCGCCGCCATCGCCATCGGAGCCACACGACACCGCGGCGCCACTCAGGGCAACGGCCAAGATGGCGACCGGTAACAGGACCTCGAGGCGCTGTGTCATGCGCGAATTGTCGCCTCAATCGCGGCCGGAAGCAAAGGTCGCGTTGCTTGGCTGTGGCCCGCCGGGCGCGCCCCCCCTATGGTTTTGTGATGATGCGCGTCGGCGTGACGCTCGTGTTGGGCCTCGGAATCGTGGCGTGCGGCTCGCGCTCGCGGTTGCTCGAACCCGGCGTCTCGATCGCGGGCGCCGCCGGAGCCGGCGGGGGCGGCGTCGCGGGTTTCGGCGGGGGCGCCGGCAGCGGCGGGAGCGGCGGGAACCCCAGCGGAGGAGGTCCGAGCGGCGGCGCTGGCGGCTCCTCGGGCGCGTCGGCCTGCAACTACGACGAAGTAGTGGCCGGCGGGAACCACACCTGCGCGCTTCAAGGCGGCGCAGTCCACTGCTTTGGCGCCAATCAGTTCGGCCAGCTCGGGGCCGGCAACGCCACGACCGGCGTTCCGATCCCGACTCCCCTGGCGGGGCCCACGGACTTCGTTGCGCTGAGCGGCGGCGAATTCCATTCATCCGGAGTACGAGCCAACGGCACGGCAATGTCGTGGGGGCACAACGCCCTGGGAGCCCTGGGGGACGGAACTACCCAAGACAGTGCAGTGCCCATCCCGATCCAAGGGCTGAGCCAGGTCGTGCGTACTGCGCGCGGCATCGTGACGACTCACGCTTGCGCGCTCGAGCAAACAGGCCGTGTGCGCTGCTGGGGCGAGAACGGCCACGGCGAGCTCGGCGACGGCAGCTTGGCGAAGAGCTACACGCCGACGAAGGTCGTTGGCATCACCGACGCGGTGTCGATCGCGGTCGGCTACATCTTCTCCTGCGCGGCGCTCGCGAGCGGTGGTGTGAAGTGTTGGGGCTGGAACGCGAGCGGCTCGTTGGGCCTCGGCAACACGAACGCCGGTTCGTACACGTCGCCAGTCACGGTCCCCGGGCTCAGCGATGCGGTGCAGGTCGTCGCTGGCAATCACCACGCCTGCGCTCGCCGCGCTGGCGGCAGCGTCTCGTGTTGGGGTTACAACGGGTCCGGCCAGCTCGGGATCGGCAGCAACGTGGAGAACGCCCCGACACCGACACCGGTGGTCGGACTCGACGACGCCGTGTGGCTGGATTCCGGCGACAGCCATGCCTGCGCGGTGCGCGCAAACGGCAGTGTCTCGTGTTGGGGGCGGAACTACTCGGGCCAACTCGGCGACGGCACCACCATCGATCACAACACACCGGTGACCGTGGTGGGTCTCGCGAACGCTTGGCGGGTCGCCACCGGCAGCGAACACAGCTGTGCGCTCGATCAGAGTCAGGGCCTCGTGTGTTGGGGAGGCAATGGGGTCGGTCAGCTGGGCAACGGCACGAGCCAGGGCGCTTCGTTCCCCAAGCCCGTGAGCTGCCCGGCGGCGACGTGCGCCGGGGCCTACACCGACTTCATCAAGTCGCACTTCGTCCCCTGCGCAGATGGCCAACACATCGGTCAGGTCGCCAGCGCTCCCGGTGTGACCTGCGAACAGGTGTGTTGTGTGTTCGGGCACCCGAGCTGCAGCCACCGCTCGGCCCAGGCGAGCTTCGACGCTTGCTCGCCGGACAACCCCACAAAGACCGGGGGCTGCGCCGACGTGTTCCAGGAGCAGTGGAGCTCCCAGTGTGCGTGCACGCCGTGAGCGGTCGCCTCGCCCACCAAAAAGTGCGACTCTGAGCCGAGGAGCATCCGATGCCTTTCTCCGCCGTGTGCCTGGCCGCCACTCTCGGCATGAACGTTCACTTGCCGCCGAGCGACACGCTCGATCTGGCCCAAGAGCTCGGTGGTCAGTGGATCCGCATCGACTTCAACTGGGACATCGGCGAGCCGCAAAAGGGCAAGCTCGACTGGACGGTGTTCGACAAGGTGCTCGACGCCGCCAAGGCCCGCAACCTGAAGGTGTTCGCCACCATCGGTTACACCCCCGCGTGGGCCAGCCTCGGCAATGCGAAAGGGGACGGCAACAACAACGACGTGCCAGACGCCGCGGCCTACAAGGCGTTCGTGCTCGCGGCGACGCAGCGTTATGCCGACGGGCGGGTTGCCGCCTGGGGCACGTGGAACGAACCGAACCTGGGGGACTTCTTTGAAGGCTCGAAGCAACAGTGGATCGACAACGCCTTCATCCCCGCAATCGACGCCATCAAACAGGGCTGCCCGAGCTGCCTTATCGTGGGCCCCGAGCTCGCGACGATCAGCGACAAGTACGCGGAGTACCTCGACGCAGCGCTGGCGGCGCGCGGCTCGGATCTCGATGCGGTCAGCTGGCACATCTACGCCTCGTTCCCCGAAGACGACCCGGCGGCCGGCACCAGCAAGGACAGCTTCTACAACAAGCTCGACGCCCATCGAGTGCTCAAGATCGGCACGACCACGGTCTACGAAGGGCCGCTCAGCGTGCGCGAGACGCTGCTGGCAAAGGGCTTTGGCGGTCTGCCCGTGTGGATCACCGAGACGGGTCGCGAGGCGCAGGTCACGAGCGCGACCGAGCTGGAGACCCAACGCAAGTACACCGAACGCGTGATGCAGGCGCAGAACAAGCGCACGTGGTGGCAGAAGACGTTCATCTACGAGCTCACGGAGGAGCACCCGAACGGGCTCTGGCCCGACATCCACTGGGGCCTCGCGCTGCGCACTCACGATCCCGATGGGAGCTACGCCGACAACTTCCAGCGCAAGCCCGCGTTCGACGAATTGAAGACGTGCATTGCATCGAGCCCGACCGGCAGCGGCGGCAGTCCTGGCGGCGGCGGCGCAGCCGGTTCGGCCAGCGGTGGCGCCGCGGGCACGGCGAGCGGCGGCACTCCAGGCGGCGGGGGCGCGTCCGGCTCGGCGAGCGGCGGTAGCGCCGGCACCGGCGCGAGCTCAGCCGGTGGCACGAGCGGCTCATCCGGCCCAGGTGGGGCAACCGGCGGCACCACGGACGACGACGGCGGCTGCGGCTGCAGCGTGCCGCGGGCACCCGCGACCGGCGCGTGGTTGAGCTTGCTCGCAGCGGCGTCGCTGGCGTTGCGCAGGCTGCGTAGGCGCTGATCGGCGTGGTGCGGACCCCCGCGGGCACGAGCGCGGTCGCTCATTCAGCGCCCATTCATGCTTCGAGCAGACAATCCTTCGAGCCGCATGCAAGACGGCTCCGGATTGGTGTCGATCCAACGAGGCCCATCGGATGCTGCTTCGAGCTTTGTGCTTGGGTTCCCCAGCCCTGTTGCTGGCGCTCGCCTGTGGGGCGGCTCCAACCGATGGGCCCGTGGAGGAGGCGGCCGGGACGTCGGGCCAGGTCGGAGCGGGTGGGTCCGGCGACGCGGCGATCGCTTTCGGAGGTGCACCGAACGGTGGAGGTTCTCCGACCCTGGGTTGCGGGGGTCCCTGCCCGGGCGGGACGTTCTGTAGCCCGAGCGGCCAGTGCATCGCCGACGGAACCTGCAGTGTCGACGCGGACTGTGCCGCCGGGCTCGCCTGCGACACGACGCTCGGCAAGTGCACGCCGGGCGGGGGTTGTGGCGCAAAACCTTTCCAGATCACGGCCCTCAAGCCCAACGTGCTGATCGCGCTCGACCGCTCCGGGAGCATGGGCAAGAGCGTGCCGGGGGCGGGCAAGAGCCGCTGGCAGGTGGCGCAAGCCGCGCTCGACAAGCTGTTTGCCAGTTACAAGGACACGATCGGTTTCGGCCTCGTGATGTTCTCCGCCTGCAACGGGCCGGGATGCGCGCCGGGCAAGATCTCGAACCCCATCGGGTCTTACACGACCGACATCCAGAAGAGCATTCTTGCCTCGCAACTCTGCAACAGTGGGAAAGCCGAGACGGTGATTGGCGGGACGCTGAATGGACTCATCGGTGAGGTGAGCCTGCAGGTCGCGGACCGGCCGAACGTGATTGTCTTGATGACGGACGGAGCGGACAACTGCGGGGGTGGGGGGGCCAAGGCCGCGGCTCAGCTGCTCGCCCAAGCGGTGCCCGTGAAGACTTACGTCGTGGGGTTCTCGGGAGATGTGAACGCGGGGGAGCTCACGGCCATCGCCAAGGCCGCCGGCACTGCGCCCTACTTTCAGGCTGATACCGGAACCCAGCTCGATACAGCGCTCTCGCAGATCGCGAACAACGTCGCGACCTGCACCTTCAAGCTCGACCAGGTCCCGCCTTCTGGCTCTCTCTGGGTGTTCTTCGACAAGGACCCGACCGGGATCGCAAAGGACCCGAACAACGGCTTCGACTACGACGCCGCCAGCAACACGCTGACGTTCAACGGGGCGTCGTGTGCGCAGATCCAGCAAGGAAAAGTCACGGCTATCGACGTGATCTACGCCTGTAGCAAGCCGACACCGTCTTGATTCCCAGCGCTGGCGCGAACGCGAGCGCCGCTACTCGATGCCGTGTTCTTCGAGCTTGTAGTACAGGCTCCGGCGGCTGATCCCGAGCAAGCGCGCGGCGAGGTTGCGGTTGCCGGCTGCCTTTTCCAGGGCGCGAGCGATGGCACGACGCTCGGCCTTGCTGACGGCCTGCGACAGATCGATGGCCGTGCTCTCGAGCGAGACCTTTGGTGCAAGCCCCTCCGCTTCGGCAAACCCCGCGGGCCCGGCCTGGCGCGAGAGCTCGTGTTCCACGTCGCTCTTGCGCACGCGGGGCGCCTTGCTCAAGACGACCAGCCGTTCGATGAAGTTCTGAAGCTGGCGCACGTTGCCTGGCCACGGCTGATGCCGGAGGACACCGAGCGCGTCCACGTCGAGGGCGACCCCCGCCCGCCCATTGGCCTTCGCAACGCTGTCGCAGAAGTGCAGCGCGAGAGGCTCGATGTCGTCGGGTCGCGCTCGCAGCGGCGGCACCTCCAGCGAAACGACATTCAAGCGGTAGAAGAGATCCGCGCGAAAGCTGCCCTCACGCACCATCGCGTCGAGATCGCGGTGGGTGGCCACGACGAAACGCACGTCGGCGTCGAGAGTCTCGGTGCCGCCCAGCCGCTCGTACTGTCGGTCTTGCAGGACCCGCAACAGCTTCACCTGCGTCGCAGCGCTGATGTCACCGATCTCGTCCAGGAACAACGTGCCGCCTTCGGCCAGCTCCACCCGCCCCGGTTTTCGCGCGGTCGCCCCGGTGAACGCACCCTTCTCGTACCCGAACAGCTCACTCTCGAGCAGGTTGTCGGGCAGCGCGGCGCAGTGCACCTTCACGAAGGGCCCGCTGCGACGCGGGCTGAGCTGGTGGACCTGGCGTGCAACCAGCTCTTTGCCGGAGCCGCTCTCGCCCCGGATGAGCACGGTCGCGATGCCGTCTGCCGCGCGTCTCAGCGTCTGCGTCAGGTCCAGCATCGCCTTCGACCCGCCGATCATCCGCAGCTCGGGCGGCATGACCATGGAGCGCGGCGGCTCGTCGTCGTCCGCCGTCGCGCCGCGCAGCACCTTGTCGACGACGTAGTTGACCTCCTCACGGTCGAGGGGTTTGCGCAGGAAGTCGCTGGCCCCGGCCCGCACGGCGGCGACCCCTTCACCGATGCGCCCGGCCTCGACCATGACGACCACCGGCAGGCTCGCATCGAGCTTTTGCACCTCGGCCACGAGCTCGGCCACCGCCATGTCCGGCAACGTGAGGTCGCACACGAGCGCATCGAAGTCACCCGCGCGCAGCAGCTCGAGGGCGCTCCCGCCGTTCTGCACCCGCCGCGGCGCGACGCCTGCGTCCGCCGCTAGCCCCGCCAGCTCGTGGGCGGCAGCGTCGTCGGTGGCTGCAATCAGAAGGCTCAGGCTGCGCGGGCGCATGTCAATGCTCTTGTAACCCAAGTCACCGTTCGGAGCGATCACCACAAACGCACCGACGCCGGCTCCCTCTCGGGAACCGGCGCCGCGTCCTCAGTCTCGTTTTCTTCGCCTCAGATCTTTGCGCAGAACTCCCCGAGCCCGGCGATCGTCACACACGCCTCGGGGCCGCCGCTCGTCGCCTTGACCGTACCGCTGCCGATCGTGGTGCAGCTTCCGCTCTTGGGGCAGTACTGCCCGCTCGCGTTGCCGTAGAGGCCGCTGTTGCCGATCTTCACCGTCACTGAGCCCTTGAACGTGCCGTAGTCGAAGTCCGGAACGATCAGCTTCTGCTCACAGGTCTTCACCTTTTCGCACGATCCGGGAACGCTGCAGGTGTTCGGCACGTTGCAGGTTGCCGCCACGCTGCAGGTCTTGGGTGCATTGCAGCTCGCGGCAACCTGACAGGTCTTGGGCGCGCTGCACGAGCAGTTCCCGGTCGATACACATTGCCAGCCGCAGTGCGCCAGGTCGGAGAAGTAGTTGACGCCGCACTGAGCTGCACTGGTCACCGTCTTGTAACCACACACGGCACCACTGGTCACGTACTGCGTGCCGCACTGAGCCGCGCTGGTCACGGTCTTCGACCCGCACTGAGCCACGCTGGTGACCGCCGTGACGCCGCACTGTGCACCGCTAGTCACGGTCTGGTACCCGCAGACCGCCGCGTCGGTGATCACCTCGGCGCCACACACGGCCTTGTCGGTCACCCACTGCGCGACTTCCTTGCCCGCCACGATGGGAATTTCGACCTCGGCATGCCCGGTCAGATCGACGCCAGCGCTGGTGATGTTGCCGCTCATCTCGATCAGCGAGATCGGCGTGCTCATCTTGCCGCTGACGAACAGGCCGTCTTTGTTCAGCTTGGCGTGAGCGTTCGCCGACAGATCGATCCCCTTGACCGCGAGCTGCCCGTCCAGGGTGACGTACCAGTCGTTCGGGTTGCCGTTGAAGAAGGCCTCGGCGTCGACGTCGCCATTCAGACCGAGACCGGGGCTGAGCGTGGTGGCCGCTTTGCCCGTGAGGAGCACACCCTTGCGGTCGGCGTGCAGCGATGCCTGCACCATGGCGAGCTCCGACAGGTTCAGACCGGTCCACTCGCCGAGCTTCTGGGCGTTCAGGCTCATCTCGCCCTCGGCCGAGAAGTAACTCTGCTCGATGTCGCTGGAGGCGTAACCCGCGACCTTCAGCTCGGCGGTGTACTTGATCGGCACGTACTGTTGCGGCATCCAGGCATTCCCACCCTGGAGTTTGCCGGAGTACATGGCCCACGCGCCGTCCTGACCGACGTGAGCAACGGTGGTCGCCTTGGCGATGGGCAGCTCGATGGAGAAGACCTTCGCGTCGACACTCACGTCGATCTCGGCGTTCGAGCCGTAGGTCGCGCCATCGGTCGCCCCCTGGAACATGGTCTTGCCGTCGTCGTTCGGGTCGAAGTCGACGACCGTGTTGCCGCCGATGGCGATGGGCAGCTTGGCGAAGTTCAGGTTGAGCTTGCCGCCGATCCACATGTGACCGTCGAAGGTCGCCTTGCTCGCGTCGAGGCCCCAGGTGTTCTCCGGCGTGAAAGGCAGGTGCCCGCCGAGCGAGAAACCGACGCTCGCGTCGTCGACGGGACCCATGAATCCAGCCAGCGAAGCCCGAAGGAAGAAGGACGGATCCGACGGGTCCAGGGTCATGGTGACGCTCTGGCCACCTGCAGCCGAGATGCTCATGTCGCCGATGCTCGCGGACAGGCCGGCCGAGAACGTGAAGTAGAAGTACTTCCGCTCGTCCTTCAGCGGCGCGTCGACGTTCTGGATGTCCTTGCCGCGCTGGTAGCCAACGGAGGCATAGACGAGATCGTCGACCTTGACGCCCTGCATGAAGCCGCTGCCCGGGAACGGGACCCGAACGGTGCCCTCGAAGCTCTGGAGGCCCTCACCCTTGGTCGAGTCGTACCCGAGCTTGACCTTGGCTTCGGCGAGCGTGATGTGTTCGTTGTTCGGCGCGTCGACCATGATGGTTCCGCTGAGCTCGAAGCCGTTCGCCAGCTTGGTGACGTTCTTCTCGAGCGTCTTCAGCACCGCGGGGACCGGCCCCTTCGGATCGAGCACGAAGGTGACGAAGCCGTTAGCGGCCGCCTTGCCGTCGTCGCTCGGCTGCCAGTCTTTGAGGGACTTCGAACCGCCGCCGCCCGCGCTGGCGCCACCGGCACCGGCGCTGGCGCCACCAGCTCCGCCGCTGCCGTTCCCGGCCGCCGCCTTTTGTGAGTCGGAGCAACCATTGCCGTCGACCTGCTCACCCGCCGGCGTGTTCGGGCAGAGATCCTCATCCGTCGACAGGCCATCGTTGTCGCCGTCCTGGCTCTCGGAGCAACCTTGGCTGTCGGCCCACTTGCTCTTGTCGGTGCTCGTACCGGGGCAGTGATCGTCCGCCGCGATCACGCCGTCGCCGTCGCTGTCCGAGTGCGGATCCTCGGCGCCGGCTGCGGTCGGGTCCTTCGATGCGTTCGACGACGACCCAACGCCACCGGAGCAAGCCGTTGCGAGAGCAGCCAAGAGGACCAGGGATGAGTACGTGTGCGGGCGGACCATATTCGTGTGTCTCCTAATTCGCGGGGTGCACGAGGCCCTGCGGACCGCCGTGGCCCGCTCGGTTCCCCGTGCTCGAAGGGGACTAGAGCAACCGCCGTGCCGGCCTTCTTTCCGGGGAAAATCCCCGGTAAATGCCGGAGTCGCAGGCGCGTGTGCAAGAGCGTGCACCGGTCCGGCTGCAGCGCCTTGCGCCGGAGTGCAACCGCCTGCACTCGCGCGGTTCAGGGGGCCTGGGTCCTACCGATCGCGGTGGAAGGGAGCGCGAGCCTCCGGCCAGTGCGGAGAAAAGAGCGTAGGCTTCAGACATGCAACGGGGTCTCTACGCATGGCTGCTCGGACTTGCCTTCGCGACCGCGTGCAGCGCGGGCGCCAACGACGAGGGCGGCATCGCCGGGGGAGGCGGCCAGGTGAACCTCGGCGGCGGAGGCGCGAGCAGCGGAGGCGCGAGCAGCGGAGGCGGTGGTGGCATCACGCTGGGCGGCAACAACTCGGGCGGGAGCTCCAGCGGCGGCGCCGCGGGCGGCAGCGCGGCGTCAGCTGGCGCGGGGGGCCAGATCGGTTGTCAGAGCGACGGTGGCGGTGCGACCGGACCGGGTGGTGCCGGCAACGGCGGTCCCGAACAGTGTGGCAACGGGCTCGACGACAACGCGAACGGCTTCGTGGACGAGGGCTGCTCGTGCGTGGCCGGCTCGAGCCAGCCTTGTTATGGAGGGCCGGCGTGGGCAGCCGGACAGGGCAAGTGCGTCAAGGCGACCCAGCAATGTGCGACGACGGGGGAGTTCCCACAGTGGGGGCCGTGCACGGGCTGGGTGCCCCCCACGATGGAGGTCTGCGAGGGCTCGGTGGACGAGGACTGCAACGGGCAGATCGACGAGAGCTGCGGCTGCTGCAACGGCGACGTCCAACCTTGCGGCGTACAAGCCGGCGCTTGCACGCCGGGCACCCACACCTGTGTGAACGGGACCTGGGGCGACTGCCAGGGCGGCGTGATGCCGACCACGGAGATCTGCGGCAACAAGATCGACGACGACTGTGACGGTCAGATCGACGAGGGCTGCACCATCGATCTCCCGGTCAACATCGACGGCGATTGCGTGACGGCCAAGTGCCCACCGCAAGCGCCCTACGCAGTGGGCTGCCAGATCACGATGGCGGGCGGGGACGCACGCGGATGCGTCGCGAACGACGGCGGGTCCGTCGTCTACTTCCAAGAGGGGGACAAATGCGGCGCCGGCAAGGTGACCGGGACGCTGCTCTGCTCGAGCCAACCCGGGCCTGCCCTCGGCCCCGCCAACTGCGCGATCAATAAATCGACCAAGTACTATCCGCAGACGAAGGCCGGGTGCCCGGCGACGTGAATCCACGCGCGCGAGCGCGAAGGCGCGAGCCACGCCTCACTGGCTGCCGAAGTTCTGCACCCAGTAGTGGGTCAGCGTTTGGGGCGGGGGGCCGCGCAGGTTTCCGGACGAGCCGGTGACATCGAGTTCGTGCGAAGCTGGTCCGGCCATGGCGCGGTCGGGCCACACACTCCGGGACTCTGGTACCGCGCTCCGCGGCCTCGCGCTCGTGCTCAGTTTCTTGCTCGCGCTTTCGGTGTGCGTCGCCTGCAAGCGAACCCCGAAATGCGCGGGGGAGCTCGACCGAGACGACCTGCTGCGCCTGCAGGAGCTGGCGGCGGACGACAAGTACCCCTGTCCGGAGCACCTGGAGCCGAGCATCGAGGTCCGACCGAAGGGCGTGCGCCTGAACGGCAAGCTCGTCGCAACGGAGGCAGCTCTGCCGATCGGCAAGGCCCGCCGCATCAACGGCCTCTTTGGCGCCCTCAAGCAGAATCGCGAGACCTGGAAGCAGAGCCACCCGGGCCAGAGCTTCGACGCTCGTCCCAAGCTCGACATCGATCCCATGTGCGACTTTGGCACGGGCGCGGCTGCTCTGATGACGACCGCGTACGCGGGCTACCCGAACCTCCGCTTTCGCTCCGGCGGCATCGAGCTCGAGCTGTACTACGACGTGCCGGGTCCGCCGCGTCCGGACGCCGAGGATCTTGCGCCCACCGAGCTCTGGGTGACGCGCAACGACAGCGGGCGCTACTTGGCGCAGGTCAAGCAGAACTCCGTGCTCGTTCAGACCTCGGAGCAAGCGCTCGGTATCGATGCCGCGGCGAGCTGGGTGGCCACTCGCTGCGCCGGTCCGGGGGGGCGGTGTGCCAACGTGATCGTGCTCGGCTCGAACGGCGAGTTCCTGGGCGCCGCAACGCTGCTCCACCTGCTGTTGAAGACGCCGCCCTTCAAGGCTCGCCCGCCGACCGTGCGCTTCGTGACCGACGGCTGACGGACGCAGGGTCACGCAAGCCCTACCAGCGCCCCTGGATGTCGGACATGAAACCGTAGGGATAGCCGAGCTCGATGGAGCTCGCATCGTCGAGCAAGCGCCGGTGCTCGGCGTCGAGCACCAGGGACGCAGCCGCCAGGTTGTCATCGAGCTGCGCCGTCGAACGCGCGCCGAAGATGACGCTCGACACACAATCTCGGCTGAGCACCCACGCCAGCGCCACCTGGGACGGGCTGGCACCAGTTTCCTTCGCGATGCTCGCGACGGCATCGACGATCTTCCAATTCTTGTCGGTGTCGAAGCGGGCGTAGCGGGCTTCGAGCTTCTTGAAGCGCGACCCCTCCGGCGCCGCCGCCCCGCGCTGATATTTGCCGCTGAGAAAACCTCCGGCCAGCGGAGACCAGGGCAAGATCCCGAGGCCGAACGCGCGGCAGAGCGGCTGGTGTTCGCGCTCGAGGTCCCGCACCACGAGGCTGTACTGGGCCTGGAGCGTCACGAAACGAGCGCGGTGTTCGTGCTTTGCGATCCACAGGCTGTCGACCAGCCGGTACGCGGCGTAGTTCGACGCTCCGAGGTAGACGACCTTGCCCGCGCGCACCAGGTCGTCGAGCGCGCGCACGGTCTCCTCCTCCGGAGTCGTGATGTCCTGCATGTGGATCTGATACAGGTCGATGCGGTCCGTGCGCAGTCGGCGCAAACTTTCCTCGACGCAGCGCACGATGCGATAGCGAGAGGCGCCGCTCTTGTTCGCGCTGTCCCCCATCGTGAAGCGAAACTTGGTCGCCAGGACGACCTTCTCTCGCCGTCCGCTGCCCTTCGCGAACCACGCACCGAGCACACGTTCCGAGAGGCCGTCTTGGCCGTACACGTCGGCGGTGTCGATGAAGTTGACCCCCGCGTCGAGGGCCCGGTCGAGCAACGCGTGGCTCGTGGCCTCGTCACTCCCGATCTGGTGCATGAAGGACTTGTCGTCCGCCTCACCGAAGGTCATCGCGCCGAAACACAGGCTAGAGACCTTGACGCCGCTGCTGCCGAGATTCCGGTATTCCATGGTGCAGCACGATACCCGATCTCGCGCGCCGAGCTCATCGCTCCGCCATCAGGCCGTCAGCGCCCTCCACAGCTGTTCGGCGCTCATGCCCACCGGGCCGCGACCCGCGCGCTCGGCGTCGTGAACCAGCTCGACCAGCCTGCGATTGAGCGGCGCGCTCACCCCCGACTTGTCTGCCAGTCGCACGATCTCCCCGTTCAGCCAGTCGACCTCGGTTGGACGACCGCGCGTCAGGTCTTCCCACATCGACGAGCGTGCCTCGGCATCAACCCGCATCTGCGCCCGGAGCACGACACGGACGATGGGCGACGGCAGGCGCAACACGGGCGGCATCCAGCCCACCGGGACACCGCGCAGGCGCGCCGGACGGTAACCCGCCGCGCGCAGCACGAGCAGACCCTCCTCGACGAGCGCCGCCACGATCCGCCGGTAGCCGGCCGACGCCAGCAGCTCACGAGTCGGCGCCCCGGAGATCGCGCTGACGGCGTTGTTGAGGTTGATCAAGAGCTTCGTCGCCTGCGCCGGAGCGATGTCATCCAGCTCTTCGAGCTCGACCCGGAGGCGCCCGAGCCCGTCGAGCGCCGCGCGCCAACCCGGGTGCTCACAACGCTCGAACGTCAACGGGCCGCTCATCGTGCGCTGGAATACACCGCCTCCGCGCGACACGACGTTGAAGCCGACGATGCCCGCGACGACGCGTCGGTCGCCCAGCTTCGAACGCAGAGCCTTGGCGTTGCCAAGGCCATTCTGCAGGCTGACCACGACCGCGGACCTCCCGAGCACTCCTGCTAGGGTCGCACCGGCCTCGTCGGTCTGGGCGCTCTTCACCGAACAGAGCACGAGCTCACAAGCGGCGAGCCCCTTCGCATCGGTGACGAAACTGTACCGCTCCGGTGGCACCGGCGCTCCAGCGTCGTCCATGCCGCGAACGATCAGCCCGTGCTCCGCAATTTCGTCACGAACCCGTTGCCGGCCCACGAACGTGACGTGACCCACGTCTGCGCTGGCGAGCATGCCGCCGACCCAGCAGCCGATCGATCCGGCCCCGATGACACCGATGTTCAGCACTTGAACGGCCAGGCTCACTCCAGCGTGAGCCAGATGATGGTGTAACCAACCCAACCGGCCGCGTTGGCCTGCGTGAACAGCGCCTCGGTGCGGAGCTGCAGCGTAGCGGGCGGACTCGACAGAGGGAAGGACTGGGTCACGTCGGTCCAGGCATCCGGAAGCGCGATGGTGCCGGTCTGACCAAGCTTGGTGCTGCCGTCGTACACGGTGAGCTTCACCGTGCCCGTGGTGCCGTTGCCGCGACCGCGGAAGTTCACTGTGACCTTCGAGTGCCCCGCCGAAGGCGCCGACACGTACCCGCAGGTGTGAGACCCCGTGAGGAATCCGGTAGCAAGTCGCACGAACGATGCAGCAGCGTCGGCCGCGACGAAGGTCGTGCCGTCGTCGACACACGCGAAGTAGTTTGGGTTGCTACACGCGCCCGCGGTGTACACATCGACCTTCGCGACGTCCGACGTCGGCACGAGGCTGAGCGGCGCCGTGGTACCACCCGTGCCGCCCGTTGCTCCACCCGTGCCACCCGTGCCGCCCGTTGCTCCGCCCGTGCCGCCCGTTGCTCCGCCCGTGCCGCCCGTTGCTCCGCCCGTGCCGCCCGTTGCTCCACCCGTGCCGCCCGTTGCTCCACCCGTGCCGCCCGTTGCTCCGCCCGTGCCGCCCGTTGCTCCACCCGTGCCGCCCGAGCCGCTGTTCCCCCCGAAGCCGCCGCCACCCGAAGCGCCTGCGTTCCCGCCCGAGCTACCTGCGCTGCCGCCTTGACCCGACACGCCCCCACTCGCGCCTTCGGCGCCACTCAGGCCGTCGAAATCCGAGACCAGGGAGCAGCCGAGGGAGAGCCCGGCTAGAACCGGGATCAGCGCCAGCTTTGACGATCGCGCGGGGGTTCGGTGGGCGTCTGCCATGGCGAGGGGACAGCTTACCATTTTGGTGGGGTTGATTTGGTGGACCGCTCGCGCGGTTGGCGCAAAGCTGAGCGCCGCGTCATGCCGCCGAACCCGAGCGACGACACCGTCACCCAGCACCTCGGATCAATGTCGGGCGTCGCGGTCGCCTCCTTCGACCTGCACGTGCTCTCGGGCGCGGGTCTAGGCACGTCCTGGCGCCTCGCCTCGGGAGCGACCCGCGTCGGCAGCGCACCGAGCTGCGACGTACAGCTCCCCGATCCCACCGTTTCAAGACTCCACTGTGAGATCCAGATCGAACCCCAGGGCGCACGCATCATCGACCTCGACAGCACCAACGGGGTCCTGCTCGACGGCGTACGAGTCTACGATGCCGAGCTGCGCGCAGGCTCGACCCTCGTGCTGGGCTCGACCGCTCTGCGCATCGAGCTCGCGACCGAACCAGTTCCGGTCGCGCTCTCTCTCGCCACCCGCTTTGGCCCGCTGCTGGGCGCAAGCTTCGCCATGCGCCGCGTGTACGGCGTGCTCGAGCGCTGTGCGACCACCGACGCGACCGTGCTGGTGCAAGGCGAGACGGGGACGGGCAAGGAAGCCGTGGCTCGCGCCCTGCACGATGCCTCGGCTCGCAGTGCGGGCGCATTCGTCACCGTCGACTGCGGGGCACTTCCCGAGAATCTGATCGAGAGCGAGTTGTTCGGGCACGTGCGCGGCGCTTTCAGTGGAGCAATCAGCGATCGTTCGGGTTTGTTCGAAGAGGCCCACGGCGGGACGTTGTTCCTGGACGAGATCGGTGAGCTGCCGGTCTCACTGCAACCCAAATTGCTGCGGGCCCTCGAGTCTCGCGAAGTTCGACGGGTGGGCTCGAACGCACCCCGCCGTGTCGACGTACGAATCGTGGCGGCAACGAACCGTCCACTCGCACGCGCGATCAACGCCGGGACGTTTCGCGAAGATCTCTACTACCGCCTGGCGGTGATCGAGGTACAGCTGCCCGCGCTGCGCGCGCGGCGCGAGGACATCCCCATGCTCGCGCAACATTTCTTCGAGGAGCTGTCCGGCACGAAGGACCGGCTTCCGGCGGGCTTCGTTGCCGGGCTGCTCGGGCGTGCCTGGCCGGGCAACGTGCGTGAGCTCCGGAATTTCATGGAGCGCAGCGTTGCGCTCGGCGGCGTCGGCAACCGAACACCAGGCCTAGCTGGCGAGCAGGCGCCGACGCCCCCGGGCCTGGAGGCCTTCATCCCCTTCGACTTGCCGCTCAAAGAGGCACGAGAAGTCTGGAACGCTTACCTCGAGCAGCTCTACACGACCGGACTTCTGCGCCGTGCGACAGGCAGTGTCACTCGCGCCGCGGAGCTCGCCGGCGTTCACCGCCGCTCGCTCCATCGGCTGATGGCGGAGTACGGGATCCGGGGTCGCGCCGAAGCCGAGCCGACATCCGGAGTGGGCGTGGAGCCACCCCCTCCCCCCTCGAAGCGCTCGCGCTGACCCCAGCCGGCTGCCGCTCGGCGCCGAGCCAGCCCCAGGTCGCGACGCCAACAGCGATCGCCCCGACTGCGATCAACACGTCGCCGATCAGCATCTGTCGTTTCACCGAGTCGACCTCGCTCTCCGTACAGCGCGGCGCGCAGTCGTCGCGCAGGCTCCGCAGGCGCGAGCTGGCTGTGACATCGACGACCGCGCCGCCGCCGATTGCGCCGAGCCCCAGGCCCCCTACGATCAGCGACCAGGTCGGTGGTCCGCTGCGAGAGTCGGACGTCGGTAACGCTGCAGGGCTGGTCCGAGTGACGGGCTCGGGTGCGGTGATCCTGATGAGGCGATTCTTCTCGCCGACGCTCGCGACGACAGACTGCTCGACCGCACTGCCAGCCCCCCGCTCCACCCGCAGCCGATGTTGCCCCGGCGAGAGCTCGATTGCCCTGCCGCGCGACCAACCTGCCACCGGCTTGTCGTCCAAGAACACGCTTGCATCAGGCACATCGCGGCCCTGAGCGTCGCGCACGGCCACCACGATGCTGGGCAACGCGACCTCCACCTCGCTCAGCCACTGCACACAGTCATTCCGTACCAAGCCGGGGCAGGCCTCCGCGCTGCAGGTCCGGAACGCGTCGCGCGCCTCGACGAGCGCGCCGCCCTTCCGCTGCTCTTGCCCCTTTGCATAGGCATCCACACAGGCCTGTTTGCTCGGCTCCGCAGCGGCCGAGAGCGAGGCCGAGAGCAGTACGGTGGTGAAGACGGCGCGACGCAGCAAGAAGCACAGCCTTTCACGCGTTGTGGTGGGAGGTAAAGCTCGACGCACGAGTCACAGGCACTCGGGCTTGATCTTCCAGATCCCGTTCGCGTCGACGGAGTAGCAGCGAGGATCGCGCTTGGTCCCGCCCGGAGGAGTCGCACCGCCCGGGCTCGTGGGAGCTGGCCTCGCGCCGGCTGCGCTCTTCACGGGTCGTCGGGCGGGCAGCGCCCGAACCTGACCGACGGCACTGCTGAGCGCCGAGGCCGACGGCGGAGTGGGCGGCTCGACCTCGATGCTCGCGATTGCCAACGCAGGCGGAAGAGCCGACGCGATTGGGCTGGGAGGATCGGGTAACGGCGCTCCGGACGTCGAGGGGAGCGCAACTGGACGAGTCGGGCGCCAGTTTAGCCCGACCGCGAGTGCACACGTAGCGAGCAGCGCTGTGCCAACGACGACCAAGACAGGGACACGCCGCGACGGGGTCGCTGTTCCAACGGGCGAGGTGGGGAGCGAAGTAGCAGGGGCACTCGGCGGCTCCGGATGTTCGACGACTGCAGGCAGACCCATCGCCTGAGCGCGCGCCAGGATCGCCGCTCGCTCTTGCAGTGGCTCGCCGAGCAACGCCTCCAGCCAAGTTTGCACCACCACGGGACTCGCGGGCGACACGCTGCTCTCGAGCTCACGAGCCAGCTCGTCGGCCAAGCGTGGGCGAGCCTCGGGCACCGCGTCGAGCGCGCGTCGCACGGTCCGGTCCAACACGTCCGGCACATCCGCGCGCAGACTTCCCAGCGCCGGAACTGCCGCGCTCAGGATCTTGCCGATCGTCTCCGCCTCGTTCTTGCTACCAAAGAGCCGGCGCCCCGCCAGCATCTCCCACAGCACGACACCCATGCCAAAGACGTCGCTCGCGGGGCTGGCCTCCTCGCCGCGAAGCAGCTCCGGCGCCATGTAGGCCAGCTTTCCCTTGAGCTTCGACTCCTCGGTGACCTGCAGCCGACCCCGCGCCTTTGCAACGCCGAAGTCTGCCAGGCGGGAGACGCCGTCCAGGCCTACCAGCACGTTTTGGGGAGAGACGTCGCGATGAACCAGCTCGAGCGGATGCCCTCGTGAGTCGAGCGCACCGTGGGCAGCGGCCAGTCCCCGCAACGAATCACAGGTGATCGCCACCGCGATCGGGAACGGCACGCTCTCGTGTTTGCGGCGCGCTTGCAGCAGCGCCGCGGAGAGGCTCGCGCCGGCGACGTATTCCATCACCAAGAGCACGTCGGTGCCGTTCGCGATGACGTCCAGTGTATGCACGACGTTGCGGTGATGGACGCGCGAGGCCATGCGCGCCTCGTCCAGGAACATCGTCAGGAACTCGGGGTCCTTCGCCAAGTGTGGGTGCAGCTGCTTGATGGCCACGACCCGCCGAAATCCTCCCGCGCCCAGCTGCACGCCGATGTGCACGCGCGCCATGCCGCCGGCCGCTATCTCGTCACCGACCAGATAACGTCGCCCCTCGGACTCGATCACTCGGGCGGACGCGGACATTCACCCGCATGATGGCGCGCCGGCCCGGTCTTTGGCCAGCACCTCCCGCTCACTCGCCCCCCCGCCGTCGTTCCCGCTCGCGCTGTGACGATGTTAGGGTCGGTCCCGACCGGAGGCTTCCATGATCATCGCCTTGAAGAAGACCGCCCTCAGCGGCATGTGGCTCGGGTTCATCATCGCGCTGGCCGGCTTTGCGCTCAACGCCGTACTGGGTGGCGTGAGCCCGCGTCTGGCGCAGGGTTTTGCCTTGCTCATCACGTTCGGTAACGTCATCTTCGTGCTCGGCTGCATCAACTTCGCGCGCGCCAAGGGCCAACCCTGGTACGTCGGCCTGCTCGGCCTCTTGAGCTGCGTCGGCCTGGCCGTGCTCTGGTTCCTGGTGCCCGACAAAGCCTGACTCAACCCGAGCGGTGTTCGATCTCGATCGGCGCCTGGAAGAAGCGGTTCTTCGTCGGATCGTTGTAGCTCTCGTAGTCGATCTCGAGCGGCGTGAGTTTGCTCTGCCCATCCTTGAAGCGAATGATCAGCGCCTTCGGCGTGACGCTCCGATAGCTGCTGTCAGCGGGCAAGTCGTCGTTGGTGGCGCCGCCCGCCGAGAACACGGTCAGGAGCAGCTGGTTCTGATCGTCGTACGCACGCCGGAACCCTTCGTCGACCTTCTCGTGACCCCGCACCAGCGTGTGACAGCCGATGCGCTGCAGAAACGCCTGACTCTGCAGCCGCCCGAACGGGAAGCGCGCGGACTGCTCCTGCAGAGAGGCCGGGATCACGTCGGCGCTCGATGGGTCACTCCACATCATCTGGAAGCGAATGTCCCAGTCGTTCAGGCTGGAGAGGTCCTTGTACTTCTCTTTCAGGGTGAGATCCCTGGCCAGGCCGCCGTGTACGAAGATGAAGCGCTCGAACAACAGGCTCGTCGGCATGGCGTCGAAGAGCTGCATGTAGTGGGCGAACACTTCCTGTGACAGGTGGGGCTTCAGTGTGTTCATGGCCTCGGACGGTCGCACCGCTCCGTAGACCTTGCCCTCGTGCTGCACGTAGTACTCGTGGTTGCCGCGCAAGACGTAGACGTGATCGGGTGCGGTGACGAAGATCTGCAGCACCGAGCGCAGCACCCCCTGATAACTGAACATGCCGCGGTCGATGTAGTCGCCGAGCAAGACGAGCTTCGGGTTCGGATTGGTGGCCGGATTCTCTCGGTACCTGGCGACCTTGCCAAAAAAGTCGGTCTGCATGAGCACGGCCTTCAGACAGCTGTAACAGCCGTGCAGATCCCCCACGACGATGAGCTCGTAGTCCTCGCCTGCTTTGGTGGGGCACACGTACACATGCCCGTCCAAGAACGGATCCTGACCGGCAAGCTCGCTCACGTTCTGTTTCCCGGCGAGCGTCCCGCGAGCTGCAGCCCGCTGAGCGTCGAGCGCCGCCATGAAGCGGTCCATGAGCTGCTCGTCGGCCTGCACCTGTTGTTTCAGCCGCTCCGGGTGCGCAACGTAGTTGTGCTCGAACTGGTCGAAGAACGGATGATTCTCGACCACCGGGATCATGGTCGTGTCCCCATGGATGGATACGGGAGGTCGCTCCGCGCCGTCCTCGAGCAGCTCGACACCAAGATCTTCCTCGAGCAAGTCCGCCAGCTCACCGCGGAATTTGGCCTCCGCCGGATGCACGTGCCCGTCGGCGTTGATCAACTGATCGACCGTGTCCATCAGCCGCTCTTGGTTCTCCTTGTCGAAGCTCTTGAAGATCTCGAAACACTGGAGCTTCAGCTTGGCGTGCACGAAGTCGTTTTGTTTCTCGGCCGCGGCGACCGCCTCGTGGAACAGCTCGCGCACCTGCCGGTCGATGCCCTCGAACACTTCGGTGAAGTGAGTGGTGTACTTCTGCGTGAGCTCCGCCCGCAGCGCCGGGTCGTCCTCCGCGACCGCGCCCGCGACCCGATGGCCAACGAGCTCTCGGATGTAGCCACGGACGAAGGTCTTTTCGGAGTCATCGAAGTCGCCGTCGATGTACCCGAAGGTCGTCAGGTAGAAGATGACCGCGCGCATTTGTTTGTCGGCGGTCTGCCCGTCGCTACTGAAAGTCAGCCAGTTGGTCACGCTCGGAAGGTATCCTGCTCTGCGTCGGCACGACAGGCCCTGAAAGGCCCGGTGGTTTCTCAGCCAAGCAGCTCGCTCAACGTGGGCTGGTGGGCGTGGCTCTCGTCTTCGCCCTGAGCAATGACCTGCTCGACCTGCTGGCCTTCGGTGTAGTCCCAAGCGCTCACCCGGATGGGGCGCCGAGGTCCGATATAGAAGCGGTGGCTGGCCGAAGATGCGAGCGTCCACGGCCGGGTCAACACCACCAGATTGCGGCGAACCCCCGCGACCTGCTCGGCGACGAAGGCTGGGGCGGTGTCGATCAGCCCGCCGTCAATCAGCCGCTCACCGCCGGCGCGCCCCACCGGCACGAAGGGTGGTGTCGCGGACGATGCGAGCACGATGTCGGCGACCTGCTCGGCCGTCACACATTCGCGCACGTCACGCACCACGGACCGGAAGCCCGCTCGCAGGGCATACGTCAGGTGCAGCCGTTCGGGGTGCAGGCGCCGCTCCAGCCGATACATGCCGAGTCCGAGCAGAAGCGCCGCGGCAGTCGGGAGGCGCCGCGGGATGCCGGAAGCGAGCACCAGCACGGGAAAAGGTTGCGCACGCAGACGCTCGAGTCCTCCGTCGCGCATGGCGTGCAGCAGAAGCTCCCGGTAGATGCGCGCGTGAGGCGCCGGGTTCTTTCCTTCGAGCAAACGCCGCGGGTCGAAGTTCTTGTCGAGGCCCTTCCTGAGCTCGTGCCAACGCTCCCGGGTCTCGTCCTGCCGACCCGAGAGCAGCACTACCGCCACGCAGGCGCCGGCGCTGCACGCGGCGACAGCCCGCGTGCGAGGCAAGAGCTGATGTTGCCAGCGATTCATCAGCCCGAGCTGGTAAAATGCCCGGTTGCCGCCGCCAGCGAAGGTCAAGCCCAGATCCCTCATGCTCTCTCCGGTGATATTAGAGTGACATGCCGACCGACCCGAGCTTCGATCTCTCGAAATTCCCGGTTCACCTGGGACTCGGTGCCACTGTGGCACGGCAACCCGAGTTCACGGGCATGAGCTGGTACGAGGCGTACGGCCTGCGCAACGCCGGCGACGGCGCCGAAGGGCGCCTGGTGGCGATTCACAGTTTCAGCAAAGCCTGGGACTCGTGGGAGATGCATCCGAACGGCGAAGAGCTGGTTGTCTGCCTCGCGGGCCGTATCGTGCTGCACCAGGAGAGCGCTGGGGCAGTGAAGACCGTCACCCTTGAACCGTACCAAGCCATCGTGAACCCGCCCGGCGTCTGGCACACTGCCGACGTGAACGCCGAAGCCACCGCGCTCTTCATCACCGCGGGCCTTGGTACGGAGATCCGGTCCCGGACAGGGGTCCCGTGACTTCGCCTCCTCGCTCCCTACCGTCTCGTGTCCAGCGCCAGCAGGCGGCGCTGCTCGCCATTGGCGCTGGTTGGCGTCACCACGAGGCGGATCTGGACGACGCGTTGCGCGTCATCACGGAGACCGCCGTCTCGGCGATGGATGTCGAGCGTGTCAGCGTCTGGTTGCTCGACGAGGCTCGCGCCAGACTGGTCTGCGAAGATCTGTACGAACGAAACGCCAGCCGCCACAGCCGTGGCGTCGAGCTCTCGGCCAGCACCTATCCCCGCTACTTCGAGGCGCTCGGCTCCGAGGAGGTCATCGCCGCCACGGACGCCCACACCGATCCGAGAACATCCGAGTTCAGTGAGAGTTACCTGACGCCGCTCGGGATCGGCGCGATGCTCGACGCGCCGATTCGCTCGGGGGGTCGCATCGTCGGAGTGCTGTGCCACGAACACATCGGCCCGGAGCGCGAGTTCTTCATCGACGAGCAGAACACCGCGAGTTACCTGGCGAGCCTGGTGTCCCTCTCCCTCGAGCTCAAGCGGCGACTGCAGACCGAAAAAGAGCTGGCGGAGTCCCTTTCGCTGCTGCGCGCGGCGTTCGACGCCACGGGCGAGGGCATTCTGGCGGTGGACCGAGCCGGCAAGGCCGTCACCCACAATCAGCGCTTCGTCGAGCTCTGGGGGGTGTCCGAGGAGCTGCTCGGCCGGGATGGAGACGGTGGCGCGCGACTTCGCTACCTCGCCGAGCAGACCACCGAGCCCGAGCCATTCATCGAGCGCGCGCGCGCGATCTTCAGCGACCCGGAGAGCGACTCCACCGATCTCATCGAGCTACGGGACGGGCGCAGCATCGAGCGCACGAGTCGACCCCAGCGCCTGGGGGGCGAGGTGATCGGGCGCGTGTGGAGTTACCGCGACGTCACCCACCAGCGACGGGTGGAGGCGATGCTCCGCGCGAGCGAGGAGCGACTACGGGAGCTCGCGAACCGCGACGCACTGACCGGGCTCTTCAATCGGCGACACTTGCACGAGCGTCTGGGCGAGGAAATCGCCCGAGCAGCCCGCAGCGGCCGCCCGTTCAGCCTGGCAATGCTGGACCTCGACCACTTCAAGCTGGTGAACGACGAACACGGACACCAGACCGGAGACGCGGTGCTGCGGGCGTTCGCCGAGGATCTCACGGCGCGCGTGCGCAAGACCGACTGCGCGGGGCGCTGGGGCGGTGAGGAGTTCTTGCTCATCCTACCCGAGACCACCAAGGTCGCAGCCCTGAAGCTGCTGAACGAGCTGCGTGAGCACGTGGGGCGCACGCGCCAGGGTTTGCCCCGCTTCACCGTCTCCATCGGCGTGGCGGAGCTGCCGACGGACGCGACCGAGCTCTCACCGCTGGTCGCAGCCGCGGACGCGCGGCTCTACGAGGCGAAACACGCGGGCCGCAACTGCGTGCGCTGACGCGAACGCTCACTCGGCGGCGGACTCGGCGCCGGCGAGCACGTCGATGGAGAGCTGACCGTCCTCGACGGTGAGGAACGCCACGTCGCCGGAGTTGAGCGCACCCTTCAAGATTTGCTCTGCGAGCGGCGCCTCGACCGTCCGCGCAATGGTGCGTTTCATCGGCCGGGCGCCGAGGGTCGGATCGTAACCACCGGAGTCGAGCAAGAGCTCGATCGCCGCGTCTTCGACCTCGAGTCGAACCCCCCGCTGCGCCTCGAGTGTGCGGCTCACCTGCCGCAGCAGACGTCGCGCGATCTCCTTGACTTCCCCGCGGCCGAGCGGATGCATCACCAGCACCTCGTCGATGCGGTTGAAGAGCTCCGGCGCCAGGGCGCTGCGGGCCGCTGCGGTCACACGCTTGTCGATCTCACCGGTCTCGGGCCCTCCTTCGGCACCGAAACCAACCCGGCGTTTGGGGCTGCTGCCCGACTCTTCCGCACCAATGTTCGAGGTCATCAGGATGACCGTGTTGGTGAAGTCCACCGTACGGCCGCGGCCGTCGGTCATGCGACCCTCGTCGAACACGGCGAGGAACGTCACCAGCACCTCGGGGTGCGCTTTCTCGATCTCGTCCAGGAGCACGACCTGATACGGCCGCCGGCGCACGGCCTCGGTCAAGAAGCCGCCGGCGTCGTGGCCAACGTAGCCCGGAGGCGCGCCGATCAAGCGAGCGACCGCGTGGGGCTCGCCGTACTCGGAGAGATCGAGTCGGGTCATCGCGCCCTCGGAGTGGAACAGCACCTCGGCGACGGCCTTCGCGGTCTCGGTCTTGCCCACCCCCGTCGGGCCGAGCAAGAGGAACGTGCCGATGGGGCGGTGCGCGCCGAGGCCGGCCGCGTTGCGGCGCAGGATGCGCGCGATGCGGCGGAGCACGTCACCGTGCCCGACCACGCGCTCGGCGAGGGTTTCCTCGAGATGAAGAAATCGCTCGGCGTCGGTCTCGAGCAGCCGCTCGACGGGCATGTCCGCGAGCTCCGCCACGACCTCGGCGACGGCCTCCGGTGTGACGACGTCACCGCCGCGCCGGCGGGTGCGCGCGCCGGCAAGATCGACGATGCTGACGGCCTTGTCGGGCAGGGCCCGGCCCGGCAGATAACGCACACTCCAGCCGATGCAGAGCGCGAGCGCAGCCTCGTCGTAGCGAAGGCCGTGGTGCGCGGAGAGTTTCTCCGCGAGCGCCTCGAGCACGAGATAAGCGTCCTCGCGGCTCGGCTCGTCGATCTCGACGACGCTGAAGCGCCGAGCCAGCGCGGCGTCGGCCTCGATGATCTTGGCGTACTCTTCTCGGGTGGTCGCGCCGATGCAGGGCAGCTCGCCCTTGGCGAGGGACAGCTTGAGATCGGCACCGATCTCGTCGGCAGCGTCGCCGGCAAAGAGCTGGTGGATCTCGTCGAAGAAGAGCACCACACGCCCGCTCGATGCGGATACCTCGCGGCGCAGAGAACCGAGCCGGGTCGCGAGCGCGCCCCGCACCCCGGTGCCAGCGATCAGCTCACTCAGCGGGATCTCGACGATGATGCGCTCGTCCAACGAGAGCACGTCGTCGGCCTCGACGATGCGCTGGGCGATGCCCCGCACGACACTCGTCTTGCCGACGCCCGCCGCGCCGATCAGACAGGGATTGTTCCCGTGACGTTTGGCCAAAACGTCGAGCGCCTGCTCGACCTCGGTGTCGCGCCCGACGACCGGATCGAGCTCCCGGCGCGCCGCGGCCAGCGTGAGGTTCTTTCCGAGCCCACACAGGGTCGGGAACTTCTGCGGGTCGAGGGTGTAGCGCTCGGCGGCGCTCACCCGAGTGCGCTTCTTCGCGCCGGCCTTGCGAGAGTTGTTCGGCGCCGCCTCGAAGTCGAGGCTGAGGGCGCGCTCGCTCGAGCGGGGTGCGCTCGGAGCTTCGTTCGCGTGCAAGCTCGGCGGGGGCTCGCTCGGCATGCTGGGGTCACGCACCAGCGTCGCGGTGGAGCGCCCGGCGGACTTCTTCTCGAGAGTCGGCGGAAAGAGCGGAATGGTCGTGCCGCTCGGCATCCGCCCGCGGGCGCTCGCCTGAACCTTCGGCTGTTCCTCGGCCTCGCGGCGCGCGGGTGTGCGACGCCGTCCGACGAACCCGAGCCCTACACTCATGGCAGCCGCGCGAAGCCGGGCCAGATCCACACCATGTTGATCGAGCGCGCGGTGAGCCGCGCATTGGCGGTCGCCCACCAGCGCAACGAGCAGGTGCAAGGCCGAAGGCTCAGCGCCACCCATGCGCGAGGCAATCTCCCGTGCACGCTGGATGCCGCGTCGCACGGCGTCGTCCTGGTCGTCCGTTGCGGCCCGCGTCGCGCGCAGCAAGATCTCGTCACTGAGCCGGCGTTCGGTCAGCAGATCGGCGGCAACACTGGGCCGGCCAGCGATGGCGGCAAGCAGGTGCGCCGTGGTCACACGCTCCTTGCGATTCTGTGCGAATTGCTCCGCCAGTTTTCTGAGGGCAACCAGCTCGGGCTCGATGCGAGTGCTCATGGGGGACACGCCGGGCACTACGCCCATTGGGGCGTTCGTTGATTGTCAGCTTCGACCCCCTCCGGCCAAGTTTCCGGGCGCCCCACGGGCAGCCGGCAGCCGGGCGTTCGCCCCGACTCATTGAAGGGTGATATGCCCGGACAAACCGGTCAGACCCGTGCTTCCACCCCCGACCTCTCAGCTCTTCCCCGGCTCCGTGCGCTCGGTGCTGCTCCGACCGGAGGCGCCGATCGGGCTCGACGCGGCATTCCGACAGGAAATCCGGGCTCAGATCTTCCGGCGCCTGCGCGTTGCCGGCATGGTCTACGCGGCCGTGCACGGTCTGGCGCTGGCGGTGCTCGTACTGTTCGGGGTGGGCCCGGTTCGAGACGCGGCGATCCAGCGGTCGGTCGCGATCTTGTTCGCGCTCACCTTCGCCGCGCTCTCGTACCTGCCGCGGCTCGAGCGCTGGGCGTTCCCGCTCTCAGTCGCGCTGACGATCGGCAACGCGGCGTACACGATCTTGCCAATGCTGCGTTACGGCGTGGCGGGCGGCTCGGACCACGGCATGTTGGTCCTCTTCATCGTCTTCACGGGCTGGGCCTTCCCCTACACTCTCCGGCAGATCCTGGCCGTGCTGGGTGTGATCTTGGTGATGTACCTCGCGGCGGGCCTGTCTCACCTGCGGGCGGTGGATGCCGGTTGGTTGGTGGAGGGAGTCTTCCTGGTGTCGAGCGCGACGATCATCACCGGCGTCGGTACGCATTTTGCGGATCAGCTGCGGGAGCGGGAGTACCGGGCGCAGTGGGGGCTCGAGCGGGAGCGGGAGGCCGCGGAGGAGCTCTTGTTGAACATCTTGCCCGCGTCGATCGTGGAGCGGCTGAAGCGTGATCAGTCGGCGATCGCCGAAGGTTTTCTGGAGGCGACGGTGTTGTTCGTGGATCTGGTGGGGTTCACGCCGCTCAGCTCGAAGATGGCCCCCGGCAAGCTGGTCGAGATGTTGAACGACGTGTTCTCGAAGCTCGACGCGCTGACCGAAAAGCACGGGCTCGAGAAGATCAAGACCATCGGGGACGCTTACATGGCCGTGGCCGGCGTACCGACGCCGCGCAAGGATCACGCGGTGGCGGTAGCCAGCATGGCGCTCGAGCTGCGCAACGTGGCCACCGGGTTCCGCACTCCGACCGGGGAGCCGGTCCAGGTGCGCATCGGGATCAACAGCGGACCGGTGGTGGCGGGCGTCATCGGCACCAAGAAGTTCTCCTACGATCTGTGGGGCGACACCGTGAACACCGCAGCCCGGATGGAGGCCCACGCGGAGCCCGGCACCATCCAGGTCACGGAGCGCACCTACGAGCGCCTGCGCACGCAGTTTCACTTCGAGCTGCGGGGCACCATCGACGTGAAGGGCAAGGGCGAGATGAAGACGTACGTGCTGGTGGGGCCGCGGGCGAGTCTGCGGCCGCCGCCGGTGGCGTGATTCGCTCGAGTCCAAGCGCCAGGCCAATGATGGCTCGACCCCGTGCGCCCTCACCGAAGTCGAACCCGCCTGAGCAGGAGAGCACTGTCGAGCGTCCCACCGCCGTGCGCACCCCAGGTTGCGCACGGCGACGCCTTGCTGCCGCCGATCGCGAAACCCGCGTGAGCCAGACCGGAGCGAAATGCTACTGCGACGCGGCCTGCGTTCAGTACGGTGATTGCTGCAGCAACATCACGCAGGCCTGCTCGCCCTGAGAGGACCGACGCTCGGCGGCCAAAGCAGAACTCCAGAGGTGGGGTGAGGTCCCCGTCGCGTTCGTCACACGGCGCTCCGTCGCAGACCGGATCGCCCGTCGACCTGACGACCGCCACGACCACCCGCGATTGACTCACCTCGCTGCAACTGAGACCATGGAGCCAATGGTCCGTCGCCTCGCCAGAGCGTTGGTGCTGGCGTCGATCGGGGCCCTCGTTCCGACCGCGTGCAGCGGCGACGCCTTCGAGTCCAGCGCCACAGGTGGCACGGGCGGCTCCAGCGCAGGGAGCTCCAGCACCGGCGGCTCGAGCGCGGGCGGCGCCACCGGGACGGGAGGCGCGGGCGGCGTCGCCGGCTCGGGTGGCGTGCCGACCGGCGGCAGCGGTGGAGCAACCTGCGGCTCGGGGCAAACGCCCTGCGGCGGCGTCTGCGTCGCAACCGACAACAACCCCTCGCACTGCGGGCAGTGCAACAATCCCTGCGCGAGCGGGCAGTCTTGCGTCTCCGCCAAGTGCGTGACGCTCACGTGCGCGCCGGGCCTCAGCGAAGCTTGCTACACGGGGCCGAGCGGCACGCAAGGCGTCGGCAGCTGCAAGGGGGGCACGCACATCTGCAATTCCACCGGCGACGGCTTCGGACCCTGCAACGGCGAGGTGCTTCCACAGGCGAAGGACGTGTGCTCCACGCCAGTGGACGAGAACTGCGACGGCAAGCTCAACGAGGGCTGCGCGCCTGCCAGCTGCAAGGACATCAAGACGAAGGACGCGAGCGCCGCGTCCGGGGTCTTCAGCATCGATCCCGACGGCGGGGGCAGCGGCGCCGCGCTCGACGTGTACTGCGAGATGAGCATCGACGGCGGCGGGTGGACTCGGTTCAACTGGCTCGAGATCGCGTACCCCGTCGGCGCCGATCCGCTCGGCCAGGACCTGTCGCAGTGCCCGCCTTCCGCCAAGGTGTGCCGCGGTCGCATCCCGGCGGCCGCGACGCCGAACCACCTCTTGGTCCGCGAGCTGCCCAGCAATGAGCGGGGCATCTGGCAGTTCGACGGCTCCGTCATCAGCAACGCAGTGCTCGGAGCCCTCCGGGACAAGAAGACGCTGCGCCAGAACAAGGCGGCCTGGCAGCCGCTCTCGACCACTTGAGCGAGACCTACTGCGGCAACGGTGCCGAGGGCGGTTGCGACTCGTTCTTCTATTCACAGAACTGCCTGGGCACCACCGGCTGGGGCCTCGAGCTCGACGGCGATGGTTACTGGTGCATGGGTGCGTTCAAGCTCGGCGCCACCGTCGGCGGAAGCTGCGGCAACGCGGACCACGGCTACCTGAACGACTGCGACTGCAACGACGAATACGGTGAGCTTTACTACCGCTGACTTCCTCATTCATCGGAGAGGACAATCGCACGGTGAGCCGGGCGGCCCGACTGGCCGAGGACACGCCGGAGCTCGCGCGCGTGCTCTGCGAGCCGTGACTCGAAGGCTCGAGCCTCGTGTGTGCGCACTGGGGGATCGCCGACATGCTGCCCCTGTTGCAGCAACTCGGCGTCGTGCCGGACGGCCCGCCCGCCTGACGGGCGTCCGGGCCGGGATCGTCGGGGCTCGACGAAATTGTCGGCCAATAGCCTACCAAACCCAGATTGCCCTGATGCTGGGGTCATGGTCCCGGGCGGCACACCCTCGGCCGCGAGCTGCACCGACGTGTTTCTCGCGATTGAACCTGCCGTTCGGCGCGTCGGGCGCTCCGTGCGTCGCGCGATCGAGTCAAGCGGTTGAGGATCCGCGCCAGCACCGATGTCTGCACGTGATACCCTGAGCCACCGGTTCCCTGATACCTCAGGTTGGTCCGGTGGTGGGATGCGTTGCGAGCACGTCCCGAGTTGGGGAGAGCGATCATGGAAACGATGGATTCGAACGGCCGTTCGGCGGCCGATCACGACCGCAGCCTGTCCCGACTCACGCTCCTCGCGGCGATCATCGACTCGTCCGATGACGCAATCCTGAGCAAGGATCTCGACGGCATCGTCACGAGCTGGAACCACGGTGCCGAGCGCCTGTATGGCTACACCGCACGCGAGATCGTCGGCCGACCGATGTCCGTGCTGACCCACCGAGACCGGCCCGACGAGATGGCGATGATCCTCACGAGGATCCGCGCCGGTGAGCACATCCAGCACTACGAGACGGTCCGGGTCAAGAAGGGCGGCGAGCTGGTCTCGATCTCGTTGACCGAAGCTCCGATCCACGACACCAGCGGAGCGATCGTCGGTGCATCGTCGATCGCACGCGACAACACCGAGCGCCTGCGCGCGGACGCTCAAGCACGCGAACTGTCGCAGTACGCGCGAAGTCTGATCGAGGCATCGCTCGATCCGTTGGTCACGATCCGAGCCGACGGCAAGATCACAGATGTCAACGAAGCGACGATCAAGGTGACGGGGGTCGAGCGCGAGCGACTGATTGGGACCGACTTCTCGAACTACTTCACCGAGCCCTTGAAGGCAGGAGCCGGCTATCGCGAGGCGTTCTCTGAAGGCTCGGTCACCGACTATCCGCTGACGATCCGCCACCGTGATGGCCACCTCACGGACGTGCTCTACAACGCCACACTCTACAAGGATGCGAGCGGGAAGGCGCTCGGCATCTTTGCCGCGGCCCGCGACGTCACCGCGCAGAAGCAAGCGTCTCAGTACGCGCGAAGCTTGATCGAGGCGTCGCTCGATCCGCTCGTCACGATCAGTCCCAAGGGCAAGATCATGGATGTCAACGCGGCGACGGTGAAGGTGACGGGCCTGCAGCGAGAGCAGCTCATTGGAACGGACTTCTCGGACTACTTCACCGAGCCCGAGCGCGCACGTGCTGGCTATCAGCAGGTGTTTGCAGAGGGCTTTGTCACCGACTATCCGCTCACGATCCGGCACGAGGGAGGTCAGGTCACGAACGTGCTCTACAACGCGGTCTACAAGGACGCGCGCGGGGACGTGCGCGGCGCGGCCGCGCGTGACGTGACCGCACAGCGCAAGGCCGAGGCCGAGGTCGCCGATCAACGGACGAAGGCGTTGGAGAGGATCGCCGAGCTCGAACGGTTCCAGAAACACACCGTGGGTCGGGAGCTGAAGATGATAGAGCTCAAGAAGGAGATCGAGGACCTGAGGAAGCCGGCCAGCCAGTGAGCTCGGTCGAAGCCGAGCCGGTGATCTCGGGTGACGACCACGCACGAGCGTTGCTCAACATCCTCGATGACTTCGGCGACGAGCGCGTGCGCCTTCAAGAGACGCAGCGGGCGATCCTCAACATCCTCGAAGACCTCGACGCTGAGAAGCGGAGTGCCCAGGCGGCGAATCAGATGAAGAGCGAGTTCCTCGCGAACATGTCGCACGAGTTGCGCACGCCGCTGAACGCGATCATCGGCTTCGCCAAGCTGATGGCCCACGGCAAAGTGGGGCCGGTATCCGCGCGGCACCAGGAGTACTTGGGGGACATCATCAAGAGCTCGAGCCACCTGCTCCAGCTGATCAACGACGTCCTCGACCTCGCGAAGGTGGAAGCCGGCAAGATGGACTTCGATCCCAAGCCCACCGTGTTGTCTCACCTCCTCAAAGAGGTGCGGGACATCCTCCGGACGATGGCCGCCGCCAAGCAGATCCAGATCGAGGTCGAGATCGCTCCGACCTGCGAGGTGCTGCACCTGGACCCCGGGAAGCTCAAGCAGGTCCCACAACTTTCTCGAACGCTGTTTACCCGGGCGAGTCGGTGCGCGGGCTGAAGACGACGACATGGTTCGCGTCGAGGTCGAAGACACGGGCATCGGCATCAGTCCCGCAGATCTGAGCCTGTTGTTCACGAGTCCGCAGCTCGATGGCGCATCCAACTGATCAGGACGCCGGCCTGCGCCACCAAGGCATCGTCGAAGCGCAGGGGGCGGGTCGGTGTCGAGAGCGTGGCTGGAGCGGGAGCGTGTTCTTCGGGAAGCCACGTTGTCGTCACCGAGCCGGTGGGGGGCTGAAGATGCCGATCCTGATCGTGGACGATAACCCGCAGAACCTGAAGCTCGCGCGCGTCGCCCTGGAGTGCGAGGGGTTCGAGGTACGGACCGCAACCGACGGCGAGGCTGCGATCGAGCTCGTGCGCCGGGCACCAGCTCATCCTGATGGACTCAGCGCCGGCCTAGGGGTCAAGCAGACGAACGCGACCATCACAGCCGTCACCGCAACGCGATGAAGGGTGATCGCGAGAGGGCGATGAAGGTGGGATGCGACGGCTACATCACGAAGCCGATCGACCCGATCCTGTTGCCAGGTCAAGTCGGTCAGTACCTGGGCGACCTGCCGCCCAGGCCCCCCGTGTCCGGTTCCAGGCCAACGGCGGTCGCCGAGGCCAGGTTACCCCGGGTGGACGACCAGCTGCCGATCCTGGTCATCGAGGACAACCCGACGACTCGGAAGATGTTCCGGATCTCGCTCGAGAGCGCCGGATATCGCGTCGTCGAGGCGCACGATGCCAGGACGGCGCTGGCCCTCGTCGAGCATTGCCGCCCGGCGCTGATCATCCAGGATCTGCACCTGCCGGACATGGACGGCCTGACCTGGCCCGCAGCCCGGGCAGGGGATGCCGTGGCCGACGTGCGTCGGGTTCCTGCGCATCGACGAAGCGGGGCGAAGGCACTTTCCCAGTCCGCCCATCGACCCGCACCCCCTGATCGCGCGGCTCCACCTCACCACGTTTCCCTCGGCGGACGCGCAGTTCGGCCAGGGGCGGCGAGTGCTCGTGGTCGATGACGATCCACTCCAGAGGAAGCTCTCGAAGATCTGGTTCACGGCCGCGGGCTTGACGTCAGCATCGCCGAGGATGGCACGCGGCGCTGGCGATGGCGCAGCGCGCCCCGGAGCATCGTGGTGGCAGATGTCCTCATGCCGACGATGGATGGGTTCGCGCTGTGTCTGGCGCTTCGAACCGACCCCCGAGTCGCGCATGTTCCAGTCCTGCTGTGCTCGGCAGCCTACGTCGACGTCGCCGATCGCGATTTCGCGATGCGGGTCGGCGCCAGCGCCATGGTCGCGAAGGCCGATGGCCTCGAAGCGGTGATGACCGCGGTCGCGTCGGCGCTCGAGGCGCCACCGCCGGCACCTCCGACGGAGATGGCGGACGTCCTCGAGGTCGAACGGGGAAGACGAGGTCTGTGGCAGCTCGAGCGGCAGGTGCTCCAGAACGCGCGCCTGTTGCAGCGCACTGCACAGCAGGAGGCGCAACTCGCCGTGCTGGCTGGCGTCGCCGAGTCGCTCGCGACGAACGAGCTCGACAACGCGGACTGGGGATGCGCTGGCTTCGTGTCTGGACATGGCGGGGATCTCCAAGGGCGCGCTGTACCTGACCGAACCGGAGGGACAGCTGGCGCTCCAGCATCAGATCGGGTTCTCACCGGGCGAGGACCAGCGACTCCGGGTCGCGTTTGGCTGCCAGGCACTGTTCGCGGAGCTGGCGCTGCGCGGAAATGTGGTGCTGCTCCCCTCGGAAGATGTGCCGAGCGCGATCGCGCAACAACTGCTGGTCGAGGCCGGCACCACGGCGCTCCTGGTGGTGCCGGTCGGGTGGGGAACCCGGAATTTCGGCGCGATCCTCCTCGGAGCCCGTATCGAGGATATTGGCGGAGAAGACGCGCTCGCATTCGCGCGCGTGCTGGGAGCGCAGATGGGCCAGGCGATCGGTCTCTCGCGCTCGTTCGAGAGTCTCGCGGCGAGCGAACTGCGGTATCGAACGCTCACGGAGAACGCGAACGATGCGATCGTGCTCGTGTCGCTCGATGGCATCATTCGCGAGTCGAATCGCCGATGCTCCGAAATTCTCGGGTACTCGGCGGAGGAGCTCGTCGGGCGTGCGGTTTGGGATCTTGCACTGCCGGGTCGCGAACCGGAGATCATCGAGTTGTTCAAGGAGCAGGTCCTGGCGGGCGCTGGACGAGCACGTCCGGTCGAGCTCAGATGCAGGGATGGCCGAAGCGCGATGATGGAGTTCTCGAGCGCCCCCGTGAACATCGAGGGCGAGACCATCCTGCTCACTATCGGTCGCGACGTGACGGAGCAGATGCAGGCTCAGACCCAGCTCATGGTCTCTGACCGGATGGCATCCATCGGTAGCCTGGCTGCCGGCGTCGCGCACGAGATCAACAATCCGCTCGCTGCCGTGACGATAAACCTGGAGCTCGGGGTCAACGCGGTGACGCGGATGGCCGTGGAAGACGGAGCTTCACCACAGATGGTAGAGCTGCAGGAGAGCCTCGGCGAAGCCCTGTACGCGGCTGACCGCGTCAAGCAGATCGTCAAGGACCTGAAGATCTTCTCGCGTACCGAGGAGGACACTCTTCGCGCGGTCGATCTCGAGGGCGTGATGGAGTCGACGCTGCGGATGGCCTGGAACGAGATCCGCCATCGGGCCAAGCTCGTGAAGCACTACGAGCACGTGCCGAGGGTCGACGCGAACGAATCGCGTCTCGGGCAAACGTTCCTCAATCTCATCATCAATGCAGCACAAGCGATTCCCGAGGGTCACGTGGACCGAAACGAGATTACGATCACGATCAGCACGGACGAGCGGGGAGACGTGGTCACCGAGATTCGAGACACCGGACCTGGCATCTCACCGGAGATCTTCCAAAAGCTGTTCACACCGTTCTTCACCACGAAGGCTCCCGGCGAGGGCACCGGCCTGGGCCTCACGATCTGTCGACGTATCATCACGGACCTTGGCGGAGAGATCACGGCGACCAGCGTCGTCGGGGAAGGCACCGTGTTTCGCGTCGTGCTTCGATCTGCGCAGCGAGAGGAGAAGGACGAGGTTCCACTCCCCTTCGCCCGCGCGGCGCGTCGCCGTGGCCGCGTGCTCCTGCTCGATGACGACCCGATGATCGGAGCCGCGGTGCGCCGGGCCCTCATGAACGAACACGATGTCGTCCCGCTGACGTCTGCACGTGAGGCACTGAACCGCATCGTGACTGGCGAACAATTCGACGTGATCCTGTGCGACGTGATGATGCCTCACATGACGGGGGTCGAGTTCCATCGCGAGCTTGGGCGCGTGTTCCCGAACCAAGCCGACCGTATCGTGTTTCTCACGGGTGGCGCGTTCACCGCGACGGCACGGGTGTTTCTCGATGGAGTCTCGAATACCCTGATCGAGAAGCCATTTCAGGTTCGGGACCTGCGAGCACTCGTGAATGAACGCGTGTGCTGACGATAGGGCGCAGCGCGGGAGGACGATCGCAACGGAACCAAAGACTGCGTCAGTCGCGGTGATCGTGGACGCGCGACTCGACGCGTTCGATCAGCTCCTCCACCGTCGGGGGAAGCTCGGCGTCGCCTTCCTCGGGATCGCGCTCCGGCAGCAGAGCATTCAGCATCACCTTGCGGGCGCGAGGCAGGCTATTGCGAATCACGGCGCGGTATGCGAGGAGGCTGAGCACCAACGCGACGAAGGCAGCGACGCCCAGGAACCAGGGCGCGCCCCGGTGCTTGGGATCCACAGCGGCGGTCGCCACCAGAGCTGCAGCCAGGACTCGACCACCGCCGGAGCGACGGGATTGACGATCGTCTCCAGTTTTAGCTGGGTCATGTCGGCATCGGTGCTGATTCGACCGTGGATCTGCGTCATTTGGCCGGTCGGCCCGTTGAGCGTCACGCGAAATTCGGGTGCTTGCACCGTGCCCACGAGACGCACGCTCCCCTTCTGCACCTTGTTCCACGAAGCGTCCGGCACCGTGATGGCGGAGAGGCGCCGCACGACCTCTTCGACCGGGAGTGAAAAGGACAGGACCAGGCGCTCTCCGATGCCGAAGGCGAAGGGCTGCGGGACGGGCGCGAGCGCCCTGCTTCGTCGATAAGCGCCCGCGTGGCGAGAAGTCGGGGTCCGGTTGGGCATGTGGGGCCGGGCGAGCCTCAGTCCCGATCGATTCGGGCCACGACCGAGAAGTGGGCGCAAGGCAGCGGTTTTTCGCGCCGCAGACGTACAGAGCCGTCATCGAAGGACTTGCCTGCTGGCCTGCCCGTTCCGGCGGCAAGCCGTGCTGGCGCTGACGGCCCGCCGCGCAATTCGTTTGTCAGGGCTTCCCGATCCCCAATAGCCTCACCGGATGCGGAATCTCCCGAGAACTATCCGCGCCTCGGCCATCGCATTGTTCGTACTCCACGGCTGCGGGTCCGGAGGGAGGCGGCGTCTTGTTCGCGCAGAGAGCTGAAGACTAAATGGAGTCATACTCGCGGGGAGGGCCAGGCGGCGTCTTGTTCGGCCTGCCCGCCGGCGACCTACACGCAAGATCAGTGCGACGCCTGGGGCGCAGCCATGAGCTGCAAGACCTCCAACCTGGTGACGGTCACCGATACTCTTTGCGGTGGAGGGCGAAGGCGCCAGCTTTGGGGTGTTGGGTGAGAGGTGCCAGGTGCGAGTCTCGGTTTGGGCAGCCGGCGTGATGCGCCGTCCAGCTTCAGGTTCGGGTTGCCTCCCTTGATCCGTGTCGACAGCGCCTGATTAGCGCCCACCTAAGCGCACCCCGCCTGGAGCGTCAAACGACCGCCGACCGGGGGCACGGCACCGGAGCCAAAACCAAGCCACTCCGGCAGCGCGGCGACCCAAGGGCGGGGGGCCCACCAGCGTCGACACAGTCCGTCGCCGTCCCGGCCAGAGCTTCCTCTTCGTGGGTGTGCAAGCAGCGAGGTCGTGTTGGTGCGCCCTGACCCTCGCTGTGCGCGGCTCCTCCTGGCTCGTGTAGCCTCCCACCATGCCACGCCGTTCGTCCCGCCCGCGAATCATCAATGAAGCGGGCCTCGCTCGCCTCGCCGCCGCGGTCAGCTCGGGTCAGCTCGGCGTGCTGGTCGGCGCAGGCTTGAGCCAGTCGCTGGGCTACCCGGGGTGGCGGGAGCTGATCGAAGAGCTCTCACGACGCGCGGGCAATCCCGGGCGCGCCGAGAGCACTCGCGACAGCCTGCTGCGCGCCGATCTCCTGCGCAAGAAGATGGGTTCGAAGTACGCGAGCGCGCTCCGCGCCATCTTCGCCGACACCAACAAGCGCGCGCGCATCGAGCGCTCGAAACCCCACGCGCTCCTCACTCGTGCACCCTTCGCCTTCTTCGCCACCACCAACTACGACCTCGCGATCGAGCGCGCCCACGAGTCCCACGTCCGTGAGCCACTAGAGACCGTCGACTGGACGGACGGGCCGACGGTCAACTCCTTCCTGCTCGACCGCCACCCGATGCCTCCGAAGCCATGTTTTCACTTGCACGGCGTGTACACCCGACCGGAGACCGTCGTGCTCACCGAGAGCGACTACCGCGAGCGTTATTTCAAGAGCCAGGAACACCGGCATCGCTTGCTGATGCTGCTCTTCCGACGCCAGCTCCTGTTCGTCGGCTTCTCGCTCAGAGATCAGGACATCAACACCCTGCTCCGGGAGCAGACCGCGACCTTCGACGAGTGGCGCCCCCGTCACTTCGCGATCCTGGACTACGACCCCGAGCGCGAGGACGAAGAGAGCATCCTGGCGCGCAAGACCGAGCTCGAGATGCGCTACTCCATCGAGCCGATCTTCTTTGCACTGGGCCCCCCACCCGACCGCCACGCTCCGCTCGTCGAGGTGCTCACCCGGGCCACCGCCGCGACCAGCAAGGAGCGCGACCCCGACGATCCTCAGAAGGGCCGCTGGGGCGGCGCCACCTCGAACGGCGGTTACGTGATCGAAGCGCGCGTTTCTTCCAGGGCCGTCGAGGGCTGGTACGATCTGCGGGTGGTGGTGCGGCGCAAGCGCGGGCTGCGCGCCGAGGCAGGCACGGTGACCTTCCACTTGCACGACACGTTCGAACCCAACACGCGGAGCGTGCGGCTGTCGGCGGGGCGCGCGGAGCTCGAGCTCACCGTGTGGGGCGCGTTCACGATTGGGGCGGAGGTGAAACGCCAGGCCGGAGGGGTCGCGGCGCTGGAGCTCAATCTCGCGACGCTCCGCGGCGCGCCCAAGGATTTCCGCACGACATGACGCGGAGGGCGCTCCGAGGATTGCGTAGCCCAGTGCGTTGGCGCATCATGCAGCGGTCATGACGGATGGAGACAGCAGGCGTCTGATCTTGGCCCGGCGCGCGCGCTTCGTGGCGATGGCGCTCGCGAGTGCCGGCGTCGCGTCGGTCGCCACCACTGCCTGCGGCGGAGATTCCGACAACGGCGGCGGCGGTGGCAGCGCGGCGACGACGGGCGGCGGCGGTTCGAGCACCGGCGGCGCAAACACCGGCGGCTCGAGCACCGGCGGCGCCAGCGGCGCGGGTGGCTCGAGCACCGGCGGCGTCAGCGGCGCGGGCGGTGCGAACACCGGAGGCAGCGCCGGAGACGCGGGCTTCGATGCGGATGCCGAGCCGCAGCCGTGTCTCGCTCCACCACCCGACGATGCTGGCGACGACGGACCGCAGGTCTGCCTGTCGTTGCCGCCACCGGACAGCGGCAGCTGAGTCGCCGCGCATCGGGACACTCCACATCCTCGATGGCGCTCAGTCCCGAGCGTGTTATGGCCGAGCGCGGAGGGATGCCATGGGTGCCCAGAGCGTGAAGAGTCAGGTCGTTTGGTTCGATGTGCCGTGTGTCGAGCTCGATCGCGCAATCCAATTTTATGGGGCTGTGCTCGGGTGTGAGATCCCGAAGCAAGACGGGCCCGGATTCTCGATGGGGATCCTTCCTCACGAAGGCTCAGCCGTTGGCGGCTGCCTCGCCGTGATGAAGGACAACGCGCCGTCCGAGCGCGGGGTGCTGATCTATCTCAACTGTGATGGGCGCCTCGACGACGCGATCGCCGCCGTCGCGCCGAACGGCGGCGAGATCCTGCAACCGAAACACGCCATCGGCCCCCACGGCTTTCGAGCCATCGTGCGGGACAGCGAAGGCAACCGCGTGGCGTTGCACTCGAGCTGAGCACCGACCGCCGCCCTCCAGACGACGGGGACGTGCCACGTTCAACGTTCGGCACGCGCATTGCTCCTCGTGTCACCAGGACCTCGAAATCAAGGTTCGCCCCGGGCAACCGGATCCGAGTTGGCACAAGTCGCGCCACTTCTTCTTGGAGAGTCAGATGTCGAACAATCGTCGTTGGTTTGCGTTGTCCCTCGTCGCCGGCCTCGTGGCGTGCGGCGGGCAGTCCGAAACCGGAGGCACGGGGGGAGCAGCCGGAGCCGGGGGAGCAAGCGCCTCGGGTGGGGGCGGCACTGGCGCGGTCTCCGGCGGTGGAGGCTCCGGCGCGGTCGACGGTGGCACCGGAGGCACGGTGGCCGGAGGCGGTGGGGTTGGCGCCTCGGGCGGCGCGCCGGGCGGCGGCGGAGCACCGTGTGCTTCGCTCGAGCAGGGCTACGTGGAGACGCTGAAAAAGGCGAAGGTCTGCAACCCCATGATCGACATGGAGCAGTGCACGAAGAAGGTGCCGGATGCGCTCGCTTGCCCCTGCGGGGGAACCTTCGTCAATGCGGGCGCCGCCGAAGCGCTGAAGACCCTCGGCGATCTGAAATACTTCTGGGACACACAGAAATGCGGAGAGGGCATCGGTTGCCCGGCCATCGCGTGTGAGGAGCCCGCCGGCGCAGGTTGTGATGCAGATCCCGCGGGCAGCTCGGGCACTTGTCAGGACATGTACCTGAACGGCGGGGGCGGCTGAGCGCCGGCGGGCAGGCTCGCGTCGCCGGAATCTAGGCCATTTGGCCAGGCGTCCGAGATATTCGGGCGATGTCCCCCCGCGGTCGGTTTGCCCTCGGCGCGGCGCTCGCGCTCGTTGCGTGCCGGCGTGCGCCGGAACCGCCGCGCGAGCACGTCGACCCGCCGCCCGCGGAGCCTGCCACCGCGAACACGCAGCCGACCGCCGAGGTTGCACCCGCGAGTGCGACCGCGCCCGTCTTGCCTCCGCGCATCGGCGCGCTCTCGTCGCGGGTGTTCGTGCGCCAGAATCCGCGCCCGACGAGCCCCGAGATCGGAGTGCTCCACGTCGGCGCGGTGGTCCCTCTGCGCGAAGCCACCGCGGCCGGCACCGAGGGTTGTGCGAAAGGCTGGTTCGCGGTCGAACCCGAAGGCTACGTGTGCCTGGACGCGAGCACGACGCTGGAGGTGGACACTCACCCGTTGCTCGTCACCAAGCGCGCTCACCACGGCAGCTTCGACAGCGCGGTGCCCTTCCGCTGGAGTGTATCGCGAGAGGGCGTGCTCTACCGCAAGGTGCCCACGCCCGAAGAGCAGCGCGAGTCCGAGTTCGATCTCGACGGCCACCTGGCTCGACTCGAGAAACTCCGCGAGGCCCGCGCGGCGGGGACCGATCCGGGTCGAGTGCCCGCGGCGCTGCGCGACGTGGATCTGCTCCCCGCGAAAGCCGACGCACCCATCCCGTTTGGGCCGGGCAACCTCTCGCCGTGGGCGCTCGCCAACACCCCGAGTGAGACCCGCGCGAAGGCCAAGTGGATCCCGGCGCGCTCCGCCATCGCGTGGACCGACGAGTTCGTGTCGGGTGGCCGAAGCTTCGTCTTGACGGACGACCTGCTGATCGCGCCCAAGGACAAGCTGGTGCCGCTCGAACCGTCGAAGTTCGCCGGCGTGTTCATCGACGACGAGAGTGTGCGGCTACCGATCGCGTTCGTGCGTCACGAGGACAAGGTGAAGTACCGCGTCGTGGCCACGGCGTCGGATCTCACTCCGGTCAGCTTCGAGGACGAGCTGGCGGTGGAGGAACCCAACCCGGACGATCCCGACCCCCTCGCGGGATACCGCGAGGACACCTCACCGGGGACGATGCTGGAGACTCGGGAGAGCTGGCCGCGGCTCGCGTGGGCTGGGCTCACGGGTCGCTACCGCAAGGAGCGGCACCATCGCTATCTGGAGACGAGTGACGGGTACTGGATGCGCGAGCGCGACGCGACCCTGGTCGAAGCGCAGCCCCCGCGAGGATTTGCCCTGGCCGACGGCGAGAAGTGGGTCGACATCAGCATCTTCAAGGGCACCCTGGTTGCGTACGAAGGCGAGCGCGCAGTCTTCGCCACGCTGATCTCCCCCGGCGCCAACGGCTACAAGCGCGAGGACGGCATGCCCGCGAAGTTCACCACGCCCACCGGCACCTTCCGCATCGAGTGGAAACACCGCTCGACGACCATGACCCCCGACCCACTGCGCAAGAGTTACTACCTCGCCGAGGTCCCCTTCACGCAGTTCTTCCACATGCCCTTCGCCCTGCACGCCGCCTACTGGCACGATCGCTTCGGCGAACCCAAGAGCGGCGGCTGCGTGAACCTCTCCCCGCGCGACGCAAAGTGGCTGTTCGAGTGGACGGAGCCGAGCGTGCCCGCGGCGTGGCACGGCGTGCGCTCGGGGGATGCGCGGGGGATGGGGACGTTGGTCAGAGTGCGGTGAGGTAGCGAGGTGCCCACCCCCGTCCGTGCGCGGCGGCTACGCCGCCTTGCGCGCGGCCGACCCCTCCCAAGCACTCGCTCCGCTCGCGCGGGAGGGGTGACGTCGCGTCTAGCCCGACCAAAACGATCGTGCGAAGCCAGCGAAGAGGCCACCCGCGGCTCACCCGCCGAGCGCTGCGCGCACGCGCGCGAGGGCTTCCTCGATCTCCCGCTCCACGAGCTCCGCCGGCAGCCGCAGCACGCGCCACCCGCGGCGACCTAACTCACGGTCGCGCCGCGCATCCGCCAGGGCGCGCCTGGCGTGGAACGGACCGTCCACCTCGATGACGAGCCACGCAGCGGGCACCACGAGGTCCGCGATGAAGTCCGCAATCACCACTTGGCGCCGCACCTCGACCCCGAGCTGACGCGCTCGAAGCGGTGGGCGCGACGCGCATCGCGGCGCCGCGGCCGGCGAGGAGCTGGCGGCGCCGGAGCTGATGACGGTCACGAGCGAGCATGGGTTCCTCCGAGGCCCGGCGCGGTGCGCGGGCTTCGCGACCCATGGCGCAGGCTCTGAGACACACCGCCTGCGACGCCTTCGTGCTTGCACACGCGCTCGAACTCACCGCTTCGTCTCACCTCAGTACGCGGCGTGGCGCATAGCGTGCGCCGCTGAGCGGAGCCAGACGGCCGGGACTGGTTAGGGTAGTTGTCGCATGGGGAGGCCAGTCATGCGGCACTGGCTCTCACGTTGGGGACGGTGAGGACGGTCCGCCACGTCAGAGCACGGCGCGACGATACCGATCAAGGCGGTTGTCCGGGAACGCGCGAGCCGGGAAGCTAGTCGACCGCGAGCTTCGGTCCGAACGGAATGGTTACCGTCAGCCCAAGCTGAAACACCAGGCGAATCAACGGCGCTTCACGAGTCGTGCCAGTCGCCGCGCTGGTGCCGCCGCCCTCGTGCGGGCCCCCGTCTTCACCGAAAACGTCGAACTGCGCCCGTGCGCCAAGCTTCAAGTGCTCCCGCAGGTACATTTCGACGCCAGCGCCGGTGCCCAGGCCAGCGCCTGGGCCGGGCGAGTCTACCTCCGTCGAAGCGCCCCAGCTCGGCTTGATGAGCACCGCCTCGAGCCAACCGTCCAGGTTCTCGGTCTCGAGGACGTACCCCCTCATGCCCACCCGTCTGGTGGTCACGTGCGCGGTGAACGTCTCTCGGCCGTCGGGGCTCCAGCGGAACCAGCTCCGGTCGATACCGTAGAGGAAAGCGATCCCATGAAGTGGCCGAAGCAGCGCGGTGAAGCCCGCGCCGAACCCGACGCGGGTCAATCCGTTGCAAGACTGCGCGCATTCGCTCGCCGCGCCGGCGCCGTGCGTCGCCAGCTCGAACATGCGCCGCGGGAAGACTCGCGGGGGTGGCTCCGGGTGCGCGACGACGGGCGCCAGGTCGGCGCGTGCACGAGCCGCGAACAGGCACGACACGACGAGAACGCGCAACAGCTTCACGTCAGCCTCAGTTTTGCGGGCTGGCGAGTTGGTCAAGCTTCGCGAGCTCGTACCTGAACATGCGGCGGACGATCAAAGGCCCGTCGCCCGCGACGCGATCAGCGAAGTAGAAGTGGGTCGGCGTCAGGGTCCAAGCGTCCTCGTGGAGCTCATGCCCGGTCGTCCCGTCGAGCCTCCAGATCTTTCCGGTCGCCAGGTTCGCCAGGAGGAAGTAGGCGCCGCCGTCGAGGGCGCCCGCATCGTTGACGACGTTCAATACGACGCCCGCGTAGTCGCCCCACGCGCGCACCGACACGATCGGCACCGGGACGAAGGCGCTCCCGGGTAAGTCTGGACCCAACGTGACTGGGGAACCGGAAGCATCATACTTGCGAGGTGACCACCAGAAGCGCGCTTTGGGCGCGGGCGGCAGGTTGTCGCAGCCCGTGTTTCCGTCCAGTGCTATGCCGACGATTGCAGTCGGTGACACGTTCAGCCGGCAGGTGCCTTTCGGTGCTGGGTCGAGCAACGTTCGAACGCCCTTCCCGTCTGTGGCCCACCCGCGAATTCGCTCGGGCTTGCCGGCCGGGTAGTCCGTCCAGACCGCAAGGTCACCTTGACCCGCGCCCACTGACGAGGCCGAGGGCACCTCAAGTGGCTTCCAGACGTTCGCTTTGGGGTCGAGCAGCGCCCAGACTCCGCCCTTGCCCGTATAGAAGATCGCGCCGCCGCTGGCGTCGATGTCGAACTCGACGAGCGCGGGGGGCGCCCCGGATTGGGGAGTCGGCGGCTGCGACCACACCCACTGGCCGCCGGTGAGTGGTGCCAGGGCGTACATCTGGCTCCCCGGGTCCCCACCCATCAGCGCGTTTGCGCGCGCGCTTTCGCGACCATTGCCGAACACGCATCCTGCAACCGGCGCGGCCGATTTCTGGCGCCCGACGAGCGCGCCGACCGTCGTGCCATCTTCGAGCCGCACCACGCGACGCACGTAGTGTGACGTTTCAGCCGTGTTGACCCATACGTCGTACGTCAGAAACGCCGCGTCCCCGCCCGCGAGCTGATACGTCGTCGCCGTCGGCAGGGCTCCTTTCGAGCCAAAACCTTCGGCCAGCTCGGCAGCTTCACAGCCTGCACCGCAAGACTTCCAGATCAGCTTGGGAAACCCAATCTTGCCCTCCTTCGCCTCGAGCACCGAACAGGCTGGTTGTGTGAACTCACTCCCCGGGACGGGCATCCACGCTTCCGGATCGGCGAGCCAGGTTTGTTCGGGCGAAAGCCCGGCGTCGCTGACGGTGCCGCCCGCCCCTGGCCCGTCCGCGGCTGCGTCGGCGACCGTTCCGCCCGCGCCCGACGGTGCGTCGGGGTTGCCGCCACCGCCGAGCGCGGCACCCGACCCGCCGCCACCGGTGCGGCCCAATGTGCCGTCGGACTCGCTGGTGCACGACCCGCAGCGCAGCAGCGCGAGCGCAGACACCGCGAGCCCGACTCGGGCGTTCAAAGTGCGGAGCACGGCTGCGGGCCAACGAAGTCGGCAGGTGTGAGGGTCCGATACTCTACCGTGCCCGCGCCGTTGACGACTGCAACGACCGGATCGCGTTCGCCCACGACGGGCTGACCAAGCAGAGTACCGACACCGGTGTGGTTCCCGGCGTACTTGACGCTGAGCACTTTCGGCCGGAGCCGCCACACCTTGTAGGTCTTCTGCTTGGCTGCAAACAAGAGGACGTCGCCATCCTCCGTCGCCGCAAGCCAGAGCTGCTCGTAGCTGCCGGTGTACGGCCAGGTTGCATGCTGCTCCGCGGTGCCCGCGCGAAGATCATAGCTCGTGAAGCGCGCAGTGGTCTTGTTCCCGGGGTGAGGCTCGTCGTCGAGGTCGAGCACGTACAGCTTCGCGTTGGGCTCGTCATAAGTTACCGCGAGCACACGCGACGACGGCACGAGGGCGGAGTTCTCGGCGACGATTTGCCAGGCGCGATCGGCGATGGTGTACCGCCAAATGGCCTGGCTTGGCAGGCCACTCTGCGTGCGGCCGCCCACCATGTAGATCGCCTCCTCGACGCCGGACAGCACGGCTCGGACGTCCGACCGCGCACGAGGCCCGTAGCCGCCGAGGGTCACCGCCGCAGCCCCGAAGTCTCCGTCGCCAATGCGCCGGTCGGTGAACAGCCCGGCACCGCTGCCGAATACGACGTCGATGCTCGCCGTGGGGCTGTAGTCGCGGGGGAACGAGACCGCTTGGACGCCGCCGCGACGGGGGAGCCGCCTGATTCGGTGAGCGGGCTCGGCTGGAGTGAGCCACATTCGGTTTGTAGCTCCGATCAGGCCGGCCACGGTCGCTGAGATCGCGCTGGTCACGTCGTGTGTTCCCGTCGCCTGCGTGACTGCACCGACGCTGGCGCCGCTCCTCGCGAGCAGCACCGGCGTCGCGAAGGCTTCGGAGAAGTCGTGCAGCGCGGGATCGAAGAGGTAGAGCTTCGGGTTGTACCAATCGAGGCACGGGATGGACTGGCATCCTGGAGGTAGAACCGCGTAGGGCAACGTCAGATAGGTCTTGATGGCGGGCGCATCGATGATCTGAAACACATCGCGCAGCGACGCGCTGCCGTCGCGCGGGCTCGCGACTTGCCCCAGCGTGGTCGTGAATATCGCAACGTGAGCCGCGCACGACTCGACCGCAACGCCACAGGTGCCCTTGCCGCTCACGTTGGCGCTCTTCACGTCGTCGCGCCAGCGCCAGCTCAGCGTCATCGATTGGGCCATGCCGCGGTAGAAGTCGCCTTGAAGCAGCGTGACCCCGTTGCCGTCGAGGATGGGAGTGCCGTTCGTGAGCGTGACTTTTGGAATGCGCCAACTCAATGGCTTGGTCATTGGCGCGAGGTAGGAACATTGGCTGTTCTGCTTTACGCAGTCCCTCAGAGGTAGAGGAAAGCCGCTCGCTGTGAAGCAACTACAAGCCCGATATCCCCACGCCTCCTGAAGGGCGCTCCCGGGCGCCTCGCTCGGCGTCTGCCTTCCCAGCCAGCGCTCCTGAGGGATGTCCACTACCTCGTCCGGCCCGTCCCCGCTGCTGGTGTTCAAATTGTTGTGGCCGACGACGTCCATGACGGTGGGCTTCTGGGCGGGAACCCGCACGATCGGCACGGGGTCGCAGTCGTCCGCGAGGCTCGCGATCGACGAGTTGAGCGTTTGCTCTCGCTCCTCGGCGAGGTCGTTGGTGTTCTTGGTCGAGGTGTTGGGGAAGCTCGGACAGGCATCGCACGTATCAGGGATTCCGTCGCCGTCGCCATCATCGACACGACTGCACCGCCCGAACAGCAACGAGCCGCCGGCGGCAGAGTCGAGAACGCAGAAGCCTGCGTTGGCCGCGGCGCACTGGGTGTTCTGCGCGCACGAAGCGTAGGCGTTCGCGAGCGGACAGGTGTCGCAGTCGTCGCCAACCTGATCGCCGTCGGAGTCCGCAGCAAGCAGTCCGCTGTTCTTCTTCTCCGGGCAGAGGTCGCAGGTGTCGCCCACGCCGTCCTTGTCGAAGTCCTGCTGTGATGGGTTCTTGCAAGTGATGAAGGGCGACGGCACCAGCACAACGCAGTAGCTCGGTGGACAGTTGTCGCACGCGTCTCCGATGTTGTCGCCGTCCTCGTCCAGTTGGTCGGGGTTGTACTTGCCCGGGCAGTTGTCGATGGCGTCGGGGACGCCGTCGGGTTCGGAGTCGCCCCCAAGGGCCGCGATCAGGAAGGTGTGGCTGCCAACGTCCCCGGTATCCCCCGTTGGAGCCCATACGTTGCGGGGCCAGGGTGGATTGGCTTTGCCGCCGGCCGTCGGCTGATCGTAGTCGTAATAACCAGAGAACACACCCGCGAGCACGAGCGAGTCGTCGGAAGAATCCGTGACATACAAGGGCCCGCCAGAGTCGCCGGGGGCGGCGACAGCGCCGACCGCGGCGTTGGTGAACGCTTCCCATTCGAAGTAGTCGTTGCAGTGCCCCACGAGGGAACCGAGGCCGACCTGGTACCCGAGCTTGGAGGGACACGGGTCCTTCAAGAGCTCGGGGTAGATCTGGCCGAAGCGCCGCGTCCCGCCGCCCGCGCTCGAGTCGAAGTTCACTGTGCCGCCAAAACCGACGATGAACGCGCCAGGCTGGAAGTTCGACGCGACGTCGCGGAGCTTTCCAGAGTCCCAGTCGGCCTTCGCCGGCCCCAAGTGAACGCGTGGGTACTCTTGAAGGACGGCAAATGGAATCGGCGTTGCGAGTGTGGCAACGGCAAGGTCACCAGGACCGATCAAGGGCGGGGCCCCGTTCTTGTTCATGTAGCAAACCGAACCTGGAAGCACTACCGCGCTCAGCACGTTCGACTTCCACCCGCCCGCTTGCGGCAGGAAGAAGGACATCACTGCGCCTGATTGCCATAGCCACTGGCCGGTAGCCCAGTTGCACATACAGTGCGCGGCGCTGATGACCGTCGTTGCGCTCACCGCGGTGCCTGAGCAGCTCGACGACGTGGTGGACAACTGCCCCACGGGCGCGCGGAAGCCCGTCGTCGATGTCGTGTCCGCTGCGGCACCAGCGCCGTAGATTTGCTGCGCGTTGACCGCGGTGGGTCCGTCCGCGAGTGGCTCATGCGTCGAGCAGCCGATCGCCGCCGCTCCGAACGCAGCGAGTGCGACCGCAGCTAACGGCGCACGCGCTGCCCCCCCCCTGCGAACGTCGTGCCATCATTCGCAATCCGACCGCCCCTGTCATGCTCCACCTCTCGGGATCAGCGCGATCCAGTTCACCGGAATCCCCGCGAACGGTCAAGGGTGTGAATCGACGCATGCCGACCCACATGCCGGTACGTCACGTCGCACTGGGTGCATTCGCACTCACCTCTGTGCGCGCGGAGATGGCGAACGGCGCAGCAGCGCGACGATCGCAACGCCGCCGTGTTCGAAAACTGGTCCGCGCGAAATCAAGCCGCATGCGCCGTGCTAGTAGCGAAGCGTTCCGCCGAGCCGGTCCCGACATCGAATCGTCCGCGCGCCGTTCGAGTTTGCGGGCGGCGATTCGCTCAGTTCACTGCCGAGGCCCTGATGATCTCTCTCGCGACGGTGGTGCGCCACGTACCCGGCGACGATTTGCCGCAGGTGCTGGTCGCCAGGCGGAGATGATGGGGTCGCGGCAGTCAACGGAGCGTTCGTTTAGCGTTCGTTGTGCGACCGCTGGTTTCCGTTGCGGGCGGAGCGAGGGCTGTCTCTGACGCGCCGGCGGTCCGACCACGACACGAACCCCATTCCGACTTACCGTCAGTTCGGCTCGCACGGGCGAGCGTTCTGAAACCGCACTCGCCCTCCCGTCTCCCCCCGCCGCGTGCGCGCGGGCATCAGCAAGGCGCTCGCAAGTCTTGGCACGACGCCTCCGCCCGCGCGCACCGGCGTTGGGGGAGACCGCCGAGCGCAGCGAGGCGAGTGGAGGGATGCGCCGGGAAAGACCGGCAGAAGGAAGCAGGTGAGAAAGAAGATGAGAATCGATGTTCAAGTCCTGCCCCGACAAGAGTCCACAGTCGGGAAGGCCAGTCCTTGCGTGCACGGGGGTGACCCCGTGCGCGAAGCGTAGGAGGCCGCGTGTGGGCTGAGGCGCTGCGCGCTCGGCGGCGCTCGTCACTTGCGCTGGCGAAAGCACGACGGGGGGCGAGGCCCGCTCGATGAGGGGTCCGTCCGCAGTTCACGCTCACCCATCGCCGCACTCGGAAGGGCTCAATCTGGTGGGACGCCCGGACCCAGCGCGTCGAGCCGAACTCGCGCGACCGTGTAGACGAGCTTCGCCGTCGGCGAGCTGATCACAGCAACGGTGGCGAAGACCTCGTCACAGGTGATGCCGATGCCCTTCTGCCAATGCCAGCCCGTCTTGTCTGCTGCGGTCAGATTGTTCGGTAGGATCCACGAAACGCCATCCGACAACCGCACGACCAGCATCCCGTCCGGCGGCTGGAGCTTGTGCGCCGCGTAGCCGCACCCGACGACGAAGTTGACGTCGAAGGCGGTCTCCGGATCCGAACGCAAGCGCTTGGGGACGAGCTTCGCCGGATCTGTGGTGAACGGGGAGGTCCAGACACTGCGCTTCTCGTAGCTGCCTCCCGTCGGCGGATGAACCTCGCCGTAGGTCCACACCAGGTCCTTGCCGTCGGTGCCGACGTTGTAGGCGCCCTTCGAGGTGTCCCCATACCAACGGACCAGGGCCTGCGTTTTCAGCACCGGGTCGTGGACCATGATGCCTTGGGACAAGAGGGTGCCCACATCGAACAGCACATTGTCCCCGAGCACCACGGGCAGATGCGGGGGAAGCCCGTCCGGGTCGGTGGAAGGCGACGCCAGCTCGAACGCCGGCGCGCCATCGAGCGGGAACGCCGTCAAGCGCAGTGCGGGCGCTTCGCCCCGAACGGCGAGCTTGCCGCTCACGCGCCACGAGTAGACCGACGGCGTGACCTCGAAATGAAACAGCGTGGGTCGGAGCTCGCCGAGTTTGCCGATGAGCACACCTCTGCGGTCGGAGTCGAAGGCGTTTTGCTTGTACCCTTCGCCGCCCGCGACTTCGACCGCGAAGCGGTCCTCATTCACGTCCACTATCAGGTCGACCGTGCCTTCCTGCGGTGTCCTCGGGTTCAGAAGGGCGAAACGGATCGCTCCGTTCGCTTCCGCGACGAGTGAATACGAGTGACCAGCTCCACCCTCGGGACGCACGATACGCATGAATGAGAGCAGAGGCGGGCCAGACTGGCTGGGCGCGAGCTTCGCAATCTGGAGCGCAGTCGGATCTGCCCACGTCACCTTCATCCACTGGCAGCCTTTGCTCAGCAGCGACGGCGAAGGGCACGGTTCCCAGAGGATGGGCTCGGGCAAGTACTTCTCACTCGACGGCACGTAGAACGGCTGCGCGCAAGAGAAGTCGGTGTAGGCGTCCCAGCCGTCGGGGACGAAATCGGGCTTGGGCGGAGGGATGCATGGCGCGTCCGCATCGCCGGAGTCGGCGGGCGTACCGCCCGCACCCGCGTCCGACCCAGCTCCGCTGCTCCCGCCGACACCCGTATCGTTTCCTGCGTCGTCCGGCTTTGGTTTCGCGCCGTCCCCCTCCGAGGTGCACGCGCCCGAGCATCCCGCGCCGAGCGCGATCGCCAGCACTCCGAGCCAAATCTTGCGGCTCATTGGAGGACTTGGCTGATGGTTGGGTTGGCCTGCGCGCCCGCGGCGCTCTGTAGAGTGAATCGCTCTGTCGTCAGGCGTTGGTTCTTCTTGTCATGGGTTACCAGCAGGTAACCGACTGGGTCCACCACGGGGCCTGCAACCAACTGGCTCGACCCGAGCCTCACACCGGTGACCTGCAACGACGACGTGACCAATCGCACGATGGCGTACTTGTGGGAGAGAGTGCTGGTGGCAGCGATCAGCAGTTGACGATCACTGTCCGCGACGAGGAAGAAGCGATCAAACGCGCCAACCGCCGGCCAGGTCGTGAGCACCGTCACACTTGCATCGAACGGGTCCACGCGGAGCAAGCGCAAGAAATGAGGGGGTGGCTTGCCGCCCTTCTTGGACTTGCTCCCGGGTGGTGCGACCTGGTCCAGCACGTACAACGCCCGCTCAGCGAAGTCGTAGGTGCCCGCCAGCACATCGCCGAGACTCTGAGCGAGCGGGAGTCGGACGAAGTGGCCCATCGGACGACCCGTCCAGATGTCGTGCAGCCGCTCTCCAGCGAGGCTGCGCCCCCCGACGACGAACAACCTGTCGAGAGAGCGGGAGTAGATGCCCACGAATTCGGTGCGTGGCTCCGGGAGCGCGGGCACGCCGGGATTCTGTGCCACGGCGAGCGTGGCCCCCGCGGCGCTGTCGCCGCACAGATCAGGCTGCTCGTCCCCGAAGCGACCATCCGGAACACAACCGACGATCCCATCGCACGGCACGAAGCAGCTCGAGCTGCACGCCATGCTGCCGGCCGCGCAGAGCGCTCCGGACTCCGCTTGGCAGGTGATCGCCGATTCGTCGGTGACACCGTCGCTTCCGGGCGCCGCGGCCAGGGTGCAGGAGGGATCGCCGGGACCTGGGTTGCCGCCGTCGTCCCCGACGACCTCATTGCATGGGATCGAACACTTGAGTCCGGTCGCACAGCGCATGAGCACTTGCCCGGCCGTGCACCCGACCTGACGGTCGTCGGCGCCTCCGACGAGATGCCCGTCATCTCCGACCGCCACGCTGTCAATCACGCTCGTAGCGTCGCGAGCGAACAGCACAGCCACCCGCTCGTTTGCGGACCACCACGCGCCATAAGGCTCGACCGCATTCAATACGCGCGAGCCCACACCAAGCGACGCCGCGAGCGCAGGGCTGACGCGGTCCGAAGCATCGACAGCGTCCCCGCCTGTCGTGAGCACGAAGGGGCCGTGCGCGACCGAGTTCCAGAAGGCAACGCGCGCTTGGCCCGCTGGCTCGTCGGGAAACGGCTGCCAGTTTTGTTTGATCGGATCCGCCGCCAGCGGCCAAAGGATCGGATTGTCGCCCTCGAAGGTCGGCCAGATCAGCGGACCTGCCGTGCCCACGAGCAGGAACTTCTCCGGCGCGAGGTCGAAGTGTGCGTTCGCGAGCTGCTCGCCATGGAAGCCGGTTCCGACATCGACGGTGTCCCCGACCGGCGTCGCGGCGTTGAGCCACATCTTCCCGTCGAGACCACTCGCCACGCTGCCGTCGGGGAAGCCGGGGCTCGGCAAGGCGATGAATTCGGCGAGCGTCCCTGCCTTGGTTTGCCAGAACGCGAAGTCCTCCAGATAGGCCCACTTCACGTCGTACTGCTGCTTCGTATCGAACGAGTGGGCGTTGAGGTAGTCGAAGGGACTGCTGGCCCCTCGCGGAAGCTGCGTGAGACCCCGGTCGATGCGGATGCGGTGGTAGGGCTGGGCGCGCTGCTCCTGAGCGGCCGTCGCGGCGTCGGTGAGGCGGGCATCCAAGACCGCGAGCTGGTCATCGCATGCGGGATCGCTGTTGAGGATCTTCTCCTGGCAGAACCTGAAGTTCGTCGCGAGCCCAAGGAAATTCCAGTACGACGGAGAGCCCACCAGAACCGGCGCGCGATTCGAACGCACGGGGGTCACCCGCAGTGACGAGCTGTCGGTGCCTTTCTTGACGTAGCAGACCGGATCCGCGCACGGCGGGTTGCTTGCGGGAGGGAGCGGAATGTCCTTGGGAACCGGTTTCGCGGCGGGAACGGGCACTGGATCGCAGAGGTCGGGCCAGCGCTCGGTCGGGCTGTGGAAGCTCTCGGAGAGCGCGTTCGCGTTGACGGCAAGAGTCGACGGCGTGTTCGGGCAAGCGTCTTCCTTGTCGCAGATGCCGTCGTGGTCCGTGTCGGGCTCGCACCCGCAGGGGGGCGCGCAGGCCCTTGGCACGCCTGGTGCGGCCGAGTTGGGACCGCAGCGGTCGTAGTCGCTGCCGAGCGCGCACTCGTCGCACTCGTCGGGAACTCCGTCGCCGTCGGAGTCCAACCCTGGTGGGGCGAGTACGCTGTCGAGCCAGGCCTTCTGCGCAACGACGCTCGCCCACTGATTCGTAACTGGATTGCAGCTCAGAGCGAATGCGTCCACGAGGAAGTCAGAGAAGACCCCTACGATACGGGGAGCACCGACCGGCCCCACCAGCAGCGGACCCCCGGAGTCGCCAGCGTCGGCGGACGATTCCTCGCCGCCGAGCGTCCAGTCGATGGTGAAGCCGTTGAACAGGGTGTTTGCGCTCAGCTGGTTGCCAAAGCGGCGCTCGTCGGCGTTGTTGGGCGTGCAAGCGCCAGTGAGCCCGTAACCAACGATGGTCGTCTTGTCCTCGAAGAACTTCGTGCTGTGCCCTGGGTGCCGAGGGATCGGACTGAACCCCTTCGGCACCGGCCCGGGGAGCTTCACCACCAGCATGTCGCTCTGACCTTTGGCCGGGTCGCCGTACACGCCGGGCTGCTTGACGATGACCGTGGTGCCGAGCTGAAACGGCACCGAGATGGACTTCCATTGCTTCGTTGGCGAGTAACGCAGCAGACGAACGGCGACTTCCTGCGTTGCTGGCTCGAGACAGTGCTGCGCGGTCAACACTTCTCGACACGACACCAGCGTGCCAGTGCACGGCTTGTTTCCCCAGCTGCCGACGTAGTCGACGCGAACCACACCGGTGAACGCGTCCTCCGAATCGATCGGAGCTATCCCCTCGCTGGGCCCCTCGATGGGGCTCGACCTCCTCTCAAGGTCGGCCCCCCCCCTGCGAACTGCATGCCAGCGCGAGGATCGCAACGCTGGAGCAAGCCAATCCCAGAACTCGAACGGCGCTGGACGTTCCAACCATGTCTCAGTCTCCCCGGCGTACACGACCCGAAGGAAGTGTGCCGGAATTCACGCGCACTCGAAAGGTACGAAACGGCGCACAGCTGCCGACACTCACATGGAGGCTGGCTGACACGCGGCTTGAAAGCTCACGACGCCGTCATCGAAGCGAGCGGCCACCAAACGCGGCGCGAGCCATGCCCTGAGCGAGCGCACCAAGCGTGGAGCGACGCGTCCCCTCCGCCCGCGTGCGCGCGAGCATCGGCAAGACGTGCGGGGTCTTGGCAATACTTCACCGCTCGCGCGCACCGGGTAAGGAGGGGACCGGCGCCGCGGAGCGGCGACGAGGGTGGGGGCAACACCACACATGCCCTTCGCCCTGCACGCCGCCTACTGGCACGACCGCTTCGGCGAACCCAAGAGCGGCGGCTGCGTGAACCTCTCGCCGCGCGACGCAAAGTGGCTATTCGAGTGGACGGAACCCAGCGTGCCCGCCGCGTGGCACGGCGTGCGCTCGGGGGATGCGCGGGGGATGGGGACGTTGGTCAGAGTGCGGTGAGATCGCGGGGGTGGTTGGGGAGAGCTCACGACTTGCTTCGCGAGGCCGACATGCCGCCTCGCGCTAGTTGCAATAGTCGACCCACCCGCAGTGAGTCATCATGCAGCAATGGTGTGGCGCAGGGCAGCCACCCCTCAGCGACGCGCAATAACAGACCGGGGGTTTCTCCCCTTTGAAGCGCACGCAGTCGCCTCTGCACGGCTGCCCGTTGCAGCACGTTCGTGTCGAGCTCACGGACCCGGGCAGGCTCGTGTCCGTGTCGAAGCTCTCCACACCGACCGCGTCGGCCGGAGTGTTGCCGCCATCCTCGTCTGCCTGCAATCCGACGGGCGCGGGTCTGGTCGCGTCGCGCGCGCAGGCCACGGCCAAGCCAACGCCGGCTCCGAAGAGGAACCCCGCGCGCGCCAGCCGACGACGCGGGCTCGGCTTCACTTTTGCTCCGTCTGAGCCATGGGGACGGCGGAAGCGGGGAGCGGCCGCGATGGCAGCGCGAGGCGAAGTCGCCGCGGGCGTTGCGGTGCCGCGGTTGGCGTTCCGCAGTGCTCGTCCTCGCGACAGATGCGCTGCTGGCCGTTGCCGCACTCCTCACTGCAGCGGGCGCCCGTGTCGTCGAGGCAGCAGACCGAGCCGGTGGCGCGGCACTCCGCGTCTGACCAGCAGGATGCCGGCACTGAACCCGAAGGGCAGGGCGCGGCGTTCGATACACACTCAGCACCAAACTCGCGCGCAGCCCCCGAGTATCCCACGCAGCATTGTTCCAACCGCGCATCGCACTCGCGCTCTCCGCAGCGCAGCTGTGCCCTCTTGGTCGCCACTGCCTCCGTTGGTCTCGAAACGTTGCTCCGAAGTACGACCACCAGCCCGAGCTTGTGCAGACGAGGCGATTTCGCGGTCGGCCAGAGCAACACGGCGCCCGAGGCTGCAAGGCAGGCCCCGAGGAGTGCCCAGCGCGTACGCGCGGTCATTGGCAGTAGTCTGGCCAGTCGCAGTGGGTGGCCATGCAACAGTGATGAGGTGCTGGGCAACCGCCCTTCAGGCCCGCGCAGTAACACGTGGGAGTTTGCTGTCCGTCGAACACCACGCACTCGCCGCGGCACAGCACGCCGTTGCAGCAACTCTGATAGGCGAAGACCGCGCCGAGCCACTCCTTCTGGCAGTCGTTGCCGCCGTCGATCACGACGTAGCCGGGGCCATCGGCGTCCGACACGTCGGGCGTGCTGGCGTCGGGCAACTTGAGCTTTCCTCCTTTCCCCGACGCATCCCAACCGTCCTTGCCCGGCGCCGAGACATCTGCTGGAGGTGCGCTGTCTGCGGGCCCTTCAGCCCCGCCGCCCGCGCCGCCGAGCTCTGGCGACGAGGCGCCGACGCCTCCCTGTGCACTCGTTCCCCCGCTCGGACTCGCTGCCGACCCGCCCGCGCCGGCGTTCGGCGATGCGAAGCCTCCCGCCCCGGCATTAGCCCCTGTGCCAGCGGAGGTCGAATCCAGCAGGTCTGCCCGCGCCCCGCAGCGGACGACGGAAAGCGCTACCGCTGCAAGCGCCAGCGTTCGAGTCAGTTGCACTTGGCTTCTCCCCCGCAGTTGGAGTTGCACGGACCGACACAAAGTCCTGCGCAGCAGACGGCTGGCCAGATGCATCCGCCCAGGGTCGTGCCGCAGCTACAACCGCTATTCGGTGTCCAGCAATGTCCAGAGCAGTAGCCTCCCTGGCAACACGCAGCCTCGCCCGGGAATTTCCCGATGTCCGCGCAGCTCTTGGGACCGGCGTCCCAGTGCGGGTCGGAGGAAGCAGCTTCTGCACTCGGCGCGTCCGAGCTGCCGGCATCACCGCTGGTTGCATCGGGCGCTCCTGTGTCTGTCTCGCTCACCGCCGCGTCGGGGTTGGCCTGGGCGCCCGCATCTGCGCCGGGTGGCTGCTCGGGCGGTGGGTTGGCTTTGGGGTCGAGGTTGGTCTCCACCGCCCGGCCGCAGCACGCGACCACAACGCCGACTGCCAGCCAGATGGCGGCCTGGCCCGCACGCTCAAAAGGGTGGTAGGGCATAGATCGAGCTCGGCCAGGTGAATGCTTGGACGTCCACGGGAGCTGAGTAAACCTTGGTTGCGGTGCTGCAAGGCGATGGGGACCCGGGGGGCCGGAAGGCGGAGACCGAGAAGGTCGAGGCGTTGAGCCATGGGTCCTTGACGGAACCCAAGAAGCCCAAGTCTAGCGTGTACCCCACGTTCTGAAACTGTGTGAGGCCAAAGTAGTCACCCCAGTACCCCCGCAGGTCCGGGCAGGCGTAGTGCGTACTGGACTGCACCTGGATGCTCGTGAGCGGCGGCGCGGCGCTGGCCGTGGGCCTGGGCATCGCCGCGTATTTCCTGCTCCGCCCCGAGGGCGAGACGCGCTCGGAGCGCGCGTCCGGTACGATTCCGCCGAACTACGTGCCGCTCCGGTTCTGAGCCGTGCAGTCGTCGACGACGTAGGTCGCGACGAGCGCGCTCGTATCGAAGTAGACGATCATCGTCGCATCTCGCGAACCAGCGCGGAGATGGACACTCCGGCGGCAGACGGGATCGGTCGATGCACGCCGGCAGTGCCGGGGACGCCTCAATCGTCACGGCAAATTGTCACGAGCTGCGCAAGTTCTCGAAATTATAGTGCGAAGGAGAGGACTTGAACCTCCACAGCGTTTCTGGGACTGAAACCAGCTAGTCGCGTCAAACGCGCCAGTTCTCGACGACGAGCCCCGAAACGCGCCCGAACTCGCGCTCGTTCGAGGTCACGAGCACGAGGCCGCGGGCAAGCGCGCAGCCAGCGATGAGAGCATCGTAAGCACCGATTGGGCGCCCCCTCTTTTGGAGCGCTGCACGTAGAGCGGCGGTGGCGTGAGCGTCGGCGGAGTCGTAGGCAGCGACAGTCACGGCAGCCATCATGGCACGAAGCACTGGCGCGAGCTTTCGAGCGCGTCCAGGATTCAAAGCCAGACCGAACTCGACCTCCATGACCGTAACGCTGGATATCACCACTTCTGCAGGCGCAGTGGCCTTGACGCGAGCCAAGGTCACGTCATCGCCGCGCGCGAAGTCGCTGAGAACGCAGGTGTCGAGCAGATACTTCACGCGAGCGGATCCCTGCGTGGCGCGCGTAGCTTCCGCCGCTCGGCTTCGAAGCGAGGCGCGCGGTACTCCCTCGAACAGGACGACCTCCCGGGGCCAGCAGGCGTCGCCGGTGCCATCGAGGAGCCGGCTCACCGCCTCACGGATCAAGGCGTTGCGCGTAGTCCGCCGCCGCCTGGCCAGGCGGTCCAGGCGCGCGCCGGTCGCTGCATCGACGTAGAGGTTGAAGTTCATGGGTGCCTCATAACTGTTCAGCAGTTATGCCGCACGTCGGGTGGGTCCGCAAGTCGCGGCCGTGTCGGCTCGTCGTTCTAGCGAGCAGGGAAACGCTCCTCAGAGGAAGACCGCGTGCTGGCTACCCCTGGCTCGGCTATCCCGCCGCCGGCTTCTGACTCGCCCGCGCCGTCCTGCCCAGCTCCCCCAACGCGCGCTCGCAGTCGTCGATGACGAGCTTGTTCGAGGTGGCCTCGGCCAGCCGCTTCGCCAGCGCGAGCTCACGCCGGGCGCCGACCGGGTCGCCCCGCTTGGCCAGGAGCTTACCCAGCAAGGTGCGGCCGCTCAGCGCGTCCCAGGTCCATTTCTGGGCCTCGGCCTGGGCCAAGCGTTGCCCCAGGAGCTTCTTGGCGGGCTCGGAGCCGTTCAGTGCGTCGAGTGTGGTTGCCCCCCTCGTCGGCGCTGACGCGCCGCCGGTCCCCCAAATTCGGTGAGCGCGGGCGCTGCTGAAGTTTCCCAAGGCACGGAAGCGTGAGGGTGGCGCCCGCGCTCACGCGAAAGGGGGGGACGCGTCGGGCCGGGCGCGGAGCGTCAGCACCCACGTGCTGGCGGGGGCAGCCCGACCTCGGCCTGTGCCCCGCCTTGCCTCCCGGAAGGGGGTCGGCGAGGAGCATGGCGCAGACACGCCCGCGAGGTGGCGATCGCCACCGGCGAAAGCGCCCAACGCCACCCTTCGCGTGCGCGAAGTAGCCGCAATCGCAGGCATGCGTCGCGGGCACGCCGATTGCGCAGGTACGCGTCGTGTCCGGCAAGCCGACGTACGCACGCCGCCGTCCCGAGACGACTGCGCTCTACCAGGTTGTGCTCGACAACCTCCGCACGCTGTACGCAGCGGCGGAGGACGGCTTCGCCTCGCCGCTGCCCGGCTTCGTGAGAGACGAGCTCGAAGGTTTCATCGACTGCGGTGTGCTCGCACGAGGGTAAGCACGTACAGACTCAGTATTGCACTCACCCTACGCCGCCCGAGGTGACGCTCACGCGCCGTCACCATCCGCTGGAGGGACAGCGGTTCGAGGTGATGCGAGGCGGTCCCAAGCACATCGTGGTGCGCCTGCCGGACGGCACGATGAGAGTGCCGCGTTCCTGGACGGACGCCGACGGCGAGTCGGCGCCGCACGGACCAGACACGATCTTCAGCATCGATGCGCTGAAGGAAATGCTCGAGCTCCTCGAAATGCTACGTCGCCGCGGGCTGAAGCAAGACGTGCCGCGTGACGGGTCGGCGCCGCTTGCGGACCTGTGCGCGGTGGCGGATGCGGTGTCTCCACTGGAGGAGGAATCGCATGCCGAAACAGACAACGCTCGACCTGCGAGGTGACGGGCTCGCGACGTTGTGGAAGCGACTGCCGGAACAATGCCGACGCGAAGCCGTCGCCGTGTGGTCGCGGCTGATCGCCGCTGCTGCCCGTCGGACGAGCAAGAGTGAAAAGAAGCGAGGAGGAGATCGATGATGACTGGACCGAGTGGATCGAATGGGGATCGTCTGAAGGTACGAGTCGAGCATCAGGCGCGCCTGGCCTTCGTCTACGTGCGGCAGTCGTCGCTCAAGCAGGTGCGCGGCAACCTCGAAAGCCAGCGCCGGCAGTACGCGTTCGCCGACGAGGCGTTCGCGCTGGGGTGGAGCCGCGAGCGCGTCCTCGTCATCGACGAGGATCAGGGCAAGAGCGGCGCGCTGCCCGGAGCACGCGCCGGCTTCGGCGGGCTGGTGGCCGCCGTTGCCCGCGGCGAGGTCGGCATCGTGATGAGCCTCGAGGTGTCGCGCCTGTCGCGCAACGATTCCGACTGGCATCACCTCGTGTACCTGTGTCGCTGGACGGGTACGCTGATCGCCGACGAGCACGGCGTGTACGACCCGTCGTCGTCCGCCGACCGCATGGTGCTCGGCATCCGCGGGCAGGTGAGTGAGCTCGAGCGTGACAGCGCCGTGCACCGGATGGTCGAGGCGCGCTGGAGTAAGGCCCGCCGCGGAGAAGCGTTCACGATCCCGCCGGCGGGCTACGACCTCGACGAGCTCAGGCAGCTCGAGATGTCGAGCGACGAGGCAGTTCAGGCCGCCGTGCACCGCGTGTTCCACAAGTTCGAGGAGCTCGGTGCCGGCCGTCAGGTGTACCTGTGGTGGCGCGAGCAAGGCCTGCCGTTTCCGTGCGTCGCATGTTGCCGAGGTCGCATCCGATCGTCTGGGTTCCGGTCGGCTACCGGATGATCCACAACATGCTGCGCCACCCGATCTATGGCGGCGCCTTCGTCTTCGGACGCAGCGAAACCCCTGCGCGAGCTCGATCCGCAGACGCAGAAGCTGTCGCTGCGGCGAGGGCGGCGGGGGATGGTCGACTGGCCCGTCTTGATCAAGGACCATCATCCGGCATACATCTCTTTCGAAACGTTCCTCAAAAACCAGGAGAGCCTGCGCGCCAACAGCGTGATTCCAGTCCCCGCCGACGAAGCTCACCAAGGAGCCGCTCGTGAAGGTCGAGCGCTTTTGCAGGGCCTGATGCGTTGTGGGCACTGCGGCCGGCGCATGTACGTCAACTACGGCGGTGAGCGCGCCGTTCGGACGCTGCAGTATCGTTGCTCGCGTCCGCTCGCCGCCGTCGCAGGGCAGGACTGCCAGCTCATTGGCGGCAAGCGCATCGAAGCGCTGGTGGTCGAGGCGTTCCTCGACGTGTCGGCCGCTGCCGGGATTGAAGCGGCGGCGCTGGCGGGCGAAACGCTGCGGCTCGAAATCGAGGCGACAGAGCGCTCCTGGCACTTGCAGATCGAAAAGGCCGAGTACGAGGCTCAGCGTGCGGAGTGGCAGTACCCGGCAGTAGAGCCCGAAAACCGCACCGTGGCCCGCGAGCTCGAGCGGCGCTGGAACGAGGCCTGGTCGAGCTCGAAGCGCTGCGCGCGCAAGCGGCGCGGACGCGCAGGACCCAGCGTCCGCTGAGCGACGAAGAGCTTGCCCGCGCCCAGGAGCTCGGAAAAGACCTGCATGAGGTATGGAGCGCACCGAGCACGACCGTGCGCGATCGCAAGCGCCTGCTACGTGCGCTGATCGAGGAAGTGCAGGTCAAGAGCGACGAGAAACGTCACCTGCTGCGCATCGTGTGGAAGGGAGGTGCGGTTACGGATCGTGACCTCGTCCGTTACCGCTCAAAGGGTCCCTCTGCACACGCCACCTCTGAGGAGATCATCGAACTGGTGCGCAAACTGGCGACGGAGTTCGACGACGTGCAGATCGCCGGCATCCTCAACCGGCAAGGGCACAAGAGCGGCCTGGGACGCGCCTTCACGAAGTCGAGCGTCCTGTCGCTTCGTGGCAGTCACCAGATCCCGAAGTGTCCAACTCCCAAACCGCGCGATGAGCGCGAAGGCCCCTTCACCGCCGATCAGGCCGCGCGCGAGCTCGGCGTCTCAATGCACACCATCCATCGCTGGCTCCGCGACGGCACGCTGTCGGGGCAGCAAGCCACCGAAAAGGCTCCCTGGCGGATCGTGCTCACCGAAGACGTTCGACGTCGCCTGACCAGCGGCTCCGCGCCGGAGAACTGGGTCGGGCTAGCGAAGGCGGCACGCCGCCTTGGCCTGGCAAAGTCGCTCGTTGCCCATCTGGTCAAGCAGGGCAGCTCCGGGCGGTCCGCACTGTCGTGCGCAACCGCGAGTGCTGGCGAATCGACGTTTCTTCCGCAGATCACGCGCCCCAAACCGACCTCTTTGACCGAATGCGCAACGGTAAGAAAAGGGAACCGTAGTATGTCCGCACGCACGGTTTTGCGGTGCTCGCTTGCCCGGAGTGTCGCGAGCGAAAAGTCGTGGCGTTTTGCTGCAGGGGGCGCGGATTTTGCCCGTCGTGCGGAGGTCGCCGAATGACGGCCACCGCGGCCGACCTGGTGGAGCACGTCATCCCAAACGTTCCGTTGCGCCAGCTCGTGCTCACGTTGCCGTTCGAGCTGCGCGCGAGGCTCGCCTACGACGGCGAGCTGCTCGGCGGCGTGAGTCGCGCGTTCTTGGACTCCGTGCTCGGCTGGTACCAACGACACATGCGCGCTCGCGGCATCGCCGACGGCAAGAGCGGCGCCGTCACGGTCGTGCAACGCGTTTCGTCGGATTTGCGACTCAATCCCCACCTGCACTCGTCTGCCTCGATGGCGTCTACGCCGAGATGCCGGCGGCGAGCTCGCCTTCCATCCACCGCCGTTCCTCACCAACGACGATGTCGGCGATCTGCTCCAGATCGCCCGCGCGCGCATCCTTGCGCTGCTGCGGCGCAAAGGCGTGCTCGAGGACGACACGGTCACGAGCGACGCCGCTTTGGCCGACCGCGAGCCCGCGCTCGCGGAGCTCGCCGCCGCCTCCGTGGCGGGCACGCTGCCCGCCGGTCCCGCACTGCGCCGTCGAGACCCCATCAAGCTGCGCGGCGGCTCGGAGCTCGAGCACACCAAGGCGCTATGCGCCGCTGAAGGGGGATTCTCTCTCCACGCCGCGACCACGGCCAAGGCCGGCGACGCCACTGGACGAGAGGCCTTGTGCAAGTACATCTTGCGCCCGCCGATTGCGCAGGAGCGCGTCCGGCTCATCGCCGACGACCTCGTCCGCATCGAGCTCAAGAGGCCTTTCAGTGACGGAACCTTCGCGCTCGACCTCGACCCACTGGCGCTCCTGGTCCGACTTGCTACCACGGTGCCGCCCCCCGGCTTCCACACCATCAGGTACGCAGGGGTTCTCGCCGCAGCGAGCAAGTGGCGAGCGCGAGTCGTTCCGCCGCCGCCGCCCACGTCGCATGACGCATTGTGCCTGGAGTTGCTCGGCCCCGGTGTACAGCCGTTCTCGAGTGGTCCAGACGGGGGCCGGGACGCTCGGTTTGACGGCGCGGCCAGCAAGTTTCCGAGCGCCACAAACCCGCTTCAAGGCCAGTTTGTCATTCAGGCGAAGCACACCGAAAATCCGTGCGCAAAGTTCAGCGATGCTGACTTCTCCGGCGACGCTGCTTCCGCGGTGTTGACAGAAGAACTGCCTAGCGTTGCCGCACTCGTCGCCGCAGGAGAACTTGAACACTACCTCCTCTTCTCCAACCGTCGGCTCGCCGGTGTCGCTGACGGCGACTTGCGCAAGCGGATCAAAGATTCATCGGGGGCCACGACCGTCGAACTGTTCGGGATCGAACGCATCGATGTGTTGCTCCGGAGCTATCCTGAAGTCGCAAGAATCGCAGAGTTACCAGTCCTCACCGGTCCCCTCCTCGTTAGCCCCGACGATCTCGCGGAGGTCATTCTCGCACTGGACAGCAGCAAGGCCAGCGGCTACGGAACGGAGCGCCTTCGATCCCGACTGGCGTGTAATTTAACTTATGTTAACGAAGGCTTAGACGCATTCGTGAGATCCGGATCCTACGAGTCCGCGGTTGCGCGGTCAACGGCGCGCACGGGCTTGGCGCCCGGGTAGCGTTTGGTCTCCCTAGTCTCCGAAGAGTTCCGCGCCTTCTCGCGCGCGATGGGGGAAGTTCACACGCAGACTCCCAGGGTGAAGCCCGAGCCCTTCGACGGCTGGCTTCGCTCGCACCACCGCCTCGGCCCCCTGTACCGGCGGGGCACGCAGTCGAGCATTGACGCTCGGCCTACGCGGGCAGGCGCCCGCTGATTTTGCGGTCCACTAGTTTACAGCTAGAACGACAAGGACACGAGGTAACTGATTGCCGGGCATCAACCTATTGGAGTGTTACGACACGAGTGGCCGCACTGCGTTCGCGTTTTATGTGATCCTGCCGAACGCAGGCCTCTATTGGGCAAGCTGTGCCCGTGATGGCACCCAGCGCTTATTACCCGATCGAGGTTCGCCGGCACGCGCTACGCTGGCCAGCCGAGCGGCCGCTGACTTTCAGCCAGGTCGATCCGGAGACCCGCGGCTTCGTCGCGCAGCTCACGCACGGAAAAATCGCCTGGACTAGTCCAGGTCAACCCGAAGTGGACTGCGAAATCGATGCGACGCCGCTGTGGGCGACCGCCGGCAACTTCATCTGACCGTGCGTAGACAATCTGAGCGGGGTGGGCCCGATTGGCAGGGCCGCGGCTTGAGCACCACCGGCATCAACCGCGTGCGGGGCCGCAACCGCGCCAAGCGAGCCCTGGCGGCGCTGACCGACAGCATGGCCTTCTCGACGCTGGCCGAGCTGCGGACGCTCCGCGCAGACGCCTGATCTACATGGCGGCCGCTGTGGCTCGGGGAGCGGCGCATCGGAATGAGTGGGCGCGCAGAAATCTCGCGAAGGCAGTGATTAAACAGGTCGCGCAAGCAGTGAGACGATCAATGGCGGCCACGAGGTTGTCGTTTCGTTGCGAACCCCGTCACCGAAGTCTCTGCGGCGCAGTTGAGTCGTCGGTCGGAATCGATTGGCGCGTTGGCCTGCCGTCACACGTTATGAGGTGTGCTCGAACTCGGCAACGTGCTCGAAGTTGCGATCGAACGTCGCGAGGGTGTCGATGGCCGCTTCGCGTTGCAGAGCAACGAGTAGGGCGTCGTTTGCGTTGAGCACACCTGCGCTATCAGCGACGATGTCGAGCACGCTCGGGGCGAGGCGCTCTTGCTCGCGGGCGAGGAAGCGCACCTCGCCGTCGTCGAACCAGTTGCGCATCATCGCTACTGCGGCGTTGAGGTCAGGCGGTGCAGTCTTGCGCTGCGCTGCTCGCCGACAAAGGACCGATAGGGCCTCAAAGACGAGAAAATCGACCAAGACGAGGCCATGCCCCTCTGCTTCCAAGCGCTCGGTAAGCTCGACCGCGCGCGCGTGTTGCGAGTCGGCCGCATACAGCAGCGCGACGATCACGTTGGCGTCCAGAACGACTTCAGCCATCGTAGAGATGGGCCGTGTCTTCGATCGCGTCAGCTCGTTCGCCCTTGACGACACCGATAGCGCCCCGAAGGGAGCGCCACGAGGCCACGACGTGGGGTCGTGGCTCGACGGCCGCCCGCTCAGCGGCCGCGATGACAGCGCGCCGCTCTTCCTCACGAAGGCTGGCGAGGGCGCGCACGAGGTCTTCGTGTAGGCCAGGGGCAGGGTGGGACGCCACGAGGGAAGGGTAGCCCACCAACGCTTCAAGAGAAAGGCAGTGCGCCAACCCCGACACAAGTACGAACTTTCGGAGTCGGTTTACTGTGCAGGGGACCAGGAAGGTCGCCAGACCTAGGCCCATCCCGACCGAGCCGCCGCCGATCACGCGACTGCTGGCGCAGGCCGAGGCCTGGCGGCGCGAGCTGGAGCAGGGGTCGGTGCGGACCGGGGCGGCCATCGCCGCCAGGGAAGGCGTTTCGGCGATGCGGGTGGGGTCCATTTTGGCGCTACTGAGGCTCCACCCGGACATCCAGGAGTGGCTCCGGTCGCTGCCACCGGGTACGCCGCCCCAGAAAGACAGAGAGGGGCCGCGGCCATCGCAACGCGAAGGTGGAGGGGGAGGCGAAGCCGGTGGGGCGGGGGCGGCGGGGGCTTCCCGGGCGGGCGGACGCCGCATCGCCCAGCGCACCGCCCGACCCACCGAGGCACGCGCGCGAAGAAACCGCGGGGGCTGCTCGCGCCCACCGGGCGAGGTGGCTCGGGGGTAGGCCGCACGCACGCACGCACGCACGCACGCACGCACGCACGCACGCACTCACGCCGCAGAACCTCGAGGGCCGCCGGGGGGCGGCGGCCCGGGCGGGGTGGGGCGGGGGGGGGGACGACCCCCGCGCGGCCGGGGGGGGCCAGGGACGCCAAGCCCGGGGCCGGTACGGTGAACGGCCCGCGCGCGGGGGGGGGCGGGGGGGGGGGGGAGCCTCGCAGCGACAACCCGTGGTTCCAGGGATGGTTCAACACGACCGGCGGGAACTGGTGGAACGGGGTCGGACAGTATTCGCACCAGTACTCGGGCTCCTGCTATGGGACGATACGAACCTACGAGTTCGGGCCGCCGCCGTTCGAAGTGGATGATTGGGCGACGCCGATGCGACCTGTTCAGGGCAGTCAATCGACGGGAGGGTGGAGCGGCACCCAGCTCAACTGGGCAGTGCGCACCGGAAACCTCATTCCGGAGAACTCCTACGCCGTGGCGCAAGCGCACCTCTGCGGCGGCATCGGACTCTACCCCTCTCCTTCCGCGACGTGGTTCCAGTTGGCGCCGGACGTTCTGGTCGTTCCCGTGGTGCTGATTTCCTGGATCAAGACGCAGCCGTTGGCGGGTCCGGCGAGCGAGCAGGACTTCCTGGCGCGCGGACGAGCGCTCATCGACTACATCCCGTTCAAAGGGTCCAACATCAACTCCGCGCCGAATCCGTGGAACGCGGCCGACACCGCCGCGCCGGAGCTCTGGTACGAGCCCCCCGACGACATCTGGACGCAGTGCGGGATCCAGTTCCAGGTCGTCGCGGGGTTCAAGTTCGACGCGGAGCATGAATCCTCTCCGTGCGATCCCAATCCGCAAGTCATGGAGTTCGCAGAAGAGGCTTCGATTCGCGATCTGGTTGCAGCCGCGATCGGCGAACCGGCCAAAGCATTGCTGCTCGACGAACTGCAGCCGGCCTTCGCGGAGTTCGGCTTCGCGCACTGCAGCAACTACCGAGGAAAGACCTCGAAAAACGTGCACGCTCAGATCGATCGCGAGGACTCCGACCAGGCAACCGTGCTCGCACACGAGCTCGGGCACGTTCTCCTTGGCGCCGGGCACGTTTCGGACCCGGCCAACTTGATGTGCGGCGCACAGCCGTGCAACGGGCACACGCTCACCCCGAACGACTGCAGTGTGGCGCGAACGAAAGCTGCAGAGTTCGCCGAGCGCTTCCGGACGTACAACCGCAAGCTGGGACGAGTCCCTTCGTCGAACCCGCTGACGCCGCTCTACCCAGACCCCAGCATCCAGGACCCGGCCGTGGTCTCCTTCCAGTGGACTTGCTGCGAAAACGGGGGTGGAAAGTACTGGGCGCCCATGATGATGTGCCCGGGAACTGCGCTGCCAGATGCCGCGTGCACGGAGTGCTGCGTGGTTTCCGAGAATCCGCTGGCGGTCCAGTTCATGCGCCTGGGCTCGTGCGGAGGAGCCACGCTGGCCGCGGATCAGTGCACCCTCGTGTGCTGCGGCGCGGGTGCCGGGGCTGGGTTTGTGGCGAAGGCCGAGTGCCTCGCGAGCGGAGGCATTCCGTTGGAACGGGAGTACTGTTTGTGAACCGGTGTCCGGTTGTGCTGGCCTGCCTCGCCCTCGGCTGCGGGCAGACGAGCGCGAATGTGCCCGCGAGTGGCGGGGGCGGAAGCGCGGGGTCAGCGGGAAGCACCGGATGCGAGGGACCGCACTGGCGCTAACTGCCGCCGGCTCCCGGGGCGACTGAACGCTTGGATGGCCCCGCCGTCGGCGTTGGCGGCGATGTTCTCGTGTGGGGAGGGCGAAGCGACGGGCCGCGAGGAGACGGGATGCGCATCCCGGGCAGCTCCACCGCGACTCCGTCGGCTCTCCCTGCAGACGGTGCGCCGGGAGCGCGCGCTGGCCACGCGATGGTGAACATCGGCGGTACGGTTGTCGTCTGGGGTGGCTACTCCGATTCGCCTCCGGTCCTCGGCGACGGAGGGCGAATGGGTCCGGCGGGAGCGTCGTGGTCGCCCGTCGCGGCAGCGGGCGCTCTCAGCGCACGCAGCGTGGACAAGTTCGGAGCGGCGGATGGCAAGCTGCTCGTCTTGGACGGATATACGGCAGACGGGTCGCCGCTCGTCGATGCAGCGCTCTACGACCCGGGCTCTGATTCGTGGTCGCCCGTGGAACCCGCTCCGCTCCGGTGCGTCGGCTGCGTCACGGTCACTGCTGGAGACTATGGCGTGCTGACGCACGGCGAAGTCGACGGGACGAAAGAGGCTGCTGGCTACCTGTTCGACGCGAAGACACACAAGTGGAAGCTGCTGCCGACGGACGGCCAAATCGGGGCTCGCGACGGCCCGGTCGCGGTCTGGTCGCCGGCGAACGAAGAGTTGATCATCTGGGGTGGCTCGGACGCCGTCATGCGCCGGGACGACGGCGCTCGCTTCTCCATCCCGGAGTGGAAGTGGAAAGCGATGTCTGGCGTCGGCGCCCCCTCTGCTCGGTCGGGCGCAGCGGGCGCGGTCCTCCCCGCCCTGGGCAAGGCGGGGAAACTGGTGGTGTTCGGTGGCACTGGTGTGGAAGGGCTGCTGGCCACGGGCGGGATTTACGACATCGGCACCGACAGCTGGGCGCCGCTCCCCTCCGGCGAGTGTGCGCCGCCAGAGCGCGGGCTCCACAGCATGACCGTACTCGGTGCAGGAGACCGCGCAGTGGTTTGGGGCGGGATCGGATCCGACAAACTATACCCCGCGCCGGAGCAAGGCTGGGTGCTCTCCCCATGATGCGTGCTCTCTAGCGCGAGCCGAGTTCGTGGGTAAGCTTCCGACCCGTCGCCAGGTGAGAAGAGCAGTTCGTACACACGTCGTAGCTTGGCGCGCCCCAGTGGATTCGAACCACTGACCTACGGCTCCGGAGGCCCGCGCTTTCCGAGCGCATTTGCCGAGAGGAACGCGATTTTTGCCGTGGTTTGTCCAGTTCGTGTCCCGGCAAGCGGCGTCGTCGTGCTGCTCGACGCGCATTCCAGCGTCGTGTGACTCGGGAAATCGAAGAAGATCAACGGCAGATGGCGCGCGAACCGCTCAGCGGCTCCCGAGCTGTTGGCCCTGGAGGTTCGGGCAACGCTGTCGATCGCGGCCGTGGCCGCGAGCCCCTCGGCTACGCAGGAGCGGACTCCAGGCCAGGCGGGCACGACTCGAGCGGCATGAGGGGCGGAACTGGGGTGCTGTTGGCTGGAGTCAGAGCTCGTCGCGATGCCAAAGCCCAGAATCTGGACGAGGCAACGTGCCTAGTCGCACTTGTCCCCTAGCGGTGTCGCGCCAGGTCGTCCGTCGTGCTCCGGAGCTCCGTCGAGCCGGCGATCTGGATGGACAGTCCCCCGGTTGGCTCCGACAGCTGCGTGGCCTCGAGCGTCTTCCCCTTGTCGCACCACCAAGCGAGCGCGTGGGCGGGCGTCCAGGGCGGGACGTCGGGTACGCTTTCGAGCTCTTGCAGGAAGGTCAGAGCCGTATCGGGGCGCCGGGCTGGGTCCTTGGCGAGACAACGGTGGATGAGGTCGTCAAGAGCCTTGGGAACCTCCGCGTACGCGGAGGGTCGAGGCGGCTCGGCAAGGAGATGCTGCCCCAGAACCTCGATGACGGTGCTCCCCTCGAACACGTGACGCCCCGTGAGGAGATAGAAGCCAATGGCCCCGACTGCGTACAGGTCGCCGCGCCCATCCATCGTGGTCGGGTCGCTAATCGCCTCTGGGCACATGTACTGCGGCGTGCCGGCGATTTCGTTGGCGTGGGTAACGTCGATGCCGCCGGTGTCCTTGAGCTCCTTGACCAAGCCAAAGTCCAGGAGCTTGAGCTGCTCTGGCTGACCACCGTACAGATGGGGCAGGAGCAAAAGAATGTTGGCGGGCTTGATGTCGCGGTGCACGAGGCCTTCACCGTGAGCACAGACCAGGGCCTGTCCCACCTGCTCGAGAATGGCGAGAACGCGCCCGACCGGCTGGGGCCCGTCAACGTCCACGAGCCGCCCGAGGGTAACGCCATGGATGAGCTCCATCGCGTAGTAAAACACCCCGTCCGGCGTGTGGCCGTAGTCGAAGATGGTGACGATGTTGGGGTGATTGAGCCGGGCAGTGTGCTGCACCTCGGTTTCGAAACGCTGCTGTTGCGCCTCGGAGGCGCGGCCTGCATGGAGTAATTTCACGGCCGTCGGTCGCCGCAGCAGGGCATGGCTCGCCTGATAGACCGTCCCCATGCCGCCCTCACCGATCTTGTGTTCGAGCAGATATTGGCCCAGCTGCTTGGCGTCGCGGATCTCGCGCCGCAAGCCGTAGATGACCCGCGACGTTGCCGTCGTCACGGCGACCGTCATGGCCCACCAGGCCGCCGCTTGGACGGTGAGTCCGCGAGCAACGCCTGCGGCCGTCTGGTTCGCGATCTCTGGCGCGACGGCCCCCCAATTCGTCGGAACGAGGTCGAGAAAGCTGAAGTAGACGCAAACCAGCAGCTGAACACCCACCGCTGCCGCCAGCGCGAAGCTGCGACGGGCAGAGCTGGGCACGTAGACCGCGCGCGCCGTCAAGGCCACGGTCAGCGCTAGCAGTAGGATGAAGTCAGGCCGTGCTACGTGTTCGACGTAGGCCCCCATGACGACGAGGGCCCCGGTCCCGAGAAGCAAACCGACCGTCTCGATGCCTCGCAAGACGCGCAGCGAGTGCTGGCCGACCCGACACGCCAGCCAAACGCCCATGAACACCAGGCCGCTCGCCAAGTGATACCCGAGCGACGGGCGCCACCACACGTCGGCGAAGAGCAGGCGGAAGCTCAGGAAGAACAGGTAGCAGCCACCTGCGACGAGTCCAAAAAGCCCAATGCGATGCTGCAGGAAGGCTCGCTCCTCAGCCGTAGCCGCCGTGCTCTTCGCGAATACCGCCATCGGGGCCACCGTAGCCCATCTCCGGCAGAGCCACTGCTTGTTCGCCTGGCTGCGCTGGCTGACACGCGCTTGCCGCCCGGCGCTGGCCCTGCGCGCGATACTCACCCGTCGTCGGGATGAATTGCACGCCCCGGGGCCACCGTTACCCACGCTGGGGGGAGCGCCAGGCGGCCGACAGCGTCCAGCTCCAGCACGGCGCGAGCGAAGTCGCGGGCGCGCTCGACCGTAATTTTCTCCCCGGTGCGCGCAGCTTCGAGGAGCGCCGTTTGCGCCTTTCAGCCTCTTTACTACAGTGCGCCCCAGTGGATTCGAACCACTGACCTACGGCTCCGGAGGGCCTTGCCTTCCGTCGAGGTTCCGAAGACTTAGACCCTCTCGGATCACGTTTGGATCGCAATTGGGCGGGCGCTGGGCGGCGGGTCTGGTTGGCCGCGGTCTGAATCACGGACGTGGCTAGATGGGCGTAGCGCTCGGTCACCTCGACGCTGGAGTGCCCGAGCAGGTCTCGCACTTCTTCGAGCCGCCAGACGCGCCCCCACCAGCCCGCTGCGAGAGACGACGCGCAGGTGTGGCGTAGGTCATGCCACCGGACCGGGCGTGTGATGCCGGCCTTCGTGCGAAGCTCGTGGAAGCGGTACAGCTTGCCGCGGTCCCGCCGATGCCCACGTGGGGTGGGGAAAGCGAGCTTGAGCGGGTTCTTCGGGGCGTAGCTCGGAAGCAGCTCGAGCCAGCTCCGGGTGACCGTTACGGCTTCTGGAATGAGAGGCACGCGCCGGACTCGATTGCTCTTGGTTGCGCGTCCTGGCGCAGCGTAGCGCACGATGATGTGCGGGCCGGTCGAGTCATCGAGCTTCACGTCGGCCAGCAGCAAGCACCACTGCTCGCTCTGGCGAACGCCCGTGTACATGGCGAACAGTATACGCAGGCGGTCCGGCTCCGGAATGTGTTTGCAGGTCGCGATCGCCCGCTGCTCCTGCGGTGTGAGGAAGGTCCAGCCGTCAGCGGTGTCTCCTTCCTGCCGGACCTTGATGTCTCTCGCCGGATTCGTCTCGATGATGCCGTCAGCGATGGCGTGGCCGAAGCAGGCGCGCAGCAGGTTCACGCAGTGCCGACGCGTGGAGCGCGAGACTTTGCGATGTCGGCGCCGATCGACGGTCGTCTTCTTCGCCAGCTCCTCGACCCACTGGCGCACATCGCGCGGCGCGATCGCCTTGACCGGCATTGTGCCCAACCAAGAAGGGGCTATGTGAATGCGGAATCGGCTTCGTTCGGTGCCGATGCCGCGGACGCCATCGAGCTCGCGCCGGTCCAGGCACCGCTCGCCGAGTTCGCGCAGCGTCGTGCCGCCTACGGCAACGTAGTCCGGCGAGGCGAGCTTCGACGCGGCAGCGGACAGGCCGGCGACGCCACTGGACGAGAGGCCTTGTGCAAGTACATCTTGCGCCCGCCGATTGCGCAGGAGCGCGTCCGGCTCATCGCCGACGACCTCGTCCGCATCGAGCTCAAGAGGCCTTTCAGTGACGGAACCTTCGCGCTCGACCTCGACCCACTGGCGCTCCTGGTCCGACTTGCTACCACGGTGCCGCCCCCCGGCTTCCACACCATCAGGTACGCAGGGGTTCTCGCCGCAGCGAGCAAGTGGCGAGCGCGAGTCGTTCCGCCGCCGCCGCCCACGTCGCATGACGATGACGCCGCCGACTGCGCGAAGGACTGCGCGACGTGCAGCGCGAAGGACAAGCCGCCCACGCATCGCTCGGGGTATCGCCCGTGGCGTGAGCTTCTCATGCGCGCGTTCAAGATCGACGTTGAGCGCTGCGACAAGTGCGGGTCGCGTATGAAGATGCGCGCGCTCGTCATGACCAGCGCTGGCATCGAGCGCTACCTCGCCTGGCTCGGTGAGCCGACCGAGCCGCCGCGCCTCGCGCCCGCTCGCGCTCCGCCCTACTTCAAGAGCGTCGCCGTCCGCAGGAGACTTGGCGAGCCGGCGCAGGCGGAGCTGTTCGACGCGCTGACGCGCGCTCCCCAGGGCCGACGTGCGCTTGGCGCTGGGCGCCTTGCCCTCCGGAAACCTCGACCAGGCGAAAGCGGCGCCTCGCGGACCAGAATTCACCCTGTCGGAGACCGGAACCAGGCAGGGTGAACCCGTCGCGCAGGGGAAGGCGTCCCGCTCGCGACTGTCGGGGCGCCGGGGCGCCGCTTGTAATGACTACGGGCTCGGCGACGACTTCGACGACGACACGTCGGAGATCCCGGTCGCGCTCTCGCGGCGCGAGCTCTCGGAGCTGGTGTCCACGTCGTTCGAGACTGCGATTCGCGTGATGACGCGCTGGGAACGCGACGGAGTGCTCGAGACCACCGAGCGCGGTTTCGTGATCCGCCGCATGTCCATGCTGGCCGAAGTCGCTGGAGTCGAAGCTCCAACGTGATCTGGGACTACTTGCGACGCCGACGACGCAGGTTCGCGAGCGTGCTGTCGTTGGCCCAGCGAACGAGAGAATCGTTCAATGTCGACCAGGCTGGGTGTAGCGGGCACGGTCGGCTCGCGTCGCAGTCTCCCCAACCGAATGCGCAGCGACCGCTGACCGGCGCCTCGCCGATCGCGTCGAGGACGTCCGCGAATCGGATGCGGTGCGCGGGACGCGCCAGAACGAAGCCACCGCCGTGGCCCTTGTGCGAGATCAAGAGGCCGGCGGCCACCAGTCGTCGCAGGACTTTCGAGAGGTAATGCACGGGCACGTTCGTCGCGCGTGACAGCTCCAAGGCTGGGAGCGCCGTGCCGGATTCCGCCAGCGCGAGCTCGGCCATGGCGCGGAGCGCGTACTCCGCCGTCTGACTGATGGGCGCGACCGCCGAGCCCCCCCTCGGCAGGACGGCCGTCATGCGCACCTCCCTACGTCAGTGAAGCCCACCCGCTCAATGGACCACGCTGTCCACAGAAGTTCAAGTCCAGAGACCGGAACGCCGCGTGCATGCGATGGGATACCAATGGTACGCGCAGACGAGTTTCACACCATCATCGAACCGTTCCGCATCAAGGCGGTCGAACCGATCACGATCACGACGCATGCGGAGCGGGAAGCCCTGCTCGTCCAAGCGGGCTACAACTTGTTCTGTATCCCCGCGCACGGCGTGATCCGCGCTCCCGGCCCAGGCACTGGCAATCGAGCTCTATCGCGAGGGGGGCGTCCGCGGAGTGGAAGTGGGAAGCCTGATGTTCGGAGCCGTCACGCCTCACGAGTTCGTGCGACTTGCGCCGCCACGCAGGGTGTACACGGCCTCTCACGTGGATTGGGTCATCGAAACCGCCGAGCGCGTCGCCCGACGCCTCGATCGCATTCCAGGTTACCGCATCGTCCGAGAGCCACCGCTCCTGCGTCACTTCACCGCGGAGCTCGCCGTCCTCGATTGATGCGAACATGACCCCCCACTTCATCCTGTACGTGCGAGACCAGAAAGCGAGCGTCGCCTTCTATCGCAGCGTCTTTTTACGTGAACCGCGGCTCGACGTACCGGGAATGACGGAATTCGATCTCGAGGGCGCCGTGCTCGGAATCATGCCGGAAGCGGGTATTCGGCACCTGCTGGGTCCCACGTTGCCCAAGGCGAGCGCCGGATTGCGCGCGGAGCTCTATCTGCTGGTCGACGACCCGGCCGCGTTCCACCGGCGAGCGCTCGAAGCCGGTGCGCGAGAGCTCAGCCCGCTCGCAGCGCGTGATTGGGGACACGTCGTCGCCTACAGCCTGGACGCTGACGGCCACGTCGTGGCGTTCGCTCGCGGCTGAACGGAATGAGCGGTTGCAGAGCGATCGAAGCTACTCGAATCGAAGCTTTCCGATCGCCGCGTAGAGTTCCGAAGTGTCCGGGTTCTCCCGCATGAACGTGCCCGCGCCCACGAAGTCCCCGTCCGGGTGCCAGGCAACGTTGCGATAGAACTGCCAGCTTTCCCCGAGGTCGGCCGAGCGGCACTCCGTCGCGTCGGCGTTGCATTGAACCACCAGCGTCTGAGCGTAGTCGTTACCAGAGTGAGTCCCGAGCATGACGAGACCTTTGGACCCAACCGCGAGCGTGTCCAGCCGACTGGTCGTGGGAAAGGACCGGCGGTTCAGCACGACGCCGTCGTGGTCCAACCACAAGAGAACGGCGCGACGATCGTACGGCCCGCCACCGAGGGTGACACCGCCGAGATCCACATCACCCCCCGCGATCATCAAGAGCACGAGGTTGCCCGACTCGTCGACCCCGAGCGAGCCAACCTCGGTGTCGCTACCACTGAAGCTCCGATGCCAGAGCAGGTTACCGGCCGGCCCCAGCGCGACGACGGTCACCGCATGCTCGCCCGTGGTGGGGATCGGGTCTTCGCCGAGATCCACCGCGAATTGCGAGAGGACGGCGAGGTAGATGTTACCGGAGCCATCCGCCGTCAGCGCGGGACGAGGCCCACCAATGCTGAAGAGAGAAGTGAGGCGCCGACCCCAGAGCGCGTGACCGTCTGCATCCAGCGAGAAGACGCCGAGCCAGCGATATCCAATGCCCCCCGCCACGATGTCCGGCATGTCGATGACCACATCATCGATCTGGGGACTGAACGCGCACTCCACCGCGACCACCGCGCCACCGGCATTCGCCGGCACGACTCCGATTCCAAACCCATACAGATCCCAGTTCGGGTCCTGGGGCAGGATCGGCGTATCCCACACGCGCTGGCCAGTGCGCGAAAGCTTGGACACGAAACCGCCTCGCTTCAAACCGAGGTCACCGAGACCGGGAAACCGCGCGCCACCCGCCACGAACACGTTGCCGTCGGAGTCCACTGCCGTGGCATCAGCGCTATCGTAGACACCTGCGGAGTCGTTTTGTTGGCTCGCGAACACCCAAAGCGGAACGCCGCTCGCATCGAACGCGGTCACGAACGCAATCTCCCACCAATCTCCCTCCGCTAGAGCCACGCCATTCCCGAAGTCGAGCGGCCCGGCATGATTGCCCGCGAGGATCAAGTTGCCCTCTGGGCTCACGCTGACGGAGCGCACCTGGGTCGGCAGGGACCCCGTACCAAAATGGTGCTTCCAACCCACCAGCTTCGCGTCGTCTGACTCACTCTGGGCGCACGCCGGAGTCAGCATCAAGAGGAGCGCGAGTGAACCGGTAGCGCACCGCATTCAGAACCCTCCGACGAGAATAGCGCATCGTGGAGGCGGCGGGCCTGGTCGAGCGCTGGAGAGGAGACTCATGCGCACCGCGTCAAGTCGCACGCACGAGCTGCGGCGTTCCGGCCCGAACCGCAAGAATTGCGCGCGAGAACCAGTCCCGCGGGTCGCGCAGTTTGCGGCACGGAATCTGCTCTTCGATACCCCAAGATGCGCATTCTGGTGGTCGAGGACGAGCCCAAGATTGCGGGCTTCCTTCGGCGTGGGCTCACCGAAGAAGGGCACCGCGTGGACGTCGTCCCAGACATCGCAGAAGCGGAAAGCGCGATCACCGAGGACTACGACCTGCTCGTCGTCGATCGCATGCTGCCCGACGGAGACGGTCTCTCGATCGTTCGTGGGCTTCGCAGGCAAGGCAAACTGACGCCCGCCATCTGCCTCACGGCGCGCGATCGTGTCGAAGAACGCATCGAAGGCCTGTACGGCGGCGCCGACGACTACATCGTGAAGCCCTTCGAGTTCGACGAGTTGCTCGCGCGCATCGCGGCGGTGACTCGGCGTGCGTCTCTCGCCGAGCAACTCGAAGTCGGCGACCTCGTCATCGACGTGCCGGCGCGCCGAGTGACGCGAGCGGGTCGCGAGCTCGGCCTCACCGCGCAGGAGTTCGATTTATTGCGATATCTGGCCGAAAATGCCGGTCGTGTCCTGTCGCGAACGAGGATCCTGAACGCGGTCTGGGACGTGACCAACGACCCGCGAACGAACCTCGTGGACGTGTACGTGAGTTACCTGCGAGCCAAGATCGACAAGGGTTTCGAGCGACCATTGCTGCACACCGTACGCGGTGTCGGCTATGTGCTCGAGGACCGGCCCCGATGACCACCTCCGTTGCTCGCCGAGTAGCTGGCAACGGAGCGCTGGTTCTGGTGACGACGCTCGCGCTCGTCGGAATCGGCACCGGCGCGGCGCTCCACGTGCAACGCACGAACGCCCTGGACGAAGCGCTTTTGGCCGCCGTCCATGGTCGGGCCCATCCCGATGTCTCCGCCGAGGTCGAGGTCGAGGTCGAGCACGCCCGCTCGCCGGTCGACACCTGGCTCGTGGCGCCCGAAGACCCGCGTGTGCCACCAGAAGCGGTGCGAAATGCGAAGCGGGCCGAGCGTCCGCTGTTCGCGGATGTCGGCGATCGACGGCTCGTGTTGCTCGCGTTCGAGGTGGAGCACGAACACGGCGAATCGAAGCACCTGGCGGCTGCGTCGGCTCCTCGCATGACCCTCGGGCGCAGCGTGGGCTCGTTCGCCCTGAGCTACTCTCTGGCGGCCGCGCTGGCGGCGCTGATCGCGAGCGTCGCGCTCGGCGTCAGCGTTCGTCACGCGTTCCGCCCGCTCGACCGGGCTCGCGGGGAAGCGTCACGCGTTATCGATCTCGCCGGGGGCCAGCGTCTCACCGAGGACGGTCCGGTGGAGATTCGCTCGCTCATCGTCGCAATCAACGGGCTCCTCACACGGCTCGACGTTGCGCATCGGGCCCAGAGCCGATTCACCGCGGAGGCGGCCCACGAGCTCCGAACGCCCGTCACTGCGATGCTCGGCGAGCTGGATGTCGCGCTGCGCAGCGATCGCACGCGCGAGGAGTACCGCGAAGTACTCGTCTCGAGCCGCGACGAAGTCGAACGCTTGCGACGACTCGTCGAAGGGCTCACGGCTCTGGCGCGCATCGACGCGGGACAGATCGAGCATGGCCGCGAGCGGGTCCGCGCCGCAGAGCTCGCGACGTCGGCGCTCGAGAGCGAGCGGAAGACCCTGGCGCGCGCGGGATCGAACGTGCGCGTGGAGGTGGTGACGGATCCCGAGCTCGAAGCCGAACGTTCGCTCGTGGAGGTGGCTCTCGCCAACCTGCTTCGAAATGCTGCGCGACACGCTCCTGGTGCGGATGTCGTCCTCAGCGTCAAAAGCGAGGACCAGCACGTGATCTTCGATGTCGACGATGCGGGGGCGGGTGTGTCCGTCGAGGAGCGTGAAGCGCTGTTCGATCGCTTTGCGCGCACGGGTGAGGCTCGTCGTCGGGACCGGACGGGCCTCGGGCTCGGGCTACCGATTGCGCGGGAGATCGCGCGTCGTCACGGGGGGACTGCACGCTTGCCGCTTCCCCCGCGCGCGGCCCTCGCGCCCGCCTGACGCTGAAAATCACCAACATCTAAGCGCGTCCTCAGCGTCCTTTAATGTTGGATAGCTACGGTGACTTCAACAACGGAGGTCATCATGCACAAACAAATCGCCCTGGCCTATGCAATCGCCGGACTGGCTGTGGCCGCGGCGCTGCTCGTCGTCGTCGGCTCCACTACGGGTTGGTTCGCGGACCAGGTCGCGACCGACGCTGGTCCGATCGAACCCGCCTCGCCGCCTGCCCCGGACCCCGCGCCGAGCTCGAAACCGGCTGCGCCCCGTCCAGAGCCAGTGATTCCGGCGACTTCACAAGCGATCGAGTCGCCCCCCGAAACCATCTACGTGGACGAGCCCGCTCCCCAGAAACGAAGTCATCACGACGACGACGACGATCACGATTCCCATGAACGGGAGTCCGACGATGACTGAGCGCGAGGTGCGCAGGCGGATCGTGTGGGCATCCGTGGTGTTCGTCTCGGCGCTGACGATTGCCACGAGCTTCCTCATCATCGGCCGAGTCGAGCGCGAGCGTACCCGGGTCGTAGCACCGGCTGTCACGCCCATGGAACCTCCGCCCACACCGAGCCAGCCGCGCTTCGCCAGGGCGCAACCACCCGTCAGTGGTCTGGTCCCCGCCCCTGCACCTCGACGCCGTGTCGTCGCCATTCGTCGCACGAGGGCGTCATGAATGCGAGCCTGACATTTGCCGCCACTGGCACCGAGTGGTCGGTCGCCAGTGACGTCTCGGGGGCGCTCGAAGGAGCGGAGTCCTTCGTCCGTGCGGCGGAGCGAAGGCTCTCGCGGTTTCTGCCCGATTCGAGCCTCTCGCGCCTGAATCGGGAGCGCACCACCGACGACCCGATGCTGGCCGAGGTCGTCCGCGCCGCGCTCGACATGCGCGACCTCACGGGCGGTGCCTTCGATCCCACGCTCGGAGCACGTCTCGCCGAGCTCGGTTACGATCGAACGTTCGAGGCGATCGATTCGCGCGAGTCAGCCCGCGAATACCGCCCGAGCTCGCTGGTAGTCACGACCGACGAGGCGAACGTGCGACTCGAAGGCCAGGGCGAGCTCGATCTCGGTGGCATCGCCAAGGGCTGGATCGTCGACCGTGTGGTCGACATGCTGGTCGCGGCGGGCGCCCGGAACGTGATCGTGGACGGCGGCGGTGACATTCGCGTGCATGGCGAGCGCTGCCCCATCGAGTACGCATCCGGCCATGTCGTCCACGTGGAGTCCGGTGCGATCGCGACGTCGTCGATTCGGCGGCGGCGCTGGAGCGATGCGAGCGGGCGAGCGTTGCATCACGTGCTCGATCCGCGCACGGGCGCTCCGGTGAAACCCCCAATGCATACCGTCACGATCTGCGCGAGCGAGACCGTGATGGCGGACGCCCTCGCCACCGCGGCGCTCGTCGATGCCGAACGGGTCTTCGCCTTGCTCCCGTCTCTGGAAGCTCGGGCCGCCGCCTGTGACGAGGCGGGAAAATGGTGGACGACACGAAACTGGGAGGAGCTCCGATGAACGACACATTTGGCCGCGGATTTCGCATCTTCGCGCTCCTCGTCGCGGGAGCCCTGACGCTCAGCGGCCTGATCGCGCTCAGCGACGCCTTCACCGCGCGTCACGTCCCGGTGATGTGGTGGGCGAGTCGTTCGCTGGGCCTTTTGGCATACGTCGCGTCCTGGCTGTCGGTCATATTCGGCGTCCTCGTCGCAAAGAAGGGGAGCCTTCTCGACCGCGCCTTGGTGCTCGAGCTCCACAGCCGCTGGTCCGTCGCCGCAGTGGTCGTGACTGCACTCCACGTCGTCGGCGCCGTCGCCGACCCGAGATCGGGAGTCACACCGCTCGCGGCTCTCGTCCCGTTCGCCTCGGAGAAGCTCACCGGTGCCATCGCGCTGGGCACGCTCGCGACCTGGGGGATGGTCCTCGTCAGCGCCACCACCGCACTTCATCGCAATCTTCCGCGCTGGGTCTGGCGCGCGGTGCATGCATCGGCATTCGGCACCTTCGTCCTCGGCTTCGCACATGGGCTGGCGGCGGGGACCGACACGCAGTCGGTGATCGTGCGCGGGATGTACATCGGGACAGCCGTGGTCCTCGCGGGCGTCAGCGTCTTCCGGATTCTGGCTCCCTGGCTCGCGACACGAGCTTCAGCGGGTACCGTCACGAGCGAGGGCGACTAGATGCCGTCGAGCGCTGTTTTTTCTCGAACAGGTCACCAATCGCGAGATCACGCAGAGTGTGCGCCGCACACCGCCTGCTGCATCGCTGGCACGGTTGCTGCAAGTCGGCTGTCATGACTTCGCGACCGGAGTTCGTCGAAAGCCTTCGTGTCTGCCGTTGGGGCGCGAGCTTGGCGCTTCTCACCATCCTTTTCGGATTCGGAATGGGTGGCGTGTTCGGAGCTTTCGAGGAGCCGCTGCGGACGGACCTGTCACAACGCGCAGAAGCCGTTCGTAGTGATGTCTATGGCGGCGACACCGTGAAGATGAAGAGCGTCGTCGACAAGAGCTGGAGCTACTACAAGCGCGCCCACCTTCACGGAGGTGGTATCGGCGCAACCGCGTTGAGTGCAATTCTGCTCCTCGCAGCGCTGAATCGTCCGAAAAGAACGGTACGCCGCGGGCTGGCGCTGGCACTGGGGTTGGGTGCCTTTGGGTACTCAGCGTTCTGGATGCTGGCCGCCCGCCGCGCGCCGGGACTCGGCAGTACGGACGCGGCCAAGGAGTCCTTGTCTTGGCTGGCGGTGCCATCGGCAGGCCTGCTGCTGCTCGGTCTCGCATGCCTATTAGTGCTGACAGCGATCGAGCTGTTCGCGCCGAGACCGGCATCGTGATCCGCGATAGTCGTGCGGTTGGGCCGAGGATGCCCGCAAGGCTTGCGCCGGTCCGCTCTCGCCGAGGCCCCGCGCCGCAGTGGTCGTGACCGCACTCCACGTCGTGCTCGCCGTCGCCGACCCGAGATCGGGAGTCACACCGCTCGCGGCTCTCGTCCCACTTCATCGCAATCTTCCGCGCTGGGTTTGGCGCGCGGTGCATGCATCGGCATTCGGCACCTTCGTCCTCGGCTTCGCACACGGGCTGGCGGCGGGGACCGACACGCAGTCGGTGATCGTGCGCGGGATGTACATCGGGACAGCCGTGGTCCTCGCGGGCGTCAGCGTCTTCCGGATTCTCGGGCCGTGGCTCGGCACCCGAGCTTCAGCGGGTGCAGGTGCGAGCGCAGGCGAGTAGATGCGGCTCTTCGAGCGCAGCAACCTGCGTCGGCCTCACGGGCACTGGAGCAAGGTCTTCACGGGCGCTGGCTCGCACTGTGGACTCGAGCCGCACGTCTGGGCCGGCGCGCCGGTACCCAGCTGAGGCTGCGCTCCCCAGCACCATACGGTGCCGTCGGTCAGCGCCGCGCAGCTGTGCGCGTTGCCAGTCACGATGCTCTTCACGTTGTTCAAACCAACGACCTGCACTGGCGTCGATTCGCAGATACCGTCCACGCACGTGTTGCCGGACGTACTCCCGTTCCCGAGAGCGCCCTTGTCGTTCCGTCCCCAGCACCACGCGGTCTTGTCCTTCTTGACCGCACACGTCCGGGAGGTCGTGTTGCTCATCGACGAAACATCGTCGCCGAGCGCGCTGACCGGCACGGGAGCCAGCGTCGTGGTGTTGGTGCCATCGCCGACCTGGCCAGCGGTATTCAGTCCCCAACACCACAGACTGCCGGCATCCGTGAGCGCGCAACGCCCGGTGGAGCGCACGATGCCGAGCGAAGGGATGACGACCTTCACAGGATTGGGCTCGGGGCCCGGATCGCTCGACCCAATCCCGAGCGCGCCGTCCGCGTTGCTGCCCCAACAAGAAAGCTCGACGCCGTTGCGGCTACAGCCCGCGGCACCCGCCGCAATGACGTCACTCAACCCGGTGAGGTTGACGGCCGTTGCCTCGACCGGAGCGAGAATGTTCGCGCCCACCGCACCGGTCCCGGCCTGTGCCGCGCTGTTGTCACCCCAACAGAACACCTTTGCCTGCGCTCGTGCACACGACAGAAAACCGCCGGCGGAAATCTGCGTGGCCCCACTGAGTCCCGTGTCAGCTGGGACCAAGCTCTCCATCGTGTTGCCATTGCCTAGCTGCCCCGCGACGTTGCCGCCCCAGCACCGCACCTGCCCACCCGTGATCCGCGCGCAGGTGTGAGCCGACCCTGCGCTGATCTCTTCCGCGTCGGATTCGACCTGCGTAGGAACTTGATGGATGTTGCTCCAGCACCAGACCGTCTTGTCGTTCAAGAGCGCGCAAGTGTGGTAGCTGCCGGCGACCAGCTGCGTGACACAGTCGGTGCCGGTGCTGGCATCACCGCCGGCACCGCCTCCTCGACCCACTGGCGCACATCGCGCGGCGCGATCGCCTTGACCGGCATTGTGCCCAACCAAGAAGGGGCTATGTGAATGCGGAATCGGCTTCGTTCGGTGCCGATGCCGCGGACGCCATCGAGCTCGCGCCGGTCCAGGCACCGCTCGCCGAGTTCGCGCAGCGTCGTGCCGCCTACGGCAACGTAGTCCGGCGAGGCGAGCTTCGACGCGGCAGCGGACAGGACGCGGTCCGCCTCCTCGGAGGTGTCGAAGGTGCCGAAGGAGCGCATCCGGCCATTCACGCGCATGCGCGCCAGGTGTCGTCCGCGTCGCGGTGTAATGCTTCCCGTTCCAGGGCTTCGTCGCGTCATTCAGGGTTCCTTCCCTTCAATGCGGTTTTGCTGGCGCTGCGGCGTTCTACGCACGCCGAGGCGCGCTAGCGCTCGATCGGCGCGCGCCGCATCGAGTTCGCTGAACGCGACCGTTGGTTTCGGAGAGCGCGCTTCGGGTTCGCGCACGATTCGATCTTCCGAACGCCCGCTGTGGGTGCGGCGCTTGGCGCGGGCACGCCGGGCTCGAACGCGGAGGACAACGAAGCGCGAATCATCCTGTGGCGAGTGCAGGGTGCTCTTTGGACGCTGGGCGCGCTGTCCGGGTCGATTCCGAAGAAGATGTTCTTGACGCACGTCCCGGCGGCAAACTTCAACTCGCCGACATGGTCGGCGACGGAAGAAAAAGCTGCGCCGGTGTTCACGGTGTTTGCCACCGGCAAGTTCGCCCCGAGCGGTCTCCTCGACCCGACGGGCGTCCCGCCAGAGGAAGTCCAAGCACTGGGGACCGGCCAGACCATCCCAGCCGACTTCCACTGGCCCGCAACCGGCGAGGTGCCCACCTGGCTGTTCAATCTCTATTACCCGGACCCCGGGCGGTACTTGCACGTTGTGGCGGAGAGCACCGAATTCCCCGGCTTCGACATCAAGAACCCGAGCGAATGGCTCGCTGCGCAACTCAACGGCCTTACGGGGTTGGCGTGTAACTCCGGCTCGGATCTCAAGTTGACCGGGGCACCCTCAATTGGACCGACGGCGGCTCAGACGAAGGCGGAGAAAGCTGTCGCCGCGCTACGCAAAGGCAAGCACTGGGGAGGGGTCTGTCGGAACGAGCTTGGGAATTGGCTCCTCGGACTCGAAGCCAACACTGGCGGGACTTACAAGAGCTACTTCCGCGATCGACTGCTTCGCGCAGGAGGTGGATTTCCTCCATTGGGTTGGACCATGGCAAAGACGCAGGTCCCGCTGTTCCCGACCGTGGCGCCTGACCAGAAGTTCAACGACGACGACAACCAGTTGTTCATCTGGGAGATGGTCGAAGTTGCGCCGGGATCCGGAGCCCAGACACACGCGCCGGACTGCTGGCACGCGCAGTCGGGTGGAATCTACTCCGTGCACGAGTCGTGCGCCGCTGGCGACCAATACTTCTCCGACAACCACTGGTTCCGCTACACGCAACGAGTACTGCGCCCCACCGTGTGCAGCGCCGGCGCGCGCGCTCCTGTCTTCGTCAACTCCTACCCACCCGTTGGTGTTTGTGGCGCAGCTGCGCAGGTGACGCAGACGCTGACGCTTGCCTGCATGTTGAACGCCGGCGTTTCCGATGCGCTACCGGTCGAAAAGCCCGAGATCGCGACGCTCGCGGACCTGGACGGCTTCGTCGTTTGGATCGACTCGCTTTCGCGCAAGGCGAAGTATCAGCTGAGCAAGCTTCACATCGAAAGCGTCCCCGTGAAGGTCGTCAACGATTTCACGAACCTCGACGTGGGCACGAACGGCGCGAAGGGTCAGCATGGGACCCTGTTGCTTGAGCTGCGGACGGCGCTCGAAACTCTCGCGGGATCCTGGAACAGGACGTCAGGCGACCTCGAACAATTGCGCAACTCCGTCGATACCGCTCGCCTCTCGATCAACGGAGCCAAGATCGACAAGGACAGCGCTCTCGCTACGCTGGCAATTCAGCGCATGCAGGTTCATGCGAACATGATCGCGGCCGCGTCCGGTGCGATCTCGTTGAACCCTGCCGGTGCTGTGAACGCCGGTGCGCAGCTCGAGTTCGGGAGCGCGATACTCGCCAAGACAGAGCAGCTCGAAACACTGTCCGAGAGCAAAGAGGCCAACACGGTTGCACTGGCCTTGAACCAGCTCCAGTTGACCAGTGGACCTCTCTACACTGACCTTCAAAATGCGCTGGGTGACATCCGGAGCTCGACGGCGACGGTGTTGAGCATCAACGGGCAGCTAAGCCAAAACGAAAACAAGGCGAAGTACGAGGCTGCTCTTTTGGAGCGCTGCACGTAGAGCGGCGGTGGCGTGAGCGTCGGCGGAGTCGTAGGCAGCGACAGTCACGGCAGCCATCATGGCACGAAGCACTGGCGCGAGCTTTCGAGCGCGTCCAGGATTCAAAGCCAGACCGAACTCGACCTCCATGACCGTAACGCTGGATATCACCACTTCTGCAGGCGCAGTGGCCTTGACGCGAGCCAAGGTCACGTCATCGCCGCGCGCGAAGTCGCTGAGAACGCAGGTGTCGAGCAGATACTTCACGCGAGCGGATCCTTGCGTGGCGCGCGTAGCTTCCGCCGCTCGGCTTCGAAGCGAGGAGCGCGCGGTACTCCCTCGAACAGGACGACCTCCCGGGGCCAGCAGGCGTCGCCGGTGCCATCGAGGAGCCGGCTCACCGCCTCACGGATCAAGGCGTTGCGCGTAGTCCGCCGCCGCCTGGCCAGGCGGTCCAGGCACGCGCCGGTCGCTGCATCGACGTAGAGGTTGAAGTTCATGGGTGCCTCATAACTGTTCAGCAGTTATGCCGCACGTCGGGTGGGTCCGCAAGTCGCGGCCGTGTCGGCTCGTCGTTCTAGCGAGCAGGAAACGCTCCTCAGAGGAAGACCGCGTGCTGGCTACCCCTGGCTCGGCTATCCCGCCGCCGGCTTCTGACTCGCCCGCGCCGTCCTGCCCAGCTCCCCCAACGCGCGCTCGCAGTCGTCGATGACGAGCTTGTTCGAGGTGGCCTCGGCCAGCCGCTTCGCCAGCGCGAGCTCACGCCGGGCGCCGACCGGGCCGCCCCGCTTCGCCAGGAGCTTACCCAGCAAGGTGCGGCCGCTCAGCGCGTCCCAGGTCCATTTTGGGCCTCGGCCTGGGCCAAGCGTTGCCCCAGGAGCTTCTTGGCGGGCTCGGAGCCGTTCAGTGCGTCGAGTGTAGTTGCCCCCCCTCGTCGGCGCTGACGCGCCGCCGGTCCCCCCCAAATTCGGTGAGCGCGGGCGCTGCTGAAGTTTCCCCAAGGCACGGAAGCGTGAGGGTGGCGCCCGCGCTCACGCGAAAGGGGGGGACGCGTCGGGCCGGGCGCGGAGCGTCAGCACCCACGTGCTGGCGGGGGCAGCCCGACCTCGGCCTGTGCCCCGCCTTGCCTCCCGGAAGGGGGTCGGCGAGGAGCATGGCGCAGACACGCCCGCGAGGTGGCGATCGCCACCGGCGAAAGCGCCCAACGCCACCCTTCGCGTGCGCGAAGTAGCCGCAATCGCAGGCATGCGTCGCGGGCACGCCGATTGCGCAGGTACGCGTCGTGTCCGGCAAGCCGACGTACGCACGCCGCCGTCCCGAGACGACTGCGCTCTACCAGGTTGTGCTCGACAACCTCCGCACGCTGTACGCAGCGGCGGAGGACGGCTTCGCCTCGCCGCTGCCCGGCTTCGTGAGAGACGAGCTCGAAGGTTTCATCGACTGCGGTGTGCTCGCACGAGGTTTTGCGGTGCTCGCTTGCCCGGAGTGTCGCGAGCGAAAAGTCGTGGCGTTTTGCTGCAGGGGGCGCGGATTTTGCCCGTCGTGCGGAGGTCGCCGAATGACGGCCACCGCGGCCGACCTGGTGGAGCACGTCATCCCAAACGTTCCGTTGCGCCAGCTCGTGCTCACGTTGCCGTTCGAGCTGCGCGCGAGGCTCGCCTACGACGGCGAGCTGCTCGGCGGCGTGAGTCGCGCGTTCTGGACTCCGTGCTCGGCTGGTACCAACGACACATGCGCGCTCGCGGCATCGCCGACGGCAAGAGCGGCGCCGTCACGGTCGTGCAACGCGTTTCGTCGGATTTGCGACTCAATCCCCACCTGCACTCGCTCTGCCTCGATGGCGTCTACGCCGAGAGCGCCGGCGGCGAGCTCGCCTTCCATCCACTGCCGTTCCTCACCAACGACGATGTCGGCGATCTGCTCCAGATCGCCCGCGCGCGCATCCTTGCGCTGCTGCGGCGCAAAGGCGTGCTCGAGGACGACACGGTCACGAGCGACGCCGCTTTGGCCGACCGCGAGCCCGCGCTCGCGGAGCTCGCCGCCGCCTCCGTGGCGGGCACGCTGCCCGCCGGTCCCGCACTGCGCCGTCGAGACCCCATCAAGCTGCGCGGCGGCTCGGAGCTCGAGCACACCAAGGCGCTATGCGCCGCTGAAGGGGGATTCTCTCTCCACGCCGCGACCACGGCCAAGGCCGGCGACGCCACTGGACGAGAGGCCTTGTGCAAGTACATCTTGCGCCCGCCGATTGCGCAGGAGCGCGTCCGGCTCATCGCCGACGACCTCGTCCGCATCGAGCTCAAGAGGCCTTTCAGTGACGGAACCTTCGCGCTCGACCTCGACCCACTGGCGCTCCTGGTCCGACTTGCTACCACGGTGCCGCCCCCCGGCTTCCACACCATCAGGTACGCAGGGGTTCTCGCCGCAGCGAGCAAGTGGCGAGCGCGAGTCGTTCCGCCGCCGCCGCCCACGTCGCATGACGATGACGCCGCCGACTGCGCGAAGGACTGCGCGACGTGCAGCGCGAAGGACAAGCCGCCCACGCATCGCTCGGGGTATCGCCCGTGGCGTGAGCTTCTCATGCGCGCGTTCAAGATCGACGTTGAGCGCTGCGACAAGTGCGGGTCGCGTATGAAGATGCGCGCGCTCGTCATGACCAGCGCTGGCATCGAGCGCTACCTCGCCTGGCTCGGTGAGCCGACCGAGCCGCCGCGCCTCGCGCCCGCTCGCGCTCCGCCCTACTTCAAGAGCGTCGCCGTCCGCAGGAGACTTGGCGAGCCGGCGCAGGCGGAGCTGTTCGACACGCGCTGACGCGCGCTCCCCAGGGCCGACGTGCGCTTGGCGCTGGGCGCCTTGCCCTCCGGAAACCTCGACCAGGCGAAAGCGGCGCCTCGCGGACCAGAATTCACCCTGTCGGAGACCGGAACCAGGCAGGGTGAACCCGTCGCGCAGGGGAAGGCGTCCCGCTCGCGACTGTCGGGGCGCCGGGGCGCCGCTTGTAATGACTACGGGCAGCCGCCATCGGGTTGTGGACGAAGATCAGATCCGTGCCGATCTCCCTGGGCGCGTTCCAGATCCCGATGTCGGAAAACAGCACTCCCGAAACGCCGCTCGACTGCGGCTCGCAGAAGAGTCGTGCACCCACGACAGCACCGCTCTTCTTGGCCACCGTCGGTCGGTTCAGGAATCCGGTTTCGACGGCACCGCTCCCGTCGGTCGGCACTGCCGCGTAGATGTTGAAAGCCGCACTCCAGTCGTAGCCCCAGCTCGAATTCACCTGCGAATTGACGTCGGATGGTGGCGCATGGAAAACGCCGACAATTCGGGCTTGCGGCGGCTGGTGTTTTGACGTGAGAAGTCGGCATCGATAGGGCAGCCCGCCCTTGCGCCCGCTCGGCCCTCCGCGCTTCAAGACTCCGACGTCGCGCTCGGCGCGGTGCTCGAGGCGATCAAGCTCATCGCGTGTCCGCATTGCCGCCGGACCGGAGCCCTCATCGGCCACGGCTTCCTGCGCGGTTACGCGGAGCGCGGGTCCGAGATCGTGGTGCGCGGCCGGCGGTTCTTTTGCTCGAACCGCGGCAGGCAACGCGGGTGTGGCCGGACCTTTTCGGTGAAGCTGTCGACCGTGGTCGCCGGTTTCCTCGTGCGCACGCTCACGCTCTGGTCTTCTTGCAGCTCGTCTTGTCCGGGCTCAGCAGGCGGACAGCGTGGCTGCGCGCGGCGGGCGGCGCGCTGTCGCTGTCGAGCGGGTATCGACTCTGGCAGCGCTTGTGCGAGGCGCAGAGCGCGCTCCGCGCCCGCCTGTGCCGCGAGGCGACGGCACCCCCGAGCACGGCGCGTGAGCCGCTGGCGCAGCTGTGGGCGCACCTGCGCGTCGTGATCGGCTCTGGCAAGACTGAGCCTCCTATCCGGCTTTCAGGGCCGCCTGCAGCGTGGGCTCTTCGACGGTTGATCGCGCCATCGTCACCTCCGCGCGCCATCCACACTGCGCTCGTAGCCTGCGGGCGCCTTCGAACCGGGCGCACACAACAACAGCAGACGGCAATCCGGATCCCAACGCGGCTCGCCGTAGACGTCCGGCGGGGCGCCGCGCGCCCTGAAAGGACCCAACATGAAACGAGTCAGCAGCTACTTGAAGATGCGGGTGCTCGGCGCCATCGAATCGGCGCCAGGCAACAGCATCGTGGCGCGCATTCGCCACGTCAGCGGCCAAGTGTTCCTCGACGAGGATGGCCAGCGCTTCCAATTCACCTGGCGCACGATCCAGACTTGGTACTGCGCTACGAGAAAACGGCATCACGACGGTGAAGCCGAAGACCCGCTCAGACAAGGGCAAGACGCGCAAGACGACGCCCGAGGAGGTGCTCGAAGCCATAGAGCAGGTGCGCGGCAGCTTCCGCGGCCCGCCCAACGTGACGGCGGTCTACCGCGCCTGCATCGAGCACGGCTTGCTACAGCGCGAGCACATCGCCCCGAACACCTTCCGCCGCGTCGTCAAGGCCCACGAGTTGCTCAAGCCCGACGCCGAAGTGAAAGACAAGCGCCGGCTGGCTTTCGCCAAGGCGCACGCCAATGAACTCTGGCAGGCCGACACGATGTTTGGCCCCTACGTGCAGCACGGCGCGGGCAAGGTGCAAGCCAAGCTGATCGCGTTTCTGGACGACGCGAGCCGCGTGTGCTGTCACGGGCAATTCTTTCCCGCCGACAACACCGAACTTCTGCTCGAGGCTTCAAGAGCGCGCTCTACACGCGCGGCCTGTGCGAGTGCCTCTACGTCGACAACGGCAGCAACTACTCCTCGCTGGAGATGAGTCAGGTCTGCCAGCGCATCGGCGCCATCCTGTGTCACACGCCCGTGCGCGACGGCGCCGCCAAGGGCAAGATCGAGCGGTTTTTCCGCACTGTCCGCATGAGCTTCCTCAGCCGGCAGCTCGACCTGTCGAGCCTCGACGCCCTCAACCGAGCTTTCACCGCTTGGGTCGAGGACGAGTACCACCAGAGCGAGCACAGCTCCTCGGCATGCGCCCCATCGATCGCTTCGGACTCGATCTCAGCCGCATCCGCTTCCTGCCGCCGGGCGACGTCAACGACGAGTTGTTCTTCGTCGAGCAAAATCGCACCGTCCTTGCCGACAACACCTTCTCCCTCAAGAACACCCGCTTCGAAGCGCCGCGCGACCTCCGAAGTCGCAAGATCCAGGTCCGCTTCGATCGCTTGCACTTCGACCGCGCCATCGTGTACTTCAAAGGTGAGCGCATGGGCGAGGCACGCCCCGTCGACTTCGTCGCCAATGACCGAAAGCCCTCGAAAACAGCTCACGCGAACGCGCCGGCGCGCGACCAAGCCGGCGAGATGCAGTGTGATCCGCGCTCACTTCGGTCTGGCGAAAGACCCATTCTCGGCGGAGAGTCTGACCCTGTTGCCGCACCAGAGGGAAGTGCTCGACACCCTGCGTGTCCACTGCCAGCAGGGAGGCCTGTGCGTCATCGTCGGCGAGCCGGGCACCGGCAAGAGCGTCATCAAACACGCCCTGTGCCAGCACGATCCCAAGCGCCTCATGACGCCCGTCGTCAATCGGACGCTGCACACCTACCACAGCACGCTGCGCATTCTGTGCGAGGCGTTTCAGATCGAGCCGGACGGGGCCGACTTCCGCTGCGAAAAACGACTCATCGAAGAGGCGCGCCGGCTCAACGCATCGGGCAAATGCTCGCGCCCATCATCGACGACGCGCACCTGATGGACGTCTCCGCGTTGCGCCGGATCCGGCTGCTCTTCGAAGACTTCCCAAGAATCACTGCCTGGTCTTGGTCGCCCAGCCCGAGTTGCTCCAGCCGCCTGGGCCTCACCGTCAACGAAGACATCAAGAACCGCGTCACCTACTCGGTCCTGATGCAGAAGCTCGCACCCGACAGCGTGGCCGACTTTATCCGCGCCGAGCTCGACAAGGTGGCGCTCGCCCACTCGACCTTCACTGACGACGCGCTCAGCCTCATCGTCCGCTCGTCCGAGGGCGTCCTGCGCCGCGCCAGAAACCTCTGCCTCAGCGCCCTGCTCGAAGCCGTGCGCGACCGCACCAAAACCGTCGACCTGAAGCAAATCAACCGCGTCTTGCTCCAGCCACACTGGCGCAAGGAGGTCGACCTGCCGCAGTAGCGACTTCGCTGCACGCGGCCAGCGCCGTCGTGGTGCCCACCAGCGCTACGACGGCGTTGGTCGTTTTGCATCCTGCGCCTACGACCGTTTCAGTCGCGAATTGCGATGGCAGCGCGAGCTTCTTCGGAAATCTTTACGACGTCAGTTTTGGAGTTTCGTGCGACGTCAGTTTGGCCGGCAACATCTCCCTGTTGAAACGGACGTTCAGGAAGGATGACGCCGAAGTGATTTCGCCGGCGGCGGTCAGGTTTCGCGTGCCATTCGAGATCGGAGTCACGGGGCACGCCTACGGCGGGGAATTTGCGCCGCTCGGCGAGGTGCGCAAGACGAACCCGCAGTTCCCGCCGCCGGGCGCGGGAGACTAGCCCCGGTCGTTGCTCGCGGCGCTATCGCGCCGCTGCGCGCCGCCTGCCCCCTCCTGATCGGTGCTCCCGCCGGCATCGCCGGTCGGGAGTTGCGGCTCGAGTCGATGCGAGCCGGGTGAAGTCGGGAGCACCTGGGGCCGGCGGTCCGCGCCGATGGAGGGGGCGCGTTGTTCCGAGACTGGTTGCGCGTGCGCGGGCTGCGAGCTGGGCAGGACCACCAGCGCTATCGCTGCGCACAGCGCCAGAGGGGGCAACTCCGACGAACGCGCTCAGCCTCGTCGTCCGCGCGTCGGAGGGCGTGCTCCGGCGCGCCAGAAACCTCTGCCTCAGCGCCCTGCTCGAAGCCGTGCGCGACCGCACCAAAACCGTCGACCTGAAGCAAATCAACCGCGTCTTGCTCCAGCCACACTGGCGCAAGGAGGTCGACCTGCCGCAGTAGCGACGCGCCGCGCGACCAACGCCGTCGTGGTGCCCACCAGCGCTACGATGGCGTTGGTCGTTTTGCATCCTGCGACTACGACCGTTTCAGTCGCGAATTGAGATGGCAGCGCGAGCTTCTTCGGAAATCTTTACGACGTCAGTTTTGGAGTTTCGTGCGACGTCAGTTTGGCCGGCAACACTTGGTCGTCTCGAGCCAGAAAACTGGGACCAGTCCGGTCGCGAATTGCAACACCAGCTCGGCCTTTCTCGATTTCCCTACGACGTCATTTCGGCCGGCAACACCTACTTCGTGGCGCTGATGGTGCACGGGTCCGGAGTGCATGTGCCCGCGCTCCAGCTCGACGCAGAGACCGTGGCGGTGCAGTTCGCGCCGCCGCCGGGCGCATCCCAGCAAAAAAGCTTCATGGTTGAGTCAGTGATAGTGCCCGAGCACTTTGCAATCCCACCTGAACCCCAAGTGCACTCCATGTAGACGATACACCCGCCCGCGGGCTGGTTGACCTGGCAAGTGCCCCAACCGCATGTGCCGGCTGCCTTCCAGCTGCCGCTGATCTGCGAGCACGTACCGCTTCCACCGGACCCACCCGTGCCGCCCGTGCCAATGCCACCGACGCCCCCAGGGCTCGAACCACCGACGCCCGAGCCGCCTGTGCCTGCTCCGCCGGTGTTGGAGCCCGCAGCGCCCCCTGTGTTGGAACCGCCGACGCCAGCGCCCCCAGTGTTCGAACCACCGGTGTTCATTCCGCCGGTGCCTGCCCCGCCAGAGCCTGCGCCGCCGGTCCCACCACCGCCGCTGGGATTCGATCCGTCAGTCCCGCCGCCGCCGCCGGGATTCGATCCGCCGGTCCCGCCGCCGCCGCCGGGATTCGATCCGCCGGTCCCACCTCCGCCGACCCCAACACCATCTGAACCGCTTGCTCCGCCGCCGCTGGAGCCACCGTTCGTCGCTCCGCTGTCGCCACCGCTTGCGGACCCGCCCGCCGCTCCGCTGGATCCCCCCGTTCCGCCGGTGCTTTGGGACTCGCCTCCGCTACCGCAGCCCACCACGAGGGCGAGGCCAACTATGACGCAAGTCGCTGCCTTCACGGTCACCTCCGCTCTCGCAACCTAGCATGGCTGTTCATCCAACGAGTGTAGACAGGCAGAAACTGGTCGCTGCAGGGCGAGCCTCACTGCACCGATATCGACGGAGGTTTCATGGGCTGGGTTTTGGAACAGTCCGGCCACCGCGCATCTGGCGCGTACTCAGCGATGATTTTCCCGACGTATTCGAGACCTTCTTCGGTCGAGGGTGCACGGACACATACTGGCGGCCCGATCACGTGTTGGTGGCGCAGCGTGCGCCATCGCAAGGGCGTGGGCATCCGATTCTCCACTTCTGCGAGTAAATCCTCGCGTTCCAAACTGAGCCAGCGCTTGTGCGTTCGGTCGCTCAGGGAGAATCCGGGCGGCACCTTGACCAAGAAGACCGCGACCTCGCTCTCGAAAGTGCAGACCAACTCCACCATACCTCGCGCCGTTGGAGCGACGACCGACAGGATGTTCGGAAAGTACGGCACGAGAATTCCGTCGAGACGGTCCCAACCCATTTTCGCAACGACCACCGGTCCTAGCACCAAATACGCCTCCCTCCACCGCTGGACGACTCGGAAGTTCCAGAGGTCGGTTCCGGTCGCCAGGAGCATCGCAACCCCGGTACCGACAAGCTTGAGCCATTCGCGGCTCCACGGAGCCGCCCACAATCCGGACAGGACCGAAGGTATCGCAATGACAGCCACCACCACGCACGCGGCGGGCCATCGAACCAGTCGGACCAGGACGCCTACTGGAGCTGCCACAACCCGTCCGATTCCAGGTGGTATGGTCTCCATCATCACTGGTTTGGCGGTGGGGTTGGCAAGCCTGATAGGACACCACCAACCATATTCGGAACTGTCAACCCCGCAAGGAAGCGCGGATTCTGCTTGAATGCGGCTGGCACCATCATCGGCGAAAGATTCGCGATCATTCCACCCGAAGGGCCAGTCTGCGGTAATGGTCCGCCCACCCATCCACCAACTGCTCCCCAAAGCCCTGCAGCGGCGTAATCCGAAGTGTTCCACTGGCAGGTTGGCGTCGTGGCCGCGTAGTTGGCCATGCCCGCGACTGAACCGAGCATCGCTGCGCTCCACGACGTCGCAGCGAAACCGGATGCCCCGAGCGCGCCTTGCGCTGCTCCGACGAGTCCTGATTTCACCGCATTTGTCCAGTTGATGTTTGTCTTCTGCCCGTTCCCCGACTGAACCACAGCCTGCATCACGGCATTGACGGAGAATCCGATGATGAACCCTCCCGCGGCCATGTAGACCTGCGGCGGCAGCGCTATCGTTCCGCTTGGATCGACCAGATTGACCGGATCGCTGAACGCGTACGCATACAGGTTCATGCCCCCGTCGAACAGCGACGGATCCTTCGTGATCCACCGCCCGACCTCCGGGTCGTAGTCGCGCGCGCCGAAGTGCACGAGCCCGGTGTCGTCATCCCACAGCCCCCCGGCGAACCCGAACGGCCCTCGCACGTTTGGGTTACCGGCGCTGGCGGTCGGCTTGCCCCACGCATCGTAGGAGATGCGCTGCGTGACGACGCCGTCGCTGCGCACGACTGCGCGGACGCTGCCGACCTGGTCGGTCAGGATTCGGTAGACCGATGCTGCACTGCCTCCAGCGCCAAACACCAGCATCAGATCGGGGACGTGGGCCCCGCTCGCGTACACGAACTGCGCTGTCAGGTTGCCGCCACCGTCGAGGGTCGCGAGCAATCGGTTGCCCTCGGCCCAGAGGTAGCGCTCCTCACTCACGGTCTGCCCACCCACGATCTTCTTGCGCGTCACGCGACGGCCGAGGCCGTCGAGCTGGTACTCGATCTTGTTCTGGTTCGGGAGGGTGACGGAGATCAGGTTCCCCGTGTCGTCGTAGTCGTAGGTGGTGACCTGCCCAGCCGGGCCCTGGGTGCGCTGCTTCCGCCCTCCCGCCGGGTAGTACTCGTAGCTGACGCTCGGTGTCGCGACGCTCCAGGTCTTTAGCCGATCCTGCTCGTCGTACGTCCCAACGGTGCTGCCAGAAAGCGTCGTTCGGTTGCCGTTGAGGTCGTAGTCCCATGTCGGCGCAACCTGCAGCTTGCCCGACGCTGACCGGAGGCGCCCGGCGGCATCGTAGCTGTAGGTCGTTGGCGTTGGATTACCCTGGGTCGCGTCGGTCTTTGTCGCGACGCGACCCAGGTCGTCATACGTCAGCGTGAGGCCGTAGCGGTTCGACCCGGAGTACGTGGTCGTGAGGTTGTTCAGGTCACCGTAAGTCGCGTCGTAGCCGTACTCGGTCTCCAGCGAACCCAGCTTGACCTTCTTCAGTCGTCCGCTCTGGCCACTGCGGTTCGAGAGATCCAGCGTGAAGCTCGGATTCGTGGATGAAGCCTCGGTGACCAGCCCGTCCGCGTCGTGCTCGAACGTCACGGTCGCCCCGCCGTTGACTGACTCCGACTTGACCCGGAGGTACCCATCATAGGTGAGCTTGACGTCCTTCTGTCCGCCGGTGGCCCAGGTCGTGCTCACACGGTCGGGCAGCTTGCCGAAGCCGTCGTAGCCGAAGCCGGTCGTGATCCCACCGCGGGTGACGCTGTTCGGGCGAGCGACCGAGTCATAGCCGATCTGGGTGGTGAAGCTGGTCCCCGCGATGGCCGTTAGGAGTCCGGTTGTCGGATTGTAAGTGAGTGTCGCCAATTTTCCGCCTGGCCAGGTCGCCTTGGTAAGGCGGCGGTCTCTATCGTACTCGTTAGTCACCTCGTCCGGGCTCACCCCGGTCACGTCGGGGGGATTGTACTGCTCAAGCAAGCCGACCGTGTCGTGCGGCAGCGAGTGATCCCGGAACACTCCTGGCGACACCGGAGTCCCCACCAGATCGACAGCGCTCTCCAGTTTGTCAAAGCCGAAGCGCCACTCCCCAGCGCCGTTCACTGCTACCCGTTCGGGGCGACCGACGAGATCGCGGAAGTATGTGGTGACGAACAGTGACTCGTTCGACGGGGTGCCATGGCGCAGGAACTGGAGGAAGCCGGTGTCCTGATAGTACTCGAATCGACTCTGCCGAAGGCCTTGCTTGACGCGGGTGAGACGGCCCGAGATGTCGTAGTCAAAGGTGGTGGGTGCCACCTCCGGGCTCGCGTCGTCGGGAGCAAGCGAGGCGACGCGCCCGAGCGAGTCGAGCGTTGCCTTGACCTTCCGGTTGGCTGGCGACGTCCACCGAAACTCGTTCAAGCCACGGTCGACTGTGAAGGTCGACTTCAGGCCGACGTCGACGGCATCCGCCTTGACGGTGCGGGTTTCCTTGAGCGTCGCGAACGTCAACGGGTCGGTGAGGTTGGTTGCCTCCCGAGCGACCTCGACGATCAGATCCTTGCCACCGAGCGACAGTGTCTCCTCTGCGGTCGGGGCAGCGAGCCCAAATCGAGGATCTGGGACCAGCTTGCTCACTCGCGTTGAGCCGTCGGCCAGAATCACCGTTCGCGTTCCTGCTGCGTCAAACTTTGCGCTTACCGTGGTGCCATCAGCGTGCTTCACCGACTGGATGCGTGCGTCGTTCGCCAGCTTCTGGGTCGAGTACTGCGTGACCAGGCCCTCGGCCGACGTGACCGCTACACTCTTTACGCTTCCGTTCTTCGTGCGCACCAGGTCCCGGAACGGGCTTCCGGTGGCGGTCTTCGGATCGCGGTCCGCCAGGAGCCGTCCCGCGCCGTCGAAGGAAAACGTGTGAGTTCCATTCTTCGGGTCGGTGAGCTGCTTCAACAGCCCACTGAATGGGTTGTCGTACTCGAACGAGTATTCGAAGAGGGCGCCCGGGGCTACGAACTTGGTGAGCCACCCATCGGTAACGACGAGGGTCGTCGGGGCAGCGAACGGCGGGACGATCTGAAGCGGTGCGCCACCGACGGCTCGCACGATCTGCGTGACCAGGCCGTTCACCGACTGCGAGCCGCGCGTATCGGTGATCTTGTGAAGGAGGGTGTCGACCCGGTCGGAAGCGGTCTGCCACGTGCCGTACTCGAAACTGAGCTTGGTTTGGCCAGTGGCCGCGTCATCGGTTCTGAGATGACGCCCGAGGTCACTGAAGACGTAGAGTTCGCTGCCGTCCTCCGAGGGGACGACGACCTCGCCAATGTTGACCTTGGCGTGCAGGGTGGCGGGTGCGATTCGGCGCACCGTGTCGCAGCCGGTTGCGGCCCCGTAGTCGGCAACCCAGAGCGTCCCGTCCGCGTCGAACGCGAGACCGTTCGGCCAGTCGAAACCCGCTTCCAGCGCCCCGCCGTTCTCGCCCTTGCAGCTGGGGAGGCCCGGGAGCGGGGTGCCCCCAAGCTGCAAGGGCGCGACGAGCGGCGGACCAGCCACTCGGAGTATCAGGCCATCTTCGACCTTCAGGACACGGTGCGTGTCTTCGTCGGAGATGTAGACGCGCCCGTCGGGGCCGCTGACCACGCGCGACGGACGCAGGAGATAGGCTTGTGTGGCTGGAACTCCGTCCTGGAATCCGTTGCCGCCTCGTGCACACGGTTTGATGCGACCGGTCGGCCCGACGCGACGTACACGGTTCGCGTCGCGGTCGCCGTTGTACAAGCTACCGTCGGTCCCCACCGCCAGTCCTGCGGGTCGCCTGAGCTTCGCGGCGGTGGCGAAACCGCCGTCACCCTCGTCCCCGTACAAGCCCAGTTGACCAGTGGACCTCTCTACACTGACCTTCAAAATGCGCTGGGTGACATCCGGAGCTCGACGGCGACGGTGTTGAGCATCAACGGGCAGCTAAGCCAAAACGAAAACAAGGCGAAGTACGAGGCTGCTCTTTTGGAGCGCTGCACGTAGAGCGGCGGTGGCGTGAGCGTCGGCGGAGTCGTAGGCAGCGACAGTCACGGCAGCCATCATGGCACGAAGCACTGGCGCGAGCTTTCGAGCGCGTCCAGGATTCAAAGCCAGACCGAACTCGACCTCCATGACCGTAACGCTGGATATCACCACTTCTGCAGGCGCAGTGGCCTTGACGCGAGCCAAGGTCACGTCATCGCCGCGCGCGAAGTCGCTGAGAACGCAGGTGTCGAGCAGATACTTCACGCGAGCGGATCCTTGCGTGGCGCGCGTAGCTTCCGCCGCTCGGCGTCGAAGCGAGGAGCGCGCGGTACTCCTCGAACAGGACGACCTCCCGGGGCCAGCAGGCGTCGCCGGTGCCATCGAGGAGCCGGCTCACCGCCTCACGGATCAAGGCGTTGCGCGTAGTCCGCCGCCGCCTGGCCAGGCGGTCCAGGCGCGCGCCGGTCGCTGCATCGACGTAGAGGTTGAAGTTCATGGGTGCCTCATAACTGTTCAGCAGTTATGCCGCACGTCGGGTGGGTCCGCAAGTCGCGGCCGTGTCGGCTCGTCGTTCTAGCGAGCAGGGAAACGCTCCTCAGAGGAAGACCGCGTGCTGGCTACCCCTGGCTCGGCTATCCCGCCGCCGGCTTCTGACTCGCCCGCGCCGTCCTGCCCAGCTCCCCAACGCGCGCTCGCAGTCGTCGATGACGAGCTTGTTCGAGGTGGCCTCGGCCAGCCGCTTCGCCAGCGCGAGCTCACGCCGGGCGCCGACCGGGTCGCCCCGCTTGGCCAGGAGCTTACCCAGCAAGGTGCGGCCGCTCAGCGCGTCCCAGGTCCATTTCTGGGCCTCGGCCTGGGCCAAGCGTTGCCCCAGGAGCTTCTTGGCGGGCTCGGAGCCGTTCAGTGCGTCGAGTGTAGTTGCCCCCCCTCGTCGGCGCTGACGCGCCGCCGGTCCCCCCCAAATTCGGTGAGCGCGGGCGCTGCTGAAGTTTCCCCAAGGCACGGAAGCGTGAGGGTGGCGCCCGCGCTCACGCGAAAGGGGGGGACGCGTCGGGCCGGGCGCGGAGCGTCAGCACCCACGTGCTGGCGGGGGCAGCCCGACCTCGGCCTGTGCCCCGCCTTGCCTCCCGGAAGGGGTCGGCGAGGAGCATGGCGCAGACACGCCCGCGAGGTGGCGATCGCCACCGGCGAAAGCGCCCAACGCCACCCTTCGCGTGCGCGAAGTAGCCGCAATCGCAGGCATGCGTCGCGGGCACGCCGATTGCGCAGGTACGCGTCGTGTCCGGCAAGCCGACGTACGCACGCCGCCGTCCCGAGACGACTGCGCTCTACCAGGTTGTGCTCGACAACCTCCGCACGCTGTACGCAGCGGCGGAGGACGGCTTCGCCTCGCCGCTGCCCGGCTTCGTGAGAGACGAGCTCGAAGGTTTCATCGACTGCGGTGTGCTCGCACGAGGTTTTGCGGTGCTCGCTTGCCCGGAGTGTCGCGAGCGAAAAGTCGTGGCGTTTTGCTGCAGGGGGCGCGGATTTTGCCCGTCGTGCGGAGGTCGCCGAATGACGGCCACCGCGGCCGACCTGGTGGAGCACGTCATCCCAAACGTTCCGTTGCGCCAGCTCGTGCTCACGTTGCCGTTCGAGCTGCGCGCGAGGCTCGCCTACGACGGCGAGCTGCTCGGCGGCGTGAGTCGCGCGTTCTTGGACTCCGTGCTCGGCTGGTACCAACGACACATGCGCGCTCGCGGCATCGCCGACGGCAAGAGCGGCGCCGTCACGGTCGTGCAACGCGTTTCGTCGGATTTGCGACTCAATCCCCACCTGCACTCGCTCTGCCTCGATGGCGTCTACGCCGAGAGCGCCGGCGAGCTCGCCTTCCATCCACTGCCGTTCCTCACCAACGACGATGTCGGCGATCTGCTCCAGATCGCCCGCGCGCGCATCCTTGCGCTGCTGCGGCGCAAAGGCGTGCTCGAGGACGACACGGTCACGAGCGACGCCGCTTTGGCCGACCGCGAGCCCGCGCTCGCGGAGCTCGCCGCCGCCTCCGTGGCGGGCACGCTGCCCGCCGGTCCCGCACTGCGCCGTCGAGACCCCATCAAGCTGCGCGGCGGCTCGGAGGCTCGAGCACACCAAGGCGCTATGCGCCGCTGAAGGGGATTCTCTCTCCACGCCGCGACCACGGCCAAGGCCGGCGACGCCACTGGACGAGAGGCCTTGTGCAAGTACATCTTGCGCCCGCCGATTGCGCAGGAGCGCGTCCGGCTCATCGCCGACGACCTCGTCCGCATCGAGCTCAAGAGGCCTTTCAGTGACGGAACCTTCGCGCTCGACCTCGACCCACTGGCGCTCCTGGTCCGACTTGCTACCACGGTGCCGCCCCCCGGCTTCCACACCATCAGGTACGCAGGGGTTCTCGCCGCAGCGAGCAAGTGGCGAGCGCGAGTCGTTCCGCCGCCGCCGCCCACGTCGCATGACGATGACGCCGCCGACTGCGCGAAGGACTGCGCGACGTGCAGCGCGAAGGACAAGCCGCCCACGCATCGCTCGGGGTATCGCCCGTGGCGTGAGCTTCTCATGCGCGCGTTCAAGATCGACGTTGAGCGCTGCGACAAGTGCGGGTCGCGTATGAAGATGCGCGCGCTCGTCATGACCAGCGCTGGCATCGAGCGCTACCTCGCCTGGCTCGGTGAGCCGACCGAGCCGCCGCGCCTCGCGCCCGCTCGCGCTCCGCCCTACTTCAAGAGCGTCGCCGTCCGCAGGAGACTTGGCGAGCCGGCGCAGGCGGAGCTGTTCGACACGCGCTGACGCGCTCCCCAGGGCCGACGTGCGCTTGGCGCTGGGCGCCTTGCCCTCCGGAAACCTCGACCAGGCGAAAGCGGCGCCTCGCGGACCAGAATTCACCCTGTCGGAGACCGGAACCAGGCAGGGTGAACCCGTCGCGCAGGGGAAGGCGTCCCGCTCGCGACTGTCGGGGCGCCGGGGCGCCGCTTGTAATGACTACGGGCGCGAGCCCAATCGGCGGCGGGGGTCGGGGTGCGGGAGGTGATCTCGACCCGAAGCCGTCGAGCGCGTACTCTCGGCTTGGTGGGTTTTGGCAGTTCAAATGCCCTATGCGCTGCGCCGGTTTGCCCTCAACGCCGACGGTGATTGGCTCATCATGGGGTACGACGAGTGGTACCCGTGCGAGTTCCCGGAGATTCTTCAGCACGCGGATTTGACGGCTGTGGTGAAGGAGCTGGAGAGCGTTGCGTTTCGACCCTGAGGCATCCTGCCTCACGCTACGAGGCTCGACCAGGCCAGGGCGTGGGTGGCTTCGATCACGTGTTCGATGACCCCGGCTTGAAGCTCAGAAGGGCCTGATACTCGGCTTCGTCGCTCAGCGTCTTCACGAGGAACTCGACCCATTTCTCGGTGTACAAGAAGTCTTGGTGGGCGGCGTCGGGAACACAGAATTCGAGGTTGCAGCCTGTCGTGGAGAAGCCGCTGGGCCGGACATTGAACTTCTTCCACGCCAGAATGTGATCGTTGATCGTGAACTTCTTCCCGAGGCGCTTGGCTACCGTTCTGGTCGCTCAGGGCGACTTGGACGGAGACGGCAGGAGTTCAAGATCAGCGGATGAAAGACCATGATGATGACGGGGTCGCAAAGACTCAGGATCAAGCGCCTGCTGGAAGTGTTGCGGGTCATCTGGCAAGACCAAGAATGCACCGGATCGGCACGGCGAGAAGCTCAGCCACGCCGAAGCAGCGACCCTGATGTACCGTCTTTCGGAGTACGCGGTGTTTGCGTGTCTGCCGATTCAGGGTCGTTGACGGAGGAAGCAGCTGGACGCAGTCTTGACGAAGGGGGCGAAGGGAGTCGGAGATGAAGAAGATCGGCAGGTGGCGTATTGGAACGTTTGTGCCGCTGGCGTTCGGGGTTGCTCTGCTCGCTCCGGATGGTCTTGCGAACTCGGGGATCACCGTCGAGACCGCCAACGACTACTCGTTTTACTGTGGTGACCACTCGTGCGACATAGCCTGCAATTCGGAGGGTGACGGCTTCTGGAACTCGATGACCGCAGGAGGCACGGGCTGGACAGGCTTGGTGCATTACAAAGACTACAACGTTTGGGACACGGACTTCTACGACCCGAACAAGAGCGGGAACGGGAACGACAACGACACCTACAATTTTGACAAGAGCGGCAACGCGATCTCTCATGCGACGATCAGCCAGTCAGGACCGGTGTCCGACCTGCTCGACCCTGCCCCGAAGCTCGACTGGTATTCTTCGGTGCTGTCCAGGAGCGTCGGCGGAATTGAGGTACCCGATTCGTTCGCCTTTGCGCGATTCAACGCCGATGACGAAGTTGTGTTCGAGTCGGTGTATTGGCCAGCGATTCCGGCAGCCGCTGTGGCCGATGCCGTAGCATTCCAGCAACAACTCGCGAGCCCCACCAACGCTGCTGCATTTCGCGCCAAGCTGCCCCTGAATCTTGCGAGCCAGCCAGGCACGATTGCGATTCGACACACCCGAATGACACACAAAGGCTCGTTTGTGGCGAAGGTCAGCTACGACGTGACAACGCCACGCCCGATGAATCGTGTTCGACACTTCGACGCCAGCGCGACCGAGTTTGAACTTCCGGACACACCGGCCGTTGCACCAGAGACGAGCAAGCCATGAGGACGCAGTTCTTTGCGATGCTGCTCCTAGCCGTGCCCTTACCCGCAGCCTGCGCGTCGAACTCGACGTCAAACTCTGAGACACACAATGGTGTGGTCACAGACGGCGGAGCCGATGAAGGCGACGGGGCGTCTTGCGACGGAGTGTCGGAGAATGTCGTTCCGACCGGAACCTGCTCGACCGGTGCCGGTCCGTGTCCCGTTTACGTTCCAGCTCACTGCACGGACGCCGGCAACCCCGAGAACAGCAAAGACTACTCGTGCTCATGTCCGGCCGGCGCATGGCAGTGCGAGGTAGTTAATACTGGCCTCAGCCTCCCAGTTTGCGAAGGTGGATGACCTTCCGGCGTGAGACGAGGGCCTCAATGGCGTCGAGGAGAAGCTCCGAGAACGTTCTCGGAAGCCTGGTGGTTTCTACCGCGAGGACTCCGAGGCCAAGCTCTCGCAGGTCGATGATCTTCGAGCCCGACTCACGAAGCTCGGGATTGAGCCCAGTGAACTCGTCGGAAAAGACGCCAGCAGTGCCCGCATCGTGAGCAAGGCCAAGACGAAGGTCTTCGACCAGACGGCCTCGGACCGCGACTTGACGGAGGCCATGAGACAGACACCTCGAAACCGCCTGAGCCATCGGGCCAGGACTGGCTACTGGCCAAAGTTCCCTGTCTCACCCGAGCCCTACGCAGACGAGCTGCTCGACATCGTCGAGGAGTACGACTTCTACAACGAGAGGCAGGGGAGCCGTCTTGCAGAAAGACTGGACGCTTGCTTCGAGAAGGTCTTGAAGCGGGTCGGCAAGAACTTGATGAACAGCGTGGCTTTGCACCGGGCGATGCTTCTTGCGTGCCTCATAGCCCAGGAGCGAGCCGACGACTCGTCCGGTGACATCGGGATCGTGTTCTCGGACGCCATCGAACGGTATTCGGCGCTGGACTGGGAGCAGACCGGAATCGACCCGGAGGTGTTCATCAGAGACGCGGTCGAGTTCTCGGTCTGGGAGGATTACGGCCAGGACGAGAAGCTCGAACGTCTCCTCGTGCGCCTTGCACGAAAGCACCTCGAACTCGTCCGTCGGGTGCTTGACGAAACAGAGCACGAGCTAGCCGGGCATCGACTGTTCGAGCATCAGATCGGCAAAGCATTGGGGTTCAAGGCGGCGGTCCTGATCGTCCAGAAGAAGTTCGACGAGTTCGTGCAGCTCGCCACCAAGCTCGGCTCCTCGGAGTGGAGACCCATCGTGACCATGGCCGAGGCCGCGATGAAGGCCAAGAAGCCGGCGGTGGCCCTGGCGGTCTTCGGGGCAGCCAATCAACCGGGCTTTCACCAGGAGTACCTCGCGCAGAAGTGCATCGAGGTCACCGGCAAGACCATGCCAAAGTCCGGCCTGAAGCTCGTCAAGTGATCCCCAAAGAAGCCCTCCGCCTTCGCGACCAGATCTTCACCGAAGCTCATGCCCGAGGCGTTCGGCTCGAAGAACGCTTCCTCCGCCTGGAACGTGGGCTCCCGGTCCTTCGCCTTCGTCTCGGTGGTCGTGCCGTTCGAGGGTGCCACGTTGACCTGCCAGGCAACCCCAACGTTGCAGATTCCGGATACGCCCCCGACGTGATCACCGTCCACGGATCGGCGTGGAGGTCGTCGAAGATGTGGCCACGGAACCGGGAGGGTGGGTTCAGGATCGAGGCTGTCGTCGATCATATCGTTCGGCTCGCCGAGGCCGAGGTGTCCCGGACTGTTCCCGACCTGGTGGTCCCGAACGGCATCCCGGCATCGAGATCTGCCCTGGTCGTCATGCACCTGTCGGCGGTGAAGCTCGGCCTGGTCGAGTCGGGATCGAAGCCCGAGGTGCTCATGGAGAAGATCACGGACGAGAAGATCCGGGAGCGCATCGAAGAACACTTGGGCAGAGGGGGACTCACGGACGGTGATCTTCATCGCCTTGCCGACGCCAATGGGATGTTCTCCAGCAGGTCCACCAAGATCGACTTCGACCCGTTCGAGCTGCATTCGGACCGGTGGGTGCAGGTGCTCCGACTCGGCCGCATCGTGAACAGCAAGGTCGAGCACCAGCGCGTAGGTCGGACAATTGGGGTCGGGAGTGCTTTCGACAGGACTCGATCGGCTTTCGGCGCGACTTGATCGCCCCGGCGCCTCCGCGCTTTGGGTCTGCGAGAGGGGGAGCGCGCCATGAACCGAGCACGGAGGTGAGCAGGGTGGCCATCGGGACTCCTGCCACGGAGGGTAGCAGACACACGTTCGCCTCGCGGGGCACCTCTGCTCCGAGGCCCGCCGTCTACCAGTCGAACATCTCCACTTGTCCGCGCACCGCGCCCCGAAGCTCACCGGGCCCGCGACGGAGCACACGGCTCTTGAAGAACGGAGGCCCTCTGGCCGGCGACAACGGCGGCGGCTCGGTGGGCTGGCCGATGTGCCGCAAGAGCCGCTCGATGCCGACCGCCGAGATGACGAACGCGCGGAGCTTCATGGGCGCGCCGCACTGGGTACACTTTTCGACATCGATCTGGAACGTCCTCCTCAGGAGTTGAGCCCACGGCCAATAGCGAGAGCGATGCGAGGCTGGACGCTTCGGCTGCGGCTCGTCATGGGCGTGCGCGCCCGCCGTGGCATCGCCGTCGGGCGCGGGCGGAACGACGAGCGGCCGCAACTTGTGGGCGGCCGCAAGAACCCCCGCGTACCTCAGCGTATGAAATTTCGGAGGGGGCACCGCTGCGGCCAGGCGACACAGCAGCGACAGTGGATCGAGATCGATGGCGACGGTGCCGTCCCGGAACGGCCTACGAAGGCAGATGCGACGCGCTTCGTGATCCCCGGCGGGGGAAGCGAGACCGTCGGGCAACAGCTCGAGTCTCTCCTGGGCGATGGGCGGTCGGAGCACGTAGCGCACCAGCGCCTCGCGTCCTGCCGCATCGTGCCCGCTCGCAGTGGTGGCAGCGTGGAGCGAGAACCCGCTGTCGGTGACGGAGAGCGAGCCCACGACCTCGACACCCGGTGACGTGCGCAGTGCGACGGGCTCGCGGCGGCGGAGCTCCGGGCCGGCAGGTGCAAGCCCACTGACCGCCGCGGCAGCGAGCTGAGCCAGGGCGGGTTCGCGCTCGGCGAGCGTGTCTTCGAGCACCGTGAGCCCGCATGCGCTCTCGATGACTCGGGCCCTGACGAGGTAGCTCAAGATGCGGACGCGGAGCACCTGCATCAGGTCGGCGACGTCGCTGGTCTCGAGGCACGGCAGCTCATGAAAGGTCAGCTCGCCCGCGCTGCTCACCGCGAACACACCGTCGAGGGCGATGGTGTGCATGTGTGGATTCAACCGAAGGTCCGAAGAAACTCGTTGTATCGCGGTGACTGCGCCGCTCGTGCCGCGCAGAGTCCCGGTCTGTGCGAGCTTGCGGCGGTAGAAGCCGAGCACCGTATCCACGAAAATGCGTGTCACTTTGCCGAGCAGCTTGCTGTCGTAGGCGAGCCGATAGCGAAGCTCGAACGGCAGCGTGAGCACGAACTGCCGCAGTGGCACGCGCGGCGGCAGCACGTGGTCGACCAAGTTCGCGGTGTGCTCCGCCATGCGTCGGCCCAGGCATGACGGGCAGAAACCACGCCCGTGGCACGAAAATGCGACTAGCTTCCGCTCGCTGCAGTCAGCGTTGGTGTAGGCGAGCAGCGCGAAGCCTCGACACAAGAGTCCGCAGGCGAGATAGCCCTCGAGCTCGGCGCGAACGAAACGCGGAAGCGACGTGGCGAACCCCAGCTCTGCTGCGGCGTACAGGCTGCGCAAATTCTCGCGCACGACCTGGTGCAAGCTGCCCGCCTCGGGTCGACGGCGCTCGTAGACGTACTCGCTCGGCGCCAGCATGCTGGCGCGCACAGCACGTCGCGTTCCGTGCATGCGTCCGAGTCATCTTGGGGACTTGCCGCGATGCCGATTGGCGATCGCCGCCACTTCGCCGCCGTTTTCGCCACCCCTGCCCCCGGACCGGCCAGGGCCACGCGTGGGCACCGGGAGCTGGCAAGACGGCGAGGCACATCTCGCCGCTTTCATCGAAGTGACGGCGTTGCCAGCTCGGACCGACGCGTCCCCTCCAGCCGCGTGAGCGCGAGCAGCGCCACGACGCCAGGGGTCTTGGCGAGACGCCCCTGCTCGCGCTCACCGGCTAAGGAGGGGACCGCGGAGCGAAGCGACGCGAGGGGAGGCAGGACAACACATGCCCTTCGCCCTGCACGCCGCCTACTGGCACGATCGCTTCGGCGAACCCAAGAGCGGCGGCTGCGTGAACCTCTCCCCGCGCGACGCAAAGTGGCTGTTCGAGTGGACGGAGCCGAGCGTGCCCGCGGCGTGGCACGGCGTGCGCTCTGGGGATGCGCGGGGGATGGGGACGTTGGTCAGAGTGCGGTGAGATCGCCAAGGCGAGATTTCTTGGGAGAAGGTGGTACGCAGGCCGGTGGCGCACCGCTGAGCTCGGAACCGTGACCGCGATCGCGCCGGATGACCCGCTACCGCTCGTGGCGCTGCGAAAACCCGCGGCGCTCGGCGGCGCTCGACGCGCGAGCGAAGTCCGGCGAGGGAACGACCGCCTGGCGTACGCGGTCCGACTGGTCACGGATGACGCCGTTCAGCAGGAGCTCGTTCAAGTGCTCGTCGATGCCGACACGGCGGAGCCTGCTGCGGTGATTCCGCTGTCTTCCGGCGGCAATGTCGCTTCCGTGAAGCTCGTGCCGAAAGTCATCAAGGTCGGACAGTCGGTGATCACGAATGAGCTCGTTTCGTTTCTACTCTGCAGCTTGTACGCAGGTCGGGGGCTCGACTCCGATTCGGTGCTGCGGCGGTTTTCAACCACGTATTACGCCTCGCAGCCCGATCCGTTCGCGCTGGTGTCGTGTAACGAATCGCCACTCGAGCGCATGGTGAACGCGAAGGACATCGTGACATTCCGGGAAAATGCGCTCGTGTTCCCGTTCGAAGAGGCGAATCTGTTCCGAGACGACGATGACGTTTGGACTGGACCGGATCCCCTGCTCCCACACGCCGTGAACGACCAATACTGGGGTGAACGGGCGCTGCGCTTCCTGAAGAAGAGCGGCTACACTTTGCGTGAGGGCTCGGGCCAACCGGTCCGGTTCGTAGCCTGGCAGAAGGGCATTACCGAGCAGGCGAGGTTCACGAAGTTGAGTACACCGCTGGGCGACGAGAACGGCATCATCGCAGTCGGTGTCGGCGGACCGCACTTCAAGACCAGCGCGGATCCGATGGTGCTCGCCCACGAGCTCGCGCACTCGGTGTATTTCGACGTGCTTCCGGAGGCCGCCGACCAGACCGAGGAGAAGGCCATCTCGGAGGGCATCCCGGACTGCTTCGCGATGGCAGCGATGAACGACATGCAACAGGAATGGGAGAACGACCCGATCAACAATCCCCCTCACCTCGGCTATACCGACCCAGCGCTGGCCGACTACGCGCCGTTCAGCTTCTGGGCGGGCAGCTACGTGGACGACGCGCACCTGGCGACGCCCGGCTACCCGAACCTCTGGAATCCGAAGAAGAGCTGGCCGCTCCAGTGGCCGACACCGCTGTTCCGGTTCACACACTGGTCCGGTCTGCGTTCCTTGAAAACGGACTACGAGGAGGACAGCACACTCGTCGGCGGCCCCTGCCGCATGCTCGTCACGGGTGGCCCGTCAGTGGTAGCGGCGGGGCCGAGGGCAATCACCGCGGGGGGAAACACCGCAGACGCATTGGCGTTCAGCAGCCAAGGCGTCGATCGACAGGAGGGGTTCAAACGCCTGACGAGGCTGATGCTATTTACCTTGATTGAAGCAAAGAATCACCCAACCTCCTTCAACGATTTCATCGACGTGCTCGCCGCGAACGCGCAGGGGCTGGCCTTGGCCGAGTGGGGTGTTGGCGCTCAGAACTACGAAGAGAAGGTCAAGCGGGCATTCGGAGAGTACGGCTTTGGTCGCGGCCTCGAGAACGAGTCGCTTGGTAACACCGCAGCGAAGGTCAACCTGCTGGGCGTGGCGGCGGCGGCGAACCTGATCGCGGCGGGCAGCAATTTCTCACGCCCCATCGCGGGCAAACTCTGCAGTGGAGACGAGGACTTCTTCCTGGTCAACGAAGAAGCGGGGGTCGGGGATTCGATCCAATTCGGTGCGCTTGCCTCCGGGAATGCAGAACTCGAAGTCCGCTTCTTTCGCCACAAGGCCTGCCCGCTGGCCGAAACTGCACCGAAGACCTGTGCAGCGGGGTATCAGGTGTATCCCCCCGTCGACGCCGACGGCAACAGTCCAGAAACGCCGCCACCCCCGCCGTTCGTGTTCACCGGGTCGAGCGGTGGCGGCTGCCCACCCGGCGCGCCTTGCGGCGGTATCCACCTCAGGGGAAGTTCCGAGACGTATCCGTCTCACCGAGCCACGCGTGTGCGATCCGGGCCGACGGCACCCTTGCGTGCTGGGGCGTGAACACTGACGGCCAGGCGTCGCCTCCGCCGGGCGCCTTCGTGCAGGTCAGCAGCGGACTCAATCACTCCTGCGCACGCAACATTGACAACGTGGTCGCGTGCTGGGGCCTTCGCGATGCTATTGGGGATCTGCACAACCGCGTGGCTCGCTCGGTTCACTGCGGTGAAGAACGACACACCTGCGTCATCCACCTCGATGGACACATCGAGTGCGTCGGCTTGAACGACAAACTCAGCCACCCGCCCACCGGTCGTTTCGTCCAGATGGACATCGGCGCCGATCACGCCTGCGCCGTGCGCACGGACGGCACGGTCGCATGCTGGGGAGAGAACTACTACGGCCAAGCGACGCCGCCTGCGAGGTAACGGCGCGCGGTAAGGTTCTCGGTTCACGAGCCGGCGGCCAAACGCCCGGGCAGCCGCCGCCCCGCGGATCGAGCCACCGAAGCAAGCACACGCGTCTCCCCCCGCCGCGTGCGCGCGGGCATCGGCAAGGCGCTCGCAAGTCTTGGCACGACGCCTCCGCCCGCGCGCACCGGCGTTGGGGGAGACCGCCGAGCGCAGCGAGGCGAGTGGGGGCAACACCTCACATGCCCTTCGCCCTGCACGCCGCCTACTGGCACGATCGCTTCGGCGCTCGAGGACGGCCAGAGCGGTGGGACCTTGGTCTGCGACACGAATCCCGACGAGGCGGACGATGCCAGCGTGAGGCCGCCGCAGAGCGACTGCGAGCTCCCCGAAGTCCTTGTCCAACGTCACGAGCACCCGTCCCTCGCGGTGCGCCAGCGCGACGATGGCATCGTCCCCGGGATCCACTTCCCACTCTCCCGTCCAGACAACGTCGTGTCCGTGCCCGCGAAGCACCTCCGCAGCCTCCCCGACACGCAGGTGTCGAGCAGGACCTTCACGTCCCGGTCTTCAGGTCGAAGCTCTCGATGCGCTCGTGCGCGACCACGCGGCGCGCGTAGACAAGGCAAGCTCGAACGTCCTCGCGCTCCAGCCACGGATAGCCGTCCAAGATGGTCTCCACGGAGTCCCCTACCGCCAGCATGTCGAGGACGTGCTCGACGGCCAAGCGTCGCCCGCGAATGATGGGCTTGCCGCCGAAGATCTCGGGGTTCACGGTGATTCGCTCGAGGAGCTTGTGCTCATCCGTCATGAGGGGCTGCGCAAAGCGTACACTCGGAGACTTGTTCTGTCACGTTGAGGGGCGCCCACAGGGCGGATGACTTCGAGACGTGGGTGGCAGGGGAGCGGCGGGGCCGAGGGCAATCACCGCGGGGGGAAACACCGCGGACGCATTGGCGTTCAGCAGCCAAGGCGTCGATCGACAGGAGGGGTTCAACCCGGTGGACGAACCAGAGAACGAGGACGGAGTAGAGGAGTCCGACCAGGGGAGCGACGCGAAGGACCGCCGCTTCCTTGCGCGCCTGTGAGTCGGCGAAGCGAGAAGAGTTGCTTGGCCTCGCGGAAGAAGACCTCGATGCCCCATCGGCCGGCGTAGGTTTCCAGCAGAGTGACGACGTCCAGAGACGCATCGCTCGAGAAGAAGACCCGACAGAAGAGACGTCCGGTCGAGCATTCGACGATGACGCTCCGAAGCAGGCGAGTCCCCGTCGCGCGGTACCACTGCGCGACGAGCGTCTTGTAGCGGATCGTGGTCAGGCGACCGTAGAGCATGGCCGTCGTGGTCTGCCAGGGCGTTCGACCATCGGCGGCGATCTTCTCCGGCTTGCGGAGCAGTTTACCCCGCTTGCGTCGACGACCGCCTTTGCTCGAGTTCGAGGGTTGCGGCGGTGCTTCGGTGAGGACCGCGTCTGGCCTCATCGCACCGAACAGCACGACCTGCGCCGGCAGACCGCGCGTTACGGTGTCGTTGCAGTAGGCGGAATCGGCGGCGAGCTCGACACGACGCTCGACGACCCAGCCGAGCAGGACATCGAGCATCTCGTGGGCGAGCTCGGTCTTCTTCTTGTAGAGCGCATGCTTTTTCTCGCACTCCTTCAGATTGCGATAGAGACGGAACAGGACGGGTAGCGCCCAGGCCCGCGTCGAGAAGGGGAGACGGACGACGACGGCAAGCACGACCCAGCAATGCCCGAACGTGAAGACGCGGCACAGCTTGGTCGAGCGCACGGGGTCGAGATGGCTGCCGATCCCGAAGACGTGCGGGCCCTTTCTTCGATGCGATCGTGTCATCGATGACGACGCGCAGCGTTCCGCGAACGAGCCGTCGCTGCAAGCAGCTGAAGACATTGAACCCGAGAACGTCTGGGCTCCAAGAGCCGCGCGAGAAGAAGCGATGGAACGCTTCCCAGTGGCAGCGCGCCGAGACGTCCGTCACGACGAGCGCCTCCGTCACAGCGCGAGGTCCGTGCGCCAAGATGCAGCGGTGATCACGCGGCGAGGCTCGCGTATCGGCAAACCGCCCGCGCGACGCGCTTGGCGACACCCGACGGGGTGCACGCCGCGTTGGGGGAGGCCGACGAGCGCAGGCAGCGCGAGTGGGGGCAGCACCAGAGTGGACGGAGCCGAACGTGCCCGCGGTGGCGGCGCCCGTGGCAACGAACCCCGCCCGCGTGCGCGCGGGAATCGGAAGGTCGCTCGCGAGTGGCCGCGCCTCTAGGGCGCGCAGACGCCTTTGCGTATGGTCATGGGTCCGCTGGAGGGCATGCACGTACGTGCGCCGGGGCAGTCCCCCAGCGCGGCAGGATCGCAAAGGATGATTGTTTTGGGGCCCGCGCAGTTTTCCTCGAGTACACACTGGGCGCTCTCGATGCACTGCTCGGGGTTTTGATCGGAACAGGTCGCCGCGAGGCTCGCGCAGCAGAAGGTGCCCGCCTTGCCCTGTGCGACGCAGTCCGACTTGTCATCGCAGCTGGTGCTCTGCGTGTACTTTGCAGGGCAGTTGCCCGAACACTCGGTCGAGAGCACCTGGGAATCGTTGCTCGTGAAGCAGCATTTCTTGAGCTGTGTGGCATCGCAGGCGAGACTCCCGCAGCGAACCACGGCCGCCCCGGCGTCCGCGCCCCCGGCGCCGGCCGCTCCACCCCCGCCGCCCACGGCCTCGTTGGTCGAGCTCGAGCTGCATTGAAGGGCCAGGAGGGCGAAGAAAAGGTGCGGCGCGCGTCCTGCTTGGCTCGGGAACGAGGTCATGGGCTCGGGTGCTCCTGTTGAGGATGTTAGATCCGCGTCGCAAAAAGCGCCACGCGGCGCGGCAGGAGCTTCGGCTTGCCGTAGGGCTCCCAAAGCGAGGGGTGCTGCCTCGGCGCCCAAAAGTCGCCAGGCGCGCTTGCGTTTGTGTCGCCGAACGCGCGAGCAGCTCCGCTGTTGACGCTACCCGCTCGGGTCAGCAGCCCGCGCCGGGGCGCTTGCAGAGCTTGACGGTGTAGCCGTTGCAGCTGATCTGCTGCACCGCCTCCGCGCAGCCCAGGATCGCGCAGTTGTTCTCCCCCTTGTGGCACTCGAGCCGGCAGCTGCTGCCATCGTCGCAGTTCATGCTGCAGTCGGCAGTCAGACACTTCAAGTCACAGCTCGCACCATCGCAGTCGAGGGAGCAGGGCTTGCCTGAGCAGGTCATGCTGCACGGCGCCTTGGCGCCGCACTTGGTCTCGCAGTTGGCCTCGGTCCCGCAGTCGAGGTCGCACAGCGAGTCGCACTGGAACGCGCAGGCGCAGCCCGGCTCGCACGCACAGCTGCCGCTGCACGGGATGTTGCACAGACTACCCCCGCACTGCCCACACTGAGCAGCGCCCGCGCTCCCGCCAGCCCCTCCTGCCCCGCCGGCTCCCCCGGCTCCGGCCACGCCCGCACTACCCCCCAAGCTGCTGCCGCCGCTGCCGCCCGTGCTGCTGCCGCCGCTACCCCCAGGGCCGGTGCCGCCCCCGCCTCCGCTAGCGGGGTTGGTCGACGACGAAGAGCACGCGCCCGCCAGGAACGCGACCAGCACGATCACGATGCGACTCATGCCCCCGAGGGTAATCCATCTCGCGGCGACGGGCTCCCAAGCCGGAGAGCTTCGGGATGATTGGCGTAAAACTCCGCCTTGATCTCCCCCGCGGCCACCGACGAGCGTGCGCGAGATCGTGGTCTACGCCGAACCGGGACCCCACGATGCGCTCGTGGTGGGAACGGGCGACCACCTCGCACGGCTCTGGGGTGCCAAGCTGACATTGACACGCTCCGTGGCGGACGACGCACCCATGACCGAGCTGCAAGCCGAGCGCGACTACCTGGAGCAGCTGCGGCGCCTGTGCCAGGTTCCTGCCCGGCACAACCACGCCTTCATGCACCCCGGGTGGAGGTTACGCACATCAGCGAATCAGGGCGCCAAACTCACCGCGCCCAGGGTACGCGCCGGGCGGGTTCGGTGCGAGACCACCGTCCGCGCCTCCCCTGGGCGAGGACAATCATGCGTACGCGGCGGGCTCGGTCGCGTGTATCATCACCGCCGTGAGCGAGATCGCCGCGGGCAGCGCAGTCGCCCACTTTCGCGTGCTGTCAGAGCTTGGTCGGGGCGGCATGGGTGTCGTCTACGAGGCCCGGGACGAGAAGCTCGGTCGGACCGTGGCGCTGAAGGTCCTGCCCGCCGCTCTCGCGGCGGATCGCGTGCGCAGCGACCGCTTCTTGCGCGAGGCGCGCGCGGCAGCGCAGATCACCCATGCGGCCATCGCTACGGTCTTCGAAATCGGGGAGAGCGATGGCGTGCTCTACATCGCCATGGAGCGCGTCTCGGGCATGACTCTGCGCGACCGGCTCGAGCGCGCGAGCATCAGCGCGCTCGAAGCGCTGCGCATTGCCCGCGAGATAGCCGGTGCACTGGGCAAGGCCCACGCGGCCGGAATCGTGCACCGGGACTTGAAGCCGGAGAACGTGATGGTGACCGAGGACGCCAGCGTCAAAATCCTGGATTTTGGCATCGCCAAAGCGCTGGACGACGACAACACGCCGGCTGGACAAACGGCGTGGACGACCCGCGAAGGGATGCTCCTGGGGACGCCGGGGTACATGTCGCCCGAGCAAGCTTCCGGCAAGAAGTGTGATCAGCGCGCCGACGTGTTCGCGTTCGGAGTGGTCCTCTACGAGCTGCTTGCGCGCCGCCCTCCGTTCACGGGAAATACTCCGCTCGAGCGCGTCGCATCGGTGCTGCGGGACGCCCCCGCGCCGATGCCGGACGCGAAGGACCTGCCCGAGAGCGTCGCGGCTCTCGTGGCTCGCTGCCTGGCAAAGAATCCCGATGATCGGCCGCTGAACGGCGCGGAGCTCGTGCGCTTGGTCGATGCCGCGTTGCCCGACGTCAGGGTCGTCCTCCGCGCCGAGAGATCGGAGGTCGATCCTCTGGCGCACACGCTGGCAACGCCCGTCGGCGCCATGGATTTGGGAGCGGTGACGGCGGCGCCTGCTACGACCACCGCAACGCCGGAGGTCGCAGAGGCGAAAGCCGGCGCGTCAGTCCGAGCAGTGAAGTGGGGTGCGGCTCTGCTCGCCGTTGCCGTCGTCGGGGGCGCCGTCGTGGTGGTGCGCGGGCTCAGAGAGGACCGAAAGCACGACCGCACTGAGCGACGTGAGCTGCGCGCGTCCGCGAGTGCGCCGGAGACCCCCGAAGCGCCGCTCGCCGAGCCGCCGGCCACGCTGCCGCCGCTCTGGCCCTGCGATTCCGCGAAAGACGTTCCCAAGAGACACGCGTGCTCGGCCGACGCGGTAGCGTGGTGCGATCCCGATGCACGACGCATCGCGTGTTGCGCCAAGGGGCTGGTGCCGACTGACAGCCAGGGAGCTTGTGGGTGCCCTCCGGGTGGGGTCACCGCCGACAGCCCCATGGCCCAGAACTGTGCGGTCGCTGATGCTCGAGTCGGCATTCCGCCCGAGACCATTCAGGCCGAGGTGCGCGGGAAGTTCGATCGGTTTCGAGCCTGCTTCCAGCAGGCGTTGGGGAAAAACGCGAAGCTCGCCGGCAAGGTCTCGTTTGCCGTGCGCGTCAGCCCCGACGGGCGCGTCTATTCGGCGCGCATCCAGGAATCGTCGCTGCCAAGCGCGGAAGCGCAGGCGTGTTCGATCGGCATCTGGAAAGGCTTCCGGTTCCAGAACCCCGTCGGCGGCCGCGGGGTGGACTTCGTGTACCCGATCGTCTTCAGCCCAGACTGAGCATCGAACGTCATCCGGCACTTGTCGGTCAGGCTTGCGCCGGGCGACGCTCGAGCGCGACGACGCTCGACGCAAGCCCGCTCGTGCCCGTCGAGCCGTCTCAACCCGCCGAGTAACCCATCACGGCCTTGGTCTCGAGAAACTCCTCGAGCCCCTGCGCACCCCACTCGCGGCCGTTGCCCGACTGTCGGTAGCCGCCGAACGGGGCGGCGAAATCGACGGACGCACCGTTGAGGTGGACCATGCCCGTACGCAGGCGCGCTGCGATGCGACGCGCGTGCTCGACGCTGCCGCCGGAGACGTAGCCGGACAAACCGTAGGGTGTGTCGTTGGCGATCCGGACGGCTTCATCCTCGGTCTCGTACGGAATCATCACCAGCACCGGCCCGAAGATCTCTTCGCGGGCGATGGTCATCGCGTTGTTGACGTTCGCGAAGATTGTCGGGCGAACATAGTAGCCCTTGTCGAGCCCCTTGGGCCTGCCGGCGCCGCCGGTGACCACGGTCGCGCCGTCTTCGACGCCCCTGGAGATGAGCTTCAACACCTTGTCGTACTGGTTCTTGTTGGCCAGCGGCCCCATCGTCGTCGCCTCCGATTTCGGATCACCCACGACGATCTTCTCGGCGGCAGCCTTGGCGATCTGCACGGCTTCTGCGTAGTGAGCCGCGGGCACGAGCATGCGCGAGGGCGCGTTGCAGGACTGGCCGCTGTTCATCATCATCTGAATGACGCCGCCGGTCACAGCCTTGGTGAGGTCTACCCCCTCGAGGATGATGTTGGCGGATTTTCCGCCGAGTTCCTGCGCCACGCGCTTGACGCTGTCGGCGGCGAGCTTGGCCACCTGGACGCCGGCGCGCGTCGAACCGGTGAACGACACCACGTCGATGCCCGGGTGCCGCGCCATGGCTTCCCCAACGGTTGGGCCGTCGCCGTGCACCAGGTTGAAGACACCCTTGGGCACACCGGCCGCGTGCATCACCTCCGCGAGCACGGTGGCGCTGACGGGGGCGATCTCGCTCGGCTTGAGCACCATCGTGCAGCCCGCGGCGAGCGCGGGGATGACCTTGACGAAGACCTGGTTCATTGGCCAGTTCCACGGCGTGATCATGCCGACGACACCAGCCGGCTCCTTCAGTAGGCGGGTCGTGCCCAGATCCTCCTCGAACGCGAAGCTCTCGAGGATTTTCAGCATGGTCATCGTGCGCGAGCCCCGCGGCCGCCTGAGCCTGTTGGCACAGCTTCATCGGTGCGCCCATCTCGTCCGAGATGGCAGTGCAGACGTCGCCGAAGCGCGCCTGGTAGGCGGTGAGGATGGAACCGATGAGCGCGATCCGTTCCTCGCGGCTGGTCTGAGAGTACGTCTCGAACGCGCGGCGCGCGGCAGCGACCGCCGCATCCACGTCCTCGGCCGAGCCGAGCGCGACCTTGCCGATCACCTCTTCGGTCGCCGGATTGATGATGTCTTGCTCGCGCTTCGAGAGCGGCTCTACCCACGCGCCGTCGATGTAGAATTTCTTCAGGTCGTACATTGGAACCCCCGGGGAAGAACGAGGCCGCATGGCCTCGTTGGTCGAGTGACCGTGAGTAACCTCGATCCGCGTCGGGCGGGTAGGTCTAAAGCGCCGTGTCGTCCGCCCGCCGCCACGGGTCACGCCTCAGCCCGAACCTCGGGGTAGACGATCGGCAGCGGAGCCGCGACGCTCGGGATTCGCCGACGGCACGACCGCTGATACGCTAGGCCCATGCGTCGTTGCCTCGCCCAGCTCTCGGTCGTCGTCGTGAGCATCCCGTTGGCGATGGCCTGTGGCAGTGACTCGGGCAACGGAGGCGTGGCGGGCGGTGGGGGCTCGGCCACCGGCGGTGTGAGCAGTGGCGGCGCTGGGGGTTCGACGAGCGGGGGTTCGACGAGCGATGGCGGCGCCGGGGGAGGCGTAGCCGGCAGCGGGGGAGCCGGTGCGGGCGGCGTTGGCGACTCGGGAGCCCCCGACGCGTCGGACGCAGGCGCGTCCGATCCGTGTCCAACCCTCACCATCCCGACGACCTGCTTCGGCCGTGAGGTGATGTATCGCGAGTGGAGCGCGACCGCCAAGGGCGACGGCACCTACTTTGCGGACCAGGCACCGTACCGTCTGGGCTTCAGTCGAGTGAAGGACCGCCTCTGGCTGGTGAAGGTCCAGCTGGAAGAGAACACCTACTTGGCAACACTGTCCGCCTATGGCGACAACTCGGGTGGAGTCGCGTGGATCAGTGACCAGCCGTGCGACGCGACCTTCGCCGAAAAGGAGAAGCTCGCGAGCTGGGGCGCGCACGGCGGTGGGACGCTCGACTTCGTCGTTGCGAAGGACGAGGCGAGCGCCCAGAAGCTGAAGACCGATCCCGCGTATGCTTCGTACGCCAAGACGCCCCAACTGCGAGGGGGACACTGCTACTACCTGGCGTTCGAGAACACTGCCGGGTTTCCGGCGGCGCTACCGGACGTAACGTACATCTCGACGGCCGCGGATGACTGCGGCGAAAGCGGCAACGGGACTTGTTACTACCTGGCGATGGACTTCTCTCACCGGCTGCACGACATCACCAGCGGGCAGCTCGCCTCGGGAAAAGTGATTCCGGGACTGACCCAGTGACGCGCAGCTCGGGCGCCTCGATTCGCGGCGCATGATGCCCGTCACAGCAGCCGCGACGTGGTGGCTCGACGCGGGCGCCGAGGGACAATCGAGGCGATTTGAACCGGTCTCAACCGCCGCCGAAGTCGTCCACGATGCCGGCACCGCTCGGCGCCGACCAGCCGATGCCGATGTAACCGGGCTTGGCGTAGTGCTGCCAGCTCGTGATGCTGGTGCTCAGCTTGATCGCGCCGTTCACATACACCTCGACGCCGCCGTTGGCGCGGGCCCTGCCGCCGAACACGTCCCCTGCCTTGAGCGTCATCGCGAACGTGCCGTGCCCCACCCAGTTGTTGACGCCGGTACACGTGTAGACGCCGATCTCATGATTCGGAGGCTCGTACAGGACCTCGATGGTGTTGCAACCGTCGGCGACCGACTGCCGCTTCATGCTCAGGTATAGCTCCTTGGCCGTGAGGTCGAGCTGCGTCACCGTCAGATACGCTTCTTGATCGGCGCAGCGCGGGTCGTACCAGATCAGCGTGATGTCGCCGTTTTGAGCGGAGTTGCGCAGCGCGTTCGACTCGATCGAGAAGGCACCGACGTCCAACAACCATTTCGACGGGTTCGGTGGCCCGTTCGCGAGGTTGAAGTTGTCGAGCACGGGAGTCGCGGGAAACGCCGCTCCCAACGTCGGACATCCTGGGGTGCCACCGCTCCCGCCCGTGCTGCCGCCTGTGCCGCCACCACTTCCGCCCGCGCCACCGGTCGCGCCACCACTGCCACCGGTCGCGCCACCACTGCCACCGGTCGCTCCCCCAGTGCCACCGGTCGCTCCCCCAGTGCCACCGGTCGCTCCCCCAGTGCCGCCCGCTCCGCCGACGCCACCCGCGCCGCCCGTGTTGCCGCCCGCTCCGCCGGCGCCACCCGCGTTTCCTCCGCCACCACTGGTGTTGCCACCCGCGCCCCCCGTGCCTCCGCCAGTGCCTCCCGCGCCAACACCCGCTGCGCCGCCTGCTGCGCTGACGCCCCCCGAACCTCCGCCGGACGCTCCGCCCGTCGCCGCTCCGCCCGTTCCGTTCTCGTAGTCCTTGTCCACTCCGAGCAGCGTCGTGCAGCCCGTCGAGACCCAGAGCACCAAGAGCAGTCGAGCGCGCACCAAGGCAATACTCTTTACGACTCTTGCGCAATTCGCAAGCCGGCGCTGGGTGCGAGTCCATCCGACATGGACGTTGCTGGTAACCCTGATACCTTGCCAGATGGTGTTCTCGTTTCGGTCAGGGCTCCTCGGTACCGCCGGACTCGCCTGCGTGCTCGCGGCGAGTTCGCCGTGCGCTGCCCAAGACGCCGCCGCGGCAGAGGCGCTGTTCAAGAAGGGGCTCGCAGAGCTCGAAGCGGGCCGGCTCGACAGCGCGTGTCCCGCGTTCGCCGAGAGCCTCCGCCTCGATCCACGCCCCGGCTCCCTCTTCACGCTCGCGGAGTGTGAGGCCAAGGCAGGCCTGGTTGCCTCCGCAGCAGTCCACTACGGCGACTACCTGGGCCGTTTCTCACGCATGACTGCGGCCGAACAAAGCAAACAAAGGGGGCGCGACGAGATTTCCAAGACAGCCCTCGCCAAGCTCCAGCCGCGCGTGCCGAAGTTGACGATTCGCATACCCGCGGATGCCCCAGCCGATGCGACCGTGCTCCGCAACGGGAGCGCGCTGGGTCGCGCCGCGTTGGGAGTGCCGCTGCCGGTGGATCCGGGTGAGCAGACGCTGGTGCTGCGGATGCGCGATGGGCGCGAGACCCGTCGCACCGTGAATGTGAAGGAGAGCACCACCGAAGAAGTGCAGCTCGAGCTTCCCGACGCTCCATCCGCCTCCACACCGGTCGCGACCCCTGGCCCGTCGCCCACCGCGGACTCCCCGACGCTGAAGAAATCCGGCGGGCACACGCTCGCCTACGTGGTGGGTGGCGTTGGCCTCGCGGGCCTCGCAGTGGGTGGCATCACTGGGGCCATGGTCTTGGGGAAGAAATCGACCATCGAAGATCACTGCGTCGATACCCAATGCGACGCGACCGGCAAGGACGCAGCGGACTCGGCTCAGACGCTCGGGCTCGTGAGCACGATCGGTTTTGGTGTTGGAGTCGTCGGGCTCGGGCTCTCCACGGTGCTTCTGCTCAGCGGCGGCACGGCGGAGACACCCCAGCGCGCCCGGCGAACCCTACCGGTGCTGGTCGCCTCCGAGCATGGCGCATGGCTCGGGCTGCGAGGGTCGTTGTGACGGAGTTGACCACAGGCAGCGAACCACTCTTGCTCGGCCGTTATGCGCTCTACGACGAGCTTGCGTCGGGTGGCATGGCGACGGTCCACCTCGGTCGCCTCCTGGGGCCCGTCGGCTTCGCGCGAACCGTGGCGATCAAGCGGCTGCACCCGCAGCACGCCAAAGATCCCGAGTTCGTCGCGATGTTCCTCGACGAGGCGCGCCTGGCCGCCCGCATCCGCCACCCGAACGTGGTCGCGACCCTCGACGTGGTGGCGACGAACGGCGAGGTGTTCCTGGTCATGGAGTACGTGGCCGGGGAGTCCTTGGCGTCGCTGCTCGGAGCCGTCTCGCGCGCCAAAGAACGCATTCCACTGAGCTTCGCTGTCCACATCGCGTCCGGTGCGTTGCAGGGACTGCACGCGGCGCACGAGGCGACGAACGAGAAGGGGGAGCCACTGCACCTCGTTCACCGGGACGTCTCTCCGCACAACGTATTGGTGGGTACCGACGGAGTCGCCCGGGTGCTCGACTTCGGTGTCGCCAAGGCGGCCGGCAGGCTTCAGACCACGGACGAGGGTCGCATCAAGGGCAAGATCTCGTACATGGCGCCGGAGCAACTCGCCGGACGCGGGGTCAGCGCACGCACGGACATCTTCGCTGCCAGCGTGGTGCTCTGGGAAGCGCTGACCGGACGGCGTTTGTTTCACGGCGCCGACCCGGGTGAGATCGTCGGCAAGGTGCTGAACGGAGACATCGCCCGTCCGAGCACCAAGAATCCGGACATCCCCGAAAAACTGGACGCTCTGGTGATGAAGGGGCTCGCTCGCGATCCCGACCAGCGCTTCGCGACAGCGCTCGAGATGGCGGTGGCGCTGGAGGATGCCGTCGGGCTGGTCTCGGCCCGGGAGGTCGGCACGTGGGTCGGCAACTGCGCCCGCCGGCGCCTCGACGACCGTGCCGCCCGCGTCGCCGAGATCGAGCGCTCGTCGTCGTCCATCGACGTGCAGGACGTGCCCGGCGCGCGGGAAGTCCTGGACCGGTTTGCAGCGCGCGCTCGCGCCGAGTCGATGGAGACCATGCCGGTCTCCGGCACCGGGCGTTCGCAGATCGGCTCCGTCGTCGACCCAAGGGACTCCCTCACGCCGACACGCGGGCGGCGCTTTGCACCGCTCTTCGTCGGAGCGGCGCTCGTGCTCGCAGTCCCCTCGATGCTCTGGTTCGCGACCCGGCGCCCGTCGAGCGCGACGAATCCGACTCAGTCCGCACCCGGGACCGCAGCCGAGGTTCAGCCACCAACCCCATCTGCGGTGGCACCGCCGGCGACGAGCAGCACCGAGCTGGTTGTGCTTGAGCCGCCAGCCGAAGCATCGAGCGAACCCGCGGCGTCGGCGTCCGCGTCCGCCCAACCGGCAAGACCCGCGGTGCCGCCGAAGAAGCCGCCAACCGTGCAGGTGAAACCAGCAACCAAGCGACCGCAGTCCATCTACACGCGGGACTGACGCGCAACGAATCGCAACTGCTCATCGGCGCGGGAGCTCTTCACCCAGCGGCACGAGCTCGAGCTGCGCGTCCGGGATCGTCTTCACCTCGGACCAGTCGAGGCCCATGGCGTTGAAGGTCGAAGGATCCGGCACGTGCCGCCGTTTTCCAGCCTCGATCAAATAGATGTCAGGCCCACTACCCTTGAGCAACGCGCCATCCGGAACAGCGAGACCCGGCGCGCCCGCGTCGGGGGGCGGTTCGCCGTGATCGGGCCTCGCGGCGGGGGGCACGATCGCAGCCGCGCTTCTGCCGGCACCGAGCGGCGACAGATGGATGGCCACGATCTCCGAGCAGGTTCGCGGTGGCCCTTCCGCACCCGCGCTGGCGGCGGAGCAATCCGTCCAATTTCCCGCGGCGGTCAGGGTCCGTTGGTGCGCGCTCGGGTCGACGAGGGACGAACCCGAGCTCGGTCCTTCGCTGAGCGAGTCCGAACGTGGGGGCGCAGGCTCGGCCGAGTCCACCGTCAGATCGGGCTCGGAGGAGCGACCGGTCCGGAGCACGAACGCTCCGACGTCAATCGAAGCCACGAGATGCGTAGCGCCGGAGCAGTCTCCCATGAGTGCATCGGCCGACAGCTCCGCCGGCGCCGCGACGTAGCGCCCGACGACTCGAGTGAACACACTCAAGCCGTCCGCGCGCGAGAGCTCCCCTTCGAGCGCTGCAGTCTGCGCCGGCATCCGGCGCTCGAGCTCCGCGGGGCTCGACAGGACCAGGTGGTCAGTCCGCGGTGCCGCCGACTCGAACGCGTACGCTCCCTTTGCGCTGCAATTGGAGAGCACATGAAGTTGGCAGTCTCGAAAGCGAACGACCACCGGGCCCCTGCGTGCGCTCACCTCCATGTCAGCGCGCTGCTCGGCCGGCATGGCCACGCTGAGCTGATCACTGGCTTCGGTCGGCTCTGGACAGTGTCGTCCGACAGTGCCCGGCGGACCGGAGTGCCCGGGCCCCGACGAGGAGTACCCGGGCGCGCCACAGGCGCCGAGGCTGATCAAGAGGCCGAACGTCACGCGTGCCAAACGAGGGCGGGTCATCGAAACCAGAACGCTATCCCAACTCCCTCGGGCCCGACTCGGAAGAAATCGTCCATCCATGACACAGCCGTCGGGTAGCCCGACCCCCACTTTGCAAACCGGGCGCTGGGTGCCAGATTCCGGACGCGCACATCATGGGAACAGCTGCCCTCGCCTCGTTCGACAACAGTTATGCCCGTTTGCCGGAGCGGTTCTTTGCGCGGGTGGCCCCCGCCCGAGTCGCGGCTCCGCGCCTCATCCGGGTCAATCGATCCCTTGCCGCGCGGCTCGGCATGAACGCAGACTGGCTCGAGGCGGGGGCCGGGGCATCGCTATTTTCCGGCAACGAGATCCCGGACGGCGCGGAGCCGATCGCGCTGGCTTACGCCGGCCACCAATTCGGTTCCTTCGTACCGCAGCTGGGTGATGGCCGGGCAGTGCTCCTCGGCGAGGTAATCGGCAGCGACGGAGAGCGACGCGACGTCCAGCTCAAGGGCGCAGGGCGGACGCCCTTCTCGCGCGGGGGGGACGGGCGCGCCGCAATCGGCCCGGTGCTGCGCGAGTACATCGTCAGCGAGGCCATGGCGGCGCTCGGTGTTCGAACCACACGCGCGCTGGCAGCGGTCACGACGGGCGAACGGGTCATGCGCGACGAGGTGCTGCCCGGCGCGATCCTCACGCGAGTGGCGGCCAGCCACATCCGAGTCGGCACGTTCGAGTTCTTTGCCGCGCGCAGCGACCGTGACGCGCTCGTGGCTCTCGCCGCGCACGCAGTCGCACGACACTACCCGGACGCGGTCGGCAGCGGCAACGACGCCCTCGCGCTCCTCGAGCGGGTGATCGACGCCCAGGCCGATCTGGTCGCGAGTTGGCTGGGCGTCGGCTTCGTGCACGGCGTGATGAACACCGACAACACCTCGATCTCCGGCGAGACCCTCGACTACGGTCCGTGCGCGTTTCTGGACGAGTTCAATCCAGACAAGGTCTTCAGCTCGATCGATCACGGCGGTCGCTACGCGTTCTCGAATCAGCCGCGAATTGCCCAGTGGAACCTGGCACGGCTCGCTGAGTCGTTGCTGGAGCTCTTGTCCGACGACGAGGCTTCAGCCGTGCGCATGGCGACGGAGCAGCTGGAGCGCTTTCCCGCGCGTTTCGAGGAGGCCTACGCCCGCGTCCTGCGCGCGAAGCTCGGCCTCGAGCGCGCGGAGCCTGACGACCTCGTGCTCGCCCAGGATCTGCTCGCGCGCCTCGCCTCGGGCGAGGTCGACCACACGGTCTTCTTCCGTCGACTGTGCGCGTCCGCCGCCGATCCCGTCGCCGACGCCGACGTCGTCGCGCTGTTCGCTGAGCCCGCCGCGTTCCGAAGCTGGGCGGAGACGTGGCGAGCTCGACTCAGCCGCGAATCAGGCGACCCCACCGCGCGCGCGGCGTCGATGCGGCTCGCCAACCCTGCCTTCATCCCCCGCAACCATCAGATCCAGGCGGTGATCGACGCGGCAGTCGGCAGCGCCGACCTCCGGCCCTTCGAACAACTCATCGATGTGCTCGCTCGGCCATACGACGACCAGCCCGAGCATGCGCACCTGGCGGAGCCGCCACTCCCCGAAGAGCGGGTGCGTCAGACATTCTGTGGCACCTGATGCGAAGCACCGTTCGAGCTCTCACAGGCGCATCGTGAAGAGCGCGACGGCGAGCCCTCACACCACGACGTCGCCGAGGCCGTAGAGCGCCGCCGCCGTCTTGCCCAGGACCTGTTCGAGCACGTCGCCCCCGAGCCGACTTGCTCGGATGCGACGCAGCTCTCGATCCCAGGCAAACGGCAGGTTCGGAAAATCGGTGCCGTAGAGCACACGTTCGGGGCGCAATGTCAGCAGATCGAGCCGCTCTGGAGCGGGAAAATACCCCGCCGCGACCATCGTGGTGTCGAGCCAGAGATTGTCGAAGCGCTCGAGCAAACGTGCGTAGGCGTCGAACTCGTCCGCGCCAAGGTGCGGAACACACAGGCGCAGGCGGGGGTAGTCGACGAGCACGCGCTCCACCCGCGCCGCAGAGCAGAGCTCGTGCGGATCACAGCGGTAGCCGGGGCTCTTCGGCTCGCGTCCCGCGTGCATGACGAGCGGCAGGTCCCGCTCGGAGCACAGGGCGTAGATCTCGTGTAGCTCCGGCGCATCCGGACCGAAACACTGCACGTGGCAGTGGAGCTTCACTCCGGCGAGGCCAAGACTGAACGCGCGTTCGAGGATGCCTCGCGCGTCCGGTTCACCGGGGAGCACGGTCGCCAGGCCGGTGACCGCAGGTCGCGTTCGACAGAGCTCGACCAACTCGCGGTTCATGCCCTCGGCGATGCCGGGCTTGTGCGCGTAGTGAAGGGCAACGATGCGCTCCACTCCGCGGCTGAGCAGAAAGTCCACGACGTCGGGCGCGTGCAGCTTGTGGCGAATCGGCCAACCGTAGCGGTCGAACCAGCGCCAGATCGCCGCCGACAATGCCGCGCCGAACAGGTGCACATGAGCGTCAGTGACGGGCGGCAGGTCGGTCGGGACCGCGGCGCCCTCCTCATCGTCGAGTGCCGGCAGCGGTGCCGCCAGGTAACCTGCGCCGGAGGCGCTGGCAGGCGTGCTCGCCAGGCACGGCGAGAGCTCGCCGGTCAGCTCCTCGGTCGATCCGGAACGCACCGAACGCAAGCTACACCCGCGTGGCCCGAGGTCTCCAGGCGGTCTTCGACTCGACGTTCAACCCCGCCGGCAGGCCGCCCGAAATAGCGCCGGGGGCTGCCGGCGCCCCGGATCGAATCAGGTGCGAGTCTAGCGCGTGACCGCGGGCGCGGATTGCCCCGTGCCCTTTTCCGAGCCGGTGTCGCGATACGCCAAGAGCACGGCGGCGCACAGCGCCACCAACGCAACCACCATCCCGATCAGCACCGTCCACTTCTTGGTCGCGCGCTGCTGGCTGATCACCCGAATCGACTCGCGAACCTCGCGGTCGACCTCTTCCTCAGTTTCCATCATCCCCTCCAGGGCCGGGAGCACAGCACGGGGACGGCGACGCGCATAGCCGGCGCGGCGGCCGTCACAAGTCGGCGAATCTGCGTCGGATCAGGCGGCGCTTCACCACAAGCCGTCGATCGTCGTCTTCCGCGTCTTGTCGGGAGGATCGGCGTTGCCCGCCCCCTTGCCGCTGCCGCTCGACACACAAGCCCCGTCTTTGAACAGGCAACGCTTGACCTGAGCACACACCGACGAGCGCGCACAATCCGCAGACGACGTGGCAGCGCAGGCGCCGTCCTTCACCGAACATGCGCCCTCGAGCTTGCAGCGGGCGGCCTTCTTGCAGTCCGCACTCGAGATCGCGACGCAGGCCCCGGACTTTTCGCCACACTTGCCGTCCCGCTCGCAAGCGGGCGACGCCTTGCACGACTCGGCGGTCGCAACACAGCGGCCCTCCTTGGCCGTACACCGCGCGTCGCTCTTGCATGCGCTCGAGTCGGCGCAGTCTTTGTCCGCCTCGGCGCCGCAGCGCCCGTCCTTCGCGCTGCACAGCCCCTCGGTCGCGCAAGGGCTGTCTTTCTCGGCCTTGCCGGCGCTGCCGCCAGCGCAGTGAAATCGAGAGACGGCGACGCAGCGTCCGTCGCGGCTCGCGCACAGCCCGTCGCGGCCGCAGGTCTTGGCGCACTCGGCGAAGATCGCCGTCTCGATGTTGACACAGTTGCCCTGGTTGGCGCTGCACATCGAGCGGCTCTTGCAGTCTTCGCTGTTCTTGCAGTCGGCGTCCCCGGCGACCGTGCACTCGTTGGCCTTGGCGCTGCACTTTCCGTGAGCCTTGCAGGGTTCGGATGCCTTGCAGTCCTGATCCGAGGCGACGACACACACGCCAGCTGGGTTCTGGGTGCACTTGCCCTGGCTCGCGCACTCCTTCGCGGTCTTGCAGCGGTCCGCATCGTCGCAGCCCGCCGTGATCGCGAGGCTGAACATCAACATGGGCAGTGGAGTGAGCCGGTGGGAGAACCACATGAAAGCTAGCCTACCTCCTGGAGCCGGGAGCGGAAGCACGTGTTAGACTCCAGCGCATGGATCGCGGCGCGGCCAGTGTGGCGCTGACTCTCGTGATGCTCGGCTGCTCGGGCAGCGACGAGGGCGGCGGCAATCGTGCCTGTCAGGCGGTCGACGTCGCATTCCCGGACTTCACGCCCAGTCAGGCCAAGAATGGCGAAGCGGTGAACATGGCCTTCACCATCAACGAGGGCACACCGAGCACCGACTGCCTGGCTGAGGTCACGCTCGACTGCGGCGGCCAAACGACGAGCTACATCGTCGGCGCGGCATCCACCGGAGGCATCTCCGCCAACCTGGTGCTGCACTGCGATCAGGCGTCGGCCCCGGTGAGCTGCTCGTACAGTTACCAGTACCCGAAGGGCAGCGCGAACCAGGCCGGCTCCGGCAGCGGACCAACCTGCGAGCCGTGAGAGCGGGCCGCAGCGACCCGTCTCGCCGCTGATGTAGTACCCTGCGCACATGGGCGGGATTCGACTTCGCGCGACTGTTTGTCTGGCTGTCATCGTCCTCGTGGCGGGCTGTCGCAAAGAGAGCGACAAGCCCGTCCCCATCCCGGGCGCGACTGCGACGGTCGAGGACTTCGGCGGAGTGAGCCAGGCGTTCGTGTGCCAGCCGGACGGCTCGGCTTGCCAGCCCATGAAACAAGGCGCCAAGCTGGAATCGGCCAGCCTCTGGAAGAGCAGCCCGGGCGCCCACGCGCTGCTGCGCTTCGATCCTGCCACGACGTTGCTGCTCGGTGGGGATACGGAAGTCGCCTTCGACCCGAGCGCACGCTCGCTCGACATCCGTCGCGGCGGCGCAACTTTGGCTCGCGCTGGCGCAGGCTCGAGCGGAAACCTCCGACTGGTCGTGCGTGGCGAAGAGGGCGTGGTCGAAAACGACGCTTTGCTCAGCGTCTCGGTGGACGTTCACGCCGCCGAGTTTGCGGATCTCGCAGTGGACCGCGGGACCTTCAAGCTGGTACGCGCCGCCGAAACGCTGGAGCTCCACGCGGGAGAAATGGCACGCCTCGCCTCCGGGAAGGCGGCCGATCGACGCGCGGCCTGGAGCAGCCGCACGGCCGCTGTACCGCTGGCGATGGAACGAGGCGAGCGGGCCGAGAGCCTCGAGCCGCGGGGCTTGGGCCGCATGACCGCCAGAGTTCCGGGTCAGACGGCGGTCGTCTCGGGCGTGCGACTGGCGTCCCATCACGTGCGAGCGGTAGTCCGTGACGGCTTCGCGCGCACCGAGGTCACGGAGGAGTTCGAGAACGAGACGAGCCAGGTCCTGGAGGGTCGCTACGTGTTTCCGATCCCACCGGGAGCGAGTGTGTCGCGCCTTGCGCTCTGGGTGGGCGACAAACTGATGGAAGGAGAGATCGTCGAGCGCAAGCGCGCGGCGCAGATCTTCAAGGGCATCGTCGACGACACGGTGCGCCCGCGCGACCCGGCGCTCTTGGAATGGGTGTCCGGCGGCGAATTCTCACTCAAGATATTTCCGATCCCGGCCAAGGGCCGGCGCAAGGTGCTCCTGGCGTACGACCAAGCCCTGCCCGCCGATGGGGATCGAAGCCAGTACGTCTACCCACTGTCACTGGGTGCCGACCGCGCCACCAAGATCGACGATTTTTCACTGCGGGTGACCGTCAGCGACACACGACGCCCCCTGTCGGCACCGACGACCCCGGGCTACGCGGCCAAGCTGACGACTGCCGAACGAGTGGTGACAGCGAGCTACGAGGCCAAGGCCTTCACGCCCGCAACGGACTTCGTCGTTGCCTACACCCGGGGCAGTCAAACCGGAGCCGAGCTGTCTGCGTACGTCCCGAAGTGGGGTGAGCTGCATGACCAAGGCTTCGACAGCATGCGGAACGATGCTGGCGGCGGCTTCGTCGCGCTCCGCCTGGGTGTGGACCTGCCCACCGAGGTAGCGACCCCAGCCTGGGTGCGACGCGACCGCATCATTGCCATCGACACGAGTCAGAGCCAGTCGCGCGAGACCCTCGCTGGCGAACGTGCACTAGCCATCGCGCTCCTGCGCCGCATGGGGGATGGCGAGCGTTTTGCGCTCTTGACCTGTGACACGAGCTGTTCTGCTTTCCCCGAGCAGGGGCTGGCACCAGCGACGGAAGACAAGGTCGCCGCTGCCAACGAGTGGCTCGGCAAGGCCGCCGCCCGCGGCGCGTCGGACGTTGCCGGCGCCATCGTGGCCGCCAGCGCTCGGGCCGATGCCGCGGTGCCGGCGCAGCTCGTCTACGTCGGCGACGGCGTGCCGACCGCCGGCGAGCTCAGCGTCGAACGCATCGCCGCCAGGGTGTTGCCCGCGCTTTCGGCAAAGAAGCTGGATCTGCGTCTGCTCGGCGCTGGGCGCTCGCTCGACGAGGTCGTGCTCACCGGGCTCGCTCACGCCGTCAAGGCCAGCTACGAGCCCATCTCGAACGGCGAAGCACTCGAGGAGCGCTTCGAGCACATCGCGAGCGATCTTCGCCGCCCGCTGCTCCTGGACGCGAAGCTCGAGTTGCCACCGGAGATGACGGAGCCCTACCCCAGAGAGCTGCCGAACCTGCGCCTCGGGCGGGAAGTCGTCGTGGTCGCGAAGCTCGCGTCGGCGCCGACCGGCAACGTGAAGCTCAGCGGCACCCTCGATGGCAAGCCGTATCAGCTCGTTGTCCCGATCGAGTGGAGCGAAGCGCCCGAGCGACAGAATCCCCTGGTGCCCCGGCTATGGGCGTCCGCGCGGATCAACCAGCTCGAGGCGGAGACAGCAGACAAGGCACCCAAGGAGCTCATCGAGCTGTCGAAACGTTTTCATGTCATGTCGCGGGCCACGTCACTGCTGGCGCTGGAGAACGCGCAGATGTTTGCGGAGTTCGGGATCCGGCAGAGCGGTGCGAGTCAGAACGCGGAAGCGGGGGCGATACCGTCGTCCGCCAGAGGCTCGTCGCTCAGTGAGCTCGACAGTTTGGAGATGACGTCGGTCGGCGCTCTCGACACCGGGGCGGGCCCAGCCGGAGGCAAGGCCGGCGCATCGAGCGGGGGCCTCGCCGGCATCGGCGTAACCGGAGCCGGGGACGGCTCGGCCAGTTCAAAACCGGTGGGCACCCCCAGCGGCAATGTGTCAGTCGGTGGCGCACAAGTGAGTGGTGGATCGGTCGCGAATGCCGCCCGCATGGTCGCAGGAATGCGGGCAGGGTTCCGCAGGTGTTACCAACGTGGTCTTCAGCTCGACCCGAGCATGGCCGGACGCGTTGTGTTGGTCATCGGTGTCGGTCCCGATGGCAGCGTCGCGTCGGCGAAACCCGGTGGTGTGAGTGGGAATTTGGGCTCGGTGGTGAGCTGCGTGGTTGCCCGCGCCCGGGCCGCTCAATTCGATCCGCCGGAGGGGGGCGGGGCGACGATTAGCATCCCTATCATCTTCAAGCCGGACCCGAGCGGACCTATCGGGCTGCCGAGCCCAAACAGCTTCGTCGGAGGCCCACCGCCCCAAGACACCGCGGTGCACCGCGCCGGGGACGACAAATGGCTAACAGCTGGTGAAGACGCGCTCGAGAAGCTGCGCAAGGACCTGGAGACCAACAAGGACAGCCGGCGCAAACACGACGCCCTGGTGCGTGGGCTGCTCTCCCGGGGACGTTTCGACGAGGCGCTGAAGGCGGCACAACGTTTCGTCGGGCTCGATCCCGACTTGCCAACCGCGCGCGAGCTCCTCTCGTACGCGGCAGCCGCGAGCGGCGATCGCGAGCTGGCGCTCGCGGCGGTAGCGGGGCTCGTCGAGACCAACCCCAAGAGCGCACAGACGCAGGTGCGGGCGGCCCGGGCTTTCGAGGCGGCCGGTGACGAGGCGCGAGCGTGCGCACACTGGCAGTCGCTGGCGGCACTCACACCCAAGAGCGACGAGGCGCTATTCCAAGCGTTGCGCTGCCGGGCGCGAGTGCCTGGCCACAAGGACGCGGCTCTCACGCTGGCAAAGGCCGTCGACCAACCTGGAAAGCTGGTGCAGTCGTTGATCCCTCTCATCGAAGCTGGAAATGTGCCCGCCTACGAAAAGAGTGTCGGCGGAGCGGGTAGCTTCGAGGCCACGCTGGAGTGCGATGGGAAGGCCGAGGACTGCCCGACTGTGATCGTCGTCACTCCCAGCGGAGTCGTGCTGTCGCCCTGGACCCCGGGCGGCTCCCGGTCCAGCCGTTGGTCCGTGGCGTTCACGGGCCTGGGAGCTGGCACCTATCGAACGCTGATCGTTGGCGGAGAGCCCGGCGCCAAGGGCAAGCTCACGCTGCGGGCGCTCGGCGCGACGGGGAAGTTCCCGTTCTCCGGCGGCGTGCGGCAGACCGTGGCGTTCACGGACGTCACGCTGGGACGCCCGTCGCGTTTCGGCTGGGGCTTCGGCATCGCTTCCCTCGATGCGCTTCGGTGAGAGCGCTCGGGCGCCGCTCGCGTAGTGCGACTGACACACATCAACCTGGGCGCACCTGCTCTCATTGCCCGCGTCGCAGCGCCCTGCTACGGGCGGCGGCGCTGCACTGCAAAAGGAGCTCCCATGACTTCTCGTTTCTCGCATTCGTCGCTCTCGGCCCTTGGACTTCTCGCTTTCGCGCTCGCTGGCTGCGGCAGTGAAGGCTCGGGCGGCGGCGGTAGTGGTGCGGGCGGAGTCGGAGCGACCGGCGGCACCGGCGCCGCCGGGGGATTTGGCGGCGGCGGCGTGGGCGGAGTCGGAGCGACCGGTGGCACGGGCGGTGTGAGCGGTGGCACTGGCGGGGCGACGGGTGGCACTGGTGGAGCAGCGGGTGGCGGCGGCGCGGCGGGTAGCGGCGGCGCGGCGGGCAGCGGCGGCGCAACGGGTGGTGCGGCAGGCACGGGCGGGGCGACGGGTGGCACGGGCGGGGCAACTGGTGGCACCGGCGGGGCGACTGGCGGCACCGGTGGTGCAACGGGCGGAACTGGTGGCGCAAGCGGCGGAACCGGTGGCGCAACCGTGACCTCACCCGAGCTCTACTTCTGGGGCGACTTCGACACCCCCGGCAAGGAAAACGTCGGCGCGTACCAGGGCACGACCAAGAGTGTGCTCGCCCTGTCCGGCCTCGCCGGCGGCGACAACATCTACGACGTCGCGCCATCACCGGACGGAACGAAGATCGCAGTCGCAGGCCGCGATACCCCCTCGAGCAACCCGGTCTTGAACGTCTACGCAAAGGACGGCAGCGGCGCACCCACGACCGTGGCGACAGGCAAACCATCCAGCCAGTTCCAAGAGGTCTCGTGGTCGCCGGACGGAAAGTGGATCGCGTTCGCAGCACAGCTCAACGCCGACGTCGCCATGACCCTGTACGTCGTGCCGGCAGCAGGCGGCACGCCGCCCAAGCGGCTGAGTCCAGCCGTCACCAACGCTCAACTCCAGGTGTCGAGCGTGCGCTGGGCGTTCAGCGTCTCGAGCAGCAACGCCTACGTCGCGTACACCGGTGACGTCGTGAACAACGGTGTGAACGGGCTGTGGGTCGTCGACGCTCTGGCCACCACGCCCGCGCCGGTCGAGATCGTCACCCAGACCGAGCTCGGTGGAAGCGCGGGCACCAAGGACGTCCAGGCGTTGCTCGGCTGGGACTCGCTAAATCGCATCTACTTCAAGAGCGATTTCCAGGTGGACGACTCGTTCCAGCTCTATCGCTCGAGCGCAGTCGGCGCGAACCGCGAGCAGGTCCCGGGCACGGCACTCAAGAACGGCGGCGGCGCCGTGAACGCTCAGATCGGTTCGTTCGGCTTCAACGCTGCGGGCACCAAGCTGGCGTTCTCCTCGGACTCGCCGACGGCCGCCTTGTATCAGGTGTTCGTCCTCGACGTGACGCAGACCACGGCAGCTGCGGTGACCAGCATCTCGGCGACACCAGCTAGTGGGACGAGCTATGGCCCCGACTTCTTCTCACCGATCAGCTGGAGCCCCGATGGCAGCAAGCTGGCCGTCGTCGCCGACTGGCCCGGCGCCCCCGGCGCTGCCGACAACGCCTATGGTGCTTGGATCCTGCCGGCATCCGGGACTCCCGCGGCGACCCTGGTGCTCGGCGCCCCGACCTCCACGACGCTGGACGTCGACCAGCTCGCTTTCTCGAAGGACGGGACACGACTGTTCGTGCGAGGTGATCTCGGAACGGACACGCAGAAGGAGCTCTACGTGACGAGCGACTTCACGACTGCGAACCAGACCCCGGCCTCCAAGCTGCTCGAAGCCGCGCCTGCCGGGGGTACCGTTCAATCGATGATCGTTGCTCCGTGATAGAGGGTCACAGCGGGCAGCAAACCAACGGCCTCGGCCTTGCAATCGAGCCGATTCTCTCTACCCTTCGGAGGCATGGGCCGAACGCGATCTCTCCTCGCCATTCTGATCCTCCCGAGCTTCGCCTTTGCCACGAGCGCCTGCGGTAGCAGCGACGACTCGGGCGGCGGTGGGAAGTCCGGCACGGGCGGCACAGGTGGTACGGGCGGCACGGGTGGAACCTCGACTGCGCCACCGGCAGAAGGCCCCATCACCACGCTACCCGCCGGCTGGAACGAGTTCGCACCCGGCGGCGCAACAACCTGCGCCAAGGGTGCCAAATACAAGTTCTGGGTGCGGCCCGGCACCGTGAACCGGGTGGTGGTCGACTTCCGCGGTGGCGGTGCGTGCTGGAACACCCTCACTTGCTCGGTCGGTGACTCGATCTACTCCTCGACCGCCGACGCCGATCCTTGGATGAGCGACGAGACCAAGGCACAGGGCATCTACGACCACAGCCGTGGCGACAATCCCTTCAAGGACTGGCACCACGTTCTCCTCGCCTACTGCACCGGTGATGTGCACTGGGGCGACTCGAAGCAGGTCTACAGCCCCGGCGCGCCGCTAGAGACCAGCATTGAGCACCGCGGCGCAATCAACGCCCAAACCGCGCTCGACTGGGTCTACGAAAACGTCCCTTCCCCCGACAAGGTCATGGTCACCGGTTGCAGTGCTGGAGGATATGGGTCGATCTTCTGGTCCGGCTTCGTGAAGAACCACTACAAGAGTGCGAGCGTCTACCACTTCTCCGACAGTGCGGCCGGCATCATCACCGACACCTTCTTCCAGGAGAGCTTCCCCGCCTGGAACGCCAAGACGACCTTCCCGAGCTTCATCGGGGTGGACCCCGCGACGTTCACCTCGTTGCCCGAGCTGTACGTGGCGATCGGCAAGACGTTCCCGGACATGTTCTACTCACAGTTCAACACCACCTACGACGCGACCCAGCACTCCTATTTCAAGGCGATGGGCGGCGGCGACGAGAACGACTGGTCTCAGAAGATGCAGGCCAATCTCGCGACCATCTCGGCGGCCGGGGGCAACTTCCGCTCGTTCATGGCGGCCGGCTCTCAGCACTGCGTGCTCGGCAACGCGAACTTCTACGACATGGAAGTCGGCGGCACGAAGCTGGTGAGCTGGCTGACCGATGCCGTCCAAGACAAACCCGTCGAGAGCGTGACCTGCAAGACCACGGACTGCGGCGCACCGAAGCCGGCGCAGTGAGGGGCTCGAGCGGCGCTCAGGGCTTCAACACCCTGCTCGACGAATACAACGCCTACGCCCACTCGCTCGCCGCGCGCGTCTGCACTCGGGATCTGCTCGACTCGAATTCCCGCGTGAGCGCTCGTGATGGGGTGCTGGCGATGATGTTCTACGTGGAGGTCTACCTCCGCCTCGCGCGCGAGAAACACCCGGCCGACTACGCGGCGATCATGAAGGACGCCGGGCACGCCGGCTGATCGTGACGGTCTGGAACCGCGCGGAGTACTGGCTGAGAAGGAGCCTGCCTTTTCCAAATCTCGGGATCCACGACGCGCAGTTCGAATCATGGGCCTACGACCCGGAGCGGCTGCGGGAGATCGCGCGCGTTCGTGAGGCGGAGCACACCTGAGCGAACGGACCGACTTGATGTGGAGCGCCCGAACCCGCCGAGGCCTTGCGCGGATCTCAGCGCCCAGCCAGCGCGGCGCGCCCTCCGCCGGCGAGCGCCGGCACGATGGGGCCGTGTTGACAGACGAGGGTCGGGGCGCTTCCCTGAGCGTACGTGCCCAAGCTCCGCTGGATCATCGTGCCCCTCCTCGTGACGCTGATCGTGTCCGCCGTCGTCGCTGCGCCCGTGGCCTTGCTCGCGATCTTCACTGCGCCGACTCAAATCAAGCTCGCCCGTGCTTTTTTGAACTCGCTCGGGGTCTTGCCCACGTAGCGCTTGAAGACGCGCACGAAGGCGTCCTCCGAGGCGTAACCCACTGCCTCCGCGAGCGCTGCTGTGGTCAAGTCGCGAGTCTGCAGGAGATCGGCTGCGGCCGTGACGCGGAAGCGCGCGAGATAACGCGCGGGGGGCTCACCCACGAGTTCAGTGAAGCGCTCGTAGAAGCGCGTGCGAGAGAGGCCCACCTCTGCCGCCAGGGACTCAGCGCTCCACTCTTCTCCGGGGCGCTGGTGGATCAGACCGATCGCTCGACCAACATGCGGGTCACGGATCGCGGCGAACCAGCCATCGGCATCGCCAACCGTCGCCATGCTCTTCTTCATTACTTGCGCGAAAAGCACATCCATCAGACGTGCGCCGACCGCTGCGCTCCCCGGCTCACCCTCGCTGAGCTCTCGGTCGAGCAACGACAACGTATGCGCAAACCAGTCCGCTAGCTCGGCGTCTCCGCGCACGACCACCATCGCAGGCAGGAGCGGCGCGAGCGTCCCGGCGGCGTCGCGCTCGAAGCGAAAGCTCCCGCACAAGAGCGAAGTCTCCGCGCCGCGGCCACCGAAGCGCAAGAACGGGACGCCGGGTCGCTCCGTCGCGATCGAGCGAATGGGCACCGGGTGACGGGCGAGATCAGTCGAGAGCACGTGCCCCGAGCCCTGCGGAAAGAGGACCGTGTCACCGCGTTCGAGCGCGGTGGCGGCAGCGTCACCATCGCGCTGCACGAAACAGCGCCCCTGAGCCACGACGTGGAAGATGGGCTTCGCGGCGCCCGACGTGTGGACCGACCACGGCTCGCTGAGCACCGCGCGCGAAACGACGCTGCTGGCAACGCGCAGGGAGTCGAGGATGTTGGCCAGTGCGTCCATGGCTCGTCGAAGCCCAGTATGCGGCCAGAAATCCGCGACAGATCCGGATTTCTGCCGCGCCGGACGTTTGGGCGGATCTGCGGAACGAACGGGCGGCTGCCGGCGGGGAGTCCGCGGTTACGAAGAGAGTGGGAGCTGTCGTTCCCGAGGAGGTCAGCATGAACCGGAAGACGACGATTGGCATTCTTGGCTGTGTGGGTGTGATGGCCGTCAGTGTGATCGCCGGGTGCGGGTCGGACGACGGCTCGGGATCGAATCCAGGAACCGGCGGTGCTTCGTCGGGCGGCACAGCGGGCGCGACGGGCGGTGCGGCTGGAGCCGGTGGTGCTGCGGGTGCCGCGACCGGCGGCAGCGCAGGCGCCGGCGGAACGACCGCGAGTGTGGAGCTCGCGGCGCTCGTGCGCGGCACCCTCTACACGACCAACCTGACGGAAGCGCAAGCCAAGCACGACGCCATCGCCGCCGGCGGTGAAGCGACGGCCAAGGCTGCGGGAGACATCGGGCACGACGTAGCACTGGGGACGACCCTGCTCGGCACCACGGAAAACGCGTTCATGGGCCTCGACCGCTGGAAGCCGGGCAGCGACCCGGCGTCGTTCTACGGCAACCCGGAGTTCCAGAAGGCGTTCGGCACGCTGTTCTCGGCACCACCGACCCTCGAGCTCTTTGCGAAACAGGACACTTGGCACAGCTGGGGCAGCATCGACGCCGGCGACGGCATCGAGCCGCACTACTACGTGGTCGTGCGCGGTCACCTCGCCAAGGATCCCGCCAGCACTCGACCAGCTCACGACCAACTCGCGGCCGGGGGCGAGGCGCAAGCCAAAGCCGCGGGCGACGTGGCCCACGTCGTGTTTCTGGGCGCCCAAGATCCGCAGGAGTTCCTGGCCATCGATCTCTGGACGACCAAGGACGCAATGACCGCGGTCTATGGCGACCCTGATTTTCAAAAGGCTTTCGGCGCTCTGTTCTCGGCGACCCCAACTCTCGGCGTTTACCAATCAACGAGCTTTCACCAGTGGTGAAACCAGGAAGGCATCAGACATGACGACCCTAGGCAACAACACCAAGTGGACCATTGCTGCCGAGCACCGCGACAGCGTGCGCCGGATCTTGACCGAAGGGCTCGGCCTCGCGTCGAAGCCTGGGCCCAGTCCGGACTTCGACCTCTACGTTCTGGCGGACGGCGGCATGGTCGGCGTCGCATTCGTCGATCGTCCGGCAGCCCTGGACGATTCACAGCAGGCCAAGAGCGCCTGGCTGGAGTTCGCGGTGGATGACGCAGAGCGCCGCACGGATGCGCTGGCCAAGCTCGGAGCCCTGCGCGTCGACTACACGGACAAAGCGCACGCCTATTTTCAGATCCCAGGCGGACCGATCTTCCGACTCAAAGCCAGCGCCTGAGCGCCCCGGTCCTCCGCGGGGCAGTGGCGGACAGAACGCCGCGACCCGCGCAGTAAGGCTGCGCGGGTCGCGGTCTTTTGTTTCAGGCCTCACGAGCTGCGAACTTTTCCGTCGGACTCACCGTCCGACAGCAGCGTCGAGCCCGCCGGCGCCCGCAGGCCGATGGCGAAGCGACCACCCGCGTGCGCCATGTCCGTGAGCGTCTGCAGCTCACGCAGCTTGAAGAGCTCCGGGTTGTCCCGGAGCGCCGCCGCCTGATCGAGCTCGAGGGCGAGGCGCAGCTCGGCCCGCTCGCGCTCGACGTGGGCGTCGTGGTGCGCCTTCTCCAGCGCAAGCTCCAAATCGAGCTTGGCCCGAGCGCGCTCGACGTCGGCCTGACGCCGCGCCCGCTCGATGTCCGCGTCCATCTGCAACATCGCCTGATCCCGCGCAGCATCGGCCTTGATGTGTGCAGACTCGGCGTCCTTCTTGGCGCGGATGATCTCGGCCTCGGCCCGGCGCTCGGTCTCGAGCACCTGATTCATGATCTCCCGGAGGTTGCCCGGGAAGACCAGATCCTTGACGTCGGCGCGCAGGATCGCGACGCCGTACACCGTGGCCGTGGCCCGCACGTCCTCACGCACGGCGTCCGAGATCTCGTTCCGGTCGCTCAAGATGGCGTCCAGCGTACGATTGGCCAAGAACCGCCGCGCCGCGAGCTGCACGTCCTCGTAGATGCGCTCCTCGTAGCCGGCCACGTTGTGGAGCGCGGCCGCCGGATCGACGACCTTGAAGTAGACCAAGAGCGAGACCCGGATGGCGACCTTGTCGGCCGTCAAGATCTCCTGACCTTTCAGCGTGAGCGAACGCTCACGCAGATCGACCAGATCGACCCTGCGCGTGACACGCTGGAAGAGCGGCGTCCGGAGTTTGTGACGGCCCGGCTCGAGCACGCGCGCGAAGGCGCCGTTCTCGTACAAGAGGCCGACGAAGGACTGGGGAATGAAGACCGTGATCATGTTGAGACTCCTGATGAAAGCGAAAGAGAAGAAAGGGAACGGCTCCGGGTCCTACGCACATGAGCAATGTGTCGTACGATTTCGGGTGGACGACGTGACCTGATCTCTTGGAAGGAGACAGTCGCCCCGATTCGCGATCGGCTCGTGGGGCCGAAGCCGTAGTGGGTGAAGTGAAGGAAACTCGTGCGACGAGTAGGGGCCGGAGACCCGAGCGAGAGTCGGACTCGCCCACGCGGACTTGCAAACCGCGCCGGCCACCGGGCCATCGGGTCGGAGTCGGGACGGGCGTCCCGCTTGCCAAGGTGAACCAGAGCGACGGGCGGGAATTGCACCCGCATCCCGAGAGTGGCGCTCTCAGATCCTGCTCGTTGGACGACCGTCGCGAAGAATGGCCAGCGGACGCGGACGCGCTACGGCGTGCACGCCAGCCAGCAGTGCTCGAGGAGAGAGTCGAACTCACACGCCCACGATGGAGCGCCAGGGTCTGAGCCTGGTGCGTCTGCCAGTTCCGCCACTCGAGCAAGAGAGGAAGGCGGAGGTCTCGATCCTCAAACCCGGGGGTTCGCACTGCTTTCGAGGCAGGCCCGATCCCATGACCGGTTCACCTTCCCAATTCGTACGGGGACCAGGACTCGAACCTGGACCTCAGGGCTTCAGAGGCCCGCGTCCTCGCCATTGGACCATCCCCGCATGGAACTACTTCGTGTCTCGGCACGCTCAGATCACGATCAAAAGAGGAGACCGGACACAGGCGCGAGAGCTACTTCCAGTGCGGGACCCGAGGATCGAACTCGGCTGCTCCACGTTGTGAGCGTGGCGTCGTCACCAGACGAACACGTCCCGCGGGCGGGGACCGGGAATCGCACCCGGATCTCGGACTTCAAAGGACCGCGTCCTGGCTGGTTGGACCATCCCCGCGCTCGGCGCCGCCGGCAGGATTCGAACCTGCATCGGCTGGTTTAGAAGACCAGCGTCTTTCCTTTGGACCACGGAGGCGTCTTCTCGTCCGCTCGCCAGGAATCGCACCTGGAAAAGGCCTGCGTATCAGACAGGCTGAGGCCACTAGCCTCACGAGCGGCTGCGTAGGGATCGCCAAGGCGGAGGCGCTCGTTGGCGCCCAGCAGGTTCCGCTACACGATCGCGTCGCTCGCATTCCCCAGCGTTCCCACGGGGATTCGAACCCCGATCTCGAGCTTGAGAAACTCGAATCCTGAACCGTTAGACGATGGGAACGAATTGCGGGCCCGTGACGAATCGAACGCCAGCCGCTGGACTTGGAAACCAGCTGGTCACCACGACCTCGGACCCTCGATGGAGTGGAGCGACCGGGAATTGCACCCGGATCTCTGGTTTGCGACACCAGCATCTTCCTGTTGGACGATCGCCCCGGGGTGACCGACGAGATTCGAACTCGTGCCTGCAGGGCCACGTCCTGCCGTGCAGAAACCGCTACACTACGGCCACAGTGCGTCGAGTTGGAATCGAACCAACACCTCTGGCTCTTCAGACCAGCGCTTCCACCAGGCCAGCTATCGACGCGATGTTTCGCGACCCGTGAGGGAGTTGCACCCTCGTCATCGGTTCGAAAGACCGAGATCCTGACTGCTAGACGAACGGGCCCGTGGAGCCGTCAGTGAGAATCGAACTCACGCGAACCTCATTACGAAAGAGGACCCCGGCCATTGGGATGACGGCGTTGCTCCGGAAGGGGTCGAACCTTCGCCGCTCGGAGTAAGAGTCCGGCATGCCACCACAACACCTCGGAGCAGCTGCACGGGAGGGATTCGAACCCCCGGTAGCGCGGTTAACAGCCGCGTGCCTTTCCTCTTGGCCACCGTGCAAGGAGTCTGGGCGGCAGGAATCGAACCTGCGCTCTCCGGTTCCCGAAACCGGCGCTTTTGCCAGGCTAAGCTACGCCCAGAAATTGCCCGTTTTCCGTCCGGGCCAGACGGGCGACGACTCGGAGCTTGCGCAGGCTTGGGCTTGGGGATGGCCCGCGCAGAAGTCGTCGCCGGGGTTTCGATCAGCTCACGTCTCGCTCACGTCTCGCTCACACCGCTCAGGCTGATCATGAAGTCGCGCTCGGTGGCGCTCTTCACGAACTCCTGAATGGCGCGCGCGAGCGCAGCCGTGACCAGGCCGATGAGCGGCAGGTGCTCGCCGCCCTCGCAGGTGGCTTGCCCCTCGTGATCTTCGGCATCCGCGACGAAGCGTGCGTCCCAGCGCACGAGCCCAAAACTGCCATCGGCAGCCAGGGCCGCGTGCACCAGCGGCTTTTGCTTCGCTCGACACCACTCACTCACGAGCAGCCGGCTCTTCTGGTTGTCGAAACAGTCGACGACCAGATCGGCGCTGACGAGCAGCGTGTCGACGTTCTCACTCGCCAGGCGCACGCCGAACGCCTCCGCCTTCACGCCGTGGAAGTTTGACAGCTGGAGCTTCAACGCTTCAGCCTTGTTCTTACCGACGCTCGGCTTCACGAAGGCCTGTGAGGCGAGGTTCTTCGACTCCACGCGGTCGAAGTCGATGAAGACCAACGTGGCGTTTAAGTTGCGGCACAACACTGCGGAGAGAGAGCCGAGGGCGCCCACACCGCAAAATACGATGCGCATCACCCTCGACCCTACGCCGCCGCCCGCCCACGACCAAAGGGAACCTTCGGACGCAGGTAGACGCGCTTCTGGCCCCGCGGACCATCGAAGCGATCGACCACGAAGTAGTCGAACGCGTCGTGCGAAAGGTTCGCGATGTGGAGGCCACGCAAGCCTCCCGAGCGCACGAGCTCCACCGCGTAACGCCGCACGTCGGAGTCCGACGAGCGGTCGTCGATCGGGTGCGGCGCGTCCGCGCTCATGCCGTTGTACGTGATGTTCAAGATTGCCATGTCATTCCTCCGTGGGTTTGCTGTTGATGCCGGAGGCCAGGCGCAGGAGCGCCGCCCACCAGGGCTCGTCTTCGGTGTCGATGCCGGAGGTGGCGCCGTCTTCCCGGCGAATCATCCCCTTCGGGCTGACCACCGAGAAACACAGCTCCGCTCCGAGGGCCCCTTCGAGGGCCTTCATCGTGGTCTCGTCTTCGCTGGAGAAGGACAGCGGGCCATGCGGGTGGCTGTGCGCCAGCTCCTCGAGCTCCGCACGGTGCTCCCAGATTGCCTCCCAGCGCCGACGTGAGTCGGGCAGAGCGTTCGGGCTCGTCGAGGCGTCGCTAAAGAGCAACGCGCCGCCTCGCCCGATCAGAAAGAACACCTCCCTCGCCATCCCCTACCTCCGCGTGATGTTGAGCTCGTCGTTCTCGTAACCCTCACGGATCACGGACGGCAAACTCTCGAGTGTCACCATACGATCACTTCCGGACAGACAGATGCCAGCATCGATGACCTGCAGGGTTTGCTCGTCGACCACACTGATGAAGCGCTCACCCAGAAATCGATACGTGACCTCCAGCATGCCGTCGCCCAAGACCCGGTACCCGGAGAGCTCGGCGCCCGCCTCGTCCAGTGCCCGATGCGCACGCTCCGCAGGAGTCCGCCCCGCGCGACCGGTCTCCGGCCGACGCCAGCCGTCTGGACCGCTCGAGCCGTGCGGCAACGCCTGACGACCCTCGCTTCGAAGCCAGGCGTCGATGCGTACGCGCTCCAGTCGGCGTTCCTCTTCCAGCTCGCGCAGCAAGCGCTCGGCCCGTTCACGACCGTCCGACGAAAGCGTGCTCACCGCACGCATCGCCTCGCGGGGCGAAATCGCAATCTCCATTCGCGCACCGATCCGAGCCGCGAGCGCGTAGCCAAAGGCCGCGCGAAGCGCCGCGCTCACACCCTTGACGTCATTGATGCCGCGCTCCTCCTCGAGCGCCACTCGGCACGCCTCTTCGGCCTCGGTCTCGAATTCGAGGCTGTCGAACACGAGCTCCCCGCCCGCCGACCGCCGAGCAATGACCGGCGAGAGTACGGGCGGTTCCTCCGCGGGAAGGAGCTCCACTCGCGTGAGGTCCCGGCCCCCGCCGAACAGCCAGCCGCGCGCGAAGTGACCGCGCACGGCTGGCAGAGCGGAGAGGTCCGGTGGTTCAGCGCGGTCGACGGGTGTCGCGACGCGCTGATCGAGCTCGAACTCGTACCACCCGGGCGGCTGCTCCACGTTGATGGAGTAGCGTCGGGTGGCGTCGTGCACGTATCGACCTCCGAAGTACGGGAGCACACACCGAGTCCGCTCGCCCTTGGACAGGAACTTGCGGTAGTCGAGCTTGCTCACGCCGGAAGCTCCAGGAGCGGCGTCGACATCACCCGCTCGACCCAGCCGAATTGTTTCGCCGGGGCAGCGCGGGGTGCTTCGAGCAGTGCCTGGAGCACCCGCGGCACCTGGTACGGATCGTCGAACTGCTCGATGGACACCTCGCTGAACGGCAGCGCCAGCGCTCGGGCGGCTTCGCGCACCGTGTTGCCACGGCTGACCGAGACGTTCACCAGCAGCGCCAGCGCGGCCGGATCGTAACCCGCACGCTGGAAGCTGTCGGCGAAGTTCTGACCCGCCTCACCCGCCTCGTCACCCACGACGATCACCACGAGCTTGGCGTCCCGCGGCACGTTCACTCCGGAGCGACGCAGCGCGTGCACCGCGGAGGAGTGGAGCGTGCCGCCCTCGGCCTTGATGCCGGTCAGCATGTGCTGAACGGCAGCCCGTGACGGCGCCTTCGGGACGAGCACGGTGCCCATCGTGTCGAAGGACGCGATGTGCAGCTTGTCCGGCGGAAAACCGGCCAAGATGCGCGAGAGCGCCTCCTTCGACTGTTCGATGGCGCCTTGCATGGAACCCGACTTGTCGATCAAGAACATGACATGCACGTCGACCTCGCGGGTCGCCGCCGCGACCGCCTGTTTGGCGGCGTTGTCGGCGGCCTCCTCGAGTTTCTCGCGCACTCCCTGATCCCGAACGTTCTTGGCGATGTTCAGCGCCCGCTGATCCGTGGAGGTCTTCACCGCCGCTTCCCAGCGATCGCGGACCTCCGGAACTACGAGCAAGCCCAGGCTCTCGAGCGTGGGGGTCAAGATGCGGAGGTCGCGATCCGACAACGTCGGCAACAAGGTCACCATGATGGCGGGCGTGAGGCCGACATCCGCCGGCAGCCGGCCGAGGACCTCCTTGTACTTCAGCTTCTGCGTCTCGATGGCCTCGCAGATTTCTGCCTCCGAGAGTCCATCGAAGCGCTCGCGCTTCTGGAGCACGAGGCCGTCCATGCCGACCGAGCGGTGACCGCCGGCCGCCTGTTTCTGCTTCCAGCCGAGGATCTCGAAGAACGCGCCGCTCTCCGGCTTGTAGCCGGCCTTGCGAGCGATCTTCTTGATGGTCTCCTTGTAGCCCGCGGCGACCAGGCCTTCGAGCATCGGACGGTTGGCTTCCCGGATGCGCAGCCAGTGATTCGCAGCGCTCTTCCAGCGGCCGAGGGCCGCCTTCTTGGCCGCCGGATCCGAGAATCCCGCGAGGCGGTTCAGCTCGGCGATGTCCGAGGTCTCGAGCAGCTCGGCGACCCGGAGCACGGCCTTCGGCGTCATCATGCGCGCGGACTTCTGCTCGTAGTGGAGCAGCATTGCCTCACCGATACGCCGATAGTCGTCGTCGTAGAAAGCGACGGAGCCATCGTCGTCGTGGACCGGCTGACCCGAGCGCTGCTGCACGAGCATCAACGCGGCGCAGGCCACCTTGAGGTCGCGCCACTCGGTCTCTTTGAGCGCGTAGCTCGCGAAGTGGGCCATGAGATCGACGTTGAGCTGGTATATCTCGAGCAGCCGCGAGTAGAGCGACGACGCCGCCGGAACGAACAGTCCCGACGAGACCGGCGTACCGCCGGCGAGCGCGCGGTTCTTCTTCACGTCACGGCGGGGATACCAGGTGCCAGCCACGTCGACGCCCGGGCGGTTGTGCCAGAGGTGGGCCGACGACGAGAGCACGAGATCGAGGAGCTTCTCGGCCGGACCGAGCTGGCTCTCCGGGAGCGGCGATTGAGTGGTCATGACGATTTTCTCCTGGGTGATCTCGGGAGGATTCCCGAGCTTAAAGAATTCCGCGCCCGAGTGAAGAAGCCATCGATTCGGGTTATTACCGGGTGCCCTACCGTTGGGCGAGAGCTGCATTTTGGCGCAGTTCGGTGGATTCGAACCACCAACATCCAAGGTGCGTGTAGGGCCTCGTCGAACGGGCGCGGGAAAGAAAGGATCGGAGGCCAGTGAAGGCCTCGACGATCCGGGAGAGAAAAGGCCGGAGGCGCGGACGCGCGCTCGACGGCCAGAAGAGAGACAGGCCGGAAGCACAGCTGTGCCTCGACGGCCCGGCGAACCCGAGCGGAGCAGTGCCCAGGTGTCGCCAAAGAGCTTCCCGCGCCCGAGTGAAGAAGCCATGACTGTTGTGTCAGTTCCAATGACTGGTGCCTTACCGTTTGGCTACAAGTGCTCGCGCACTCGGATGGACTCGAACCACCAATTAGTTTGCGTGTAGGGCCTCGTCGGCCGGGCGCGGAAAATCTGTCGGAGTCAGCACCCGAGTGTGGGGGTCATGGGTTTCCCTTGAACGCCATGGAGCGCACTGGCTCCGCGGCGAAATGCGTGTAGGACCCTCACGGCCGGGTGTCTGATTCCTTGGCAAAGACGCGTGGTGTCGAACCACGCACTCGTCGCGAGTGCGCGCCGGCCACTTCTGGCCGGGCCCGGCGCCCTGCAACCCGTCGGCCGCCCGCTTGGGGCGGGCTTGGGGTCGTCACGAAGGCTTCCGGTTTCGTCTTCGGAAATGCGTGCGTTACTCCTGGGCCGCGCCGTGTGGCGCGGACTCGAGAGGATAGGGAGCACCACGCGAACCGCGCTTTCGTGCGGTCCGCGTGGGCTCAGGCGACGCCGACCTCGGGGAGGGCGGCCGTGAAGTCACGCCACTCGATCGGTGCCGTTTTCGGGTCGATCAGCGGCGGCATCAGCGGCAGCGAGCGCGGGCGGCACGGCCGCTTGCGCGGCCACATGCCCGACTCGTCCGGCGTCTTGTTGGATTTCTTGGCGTTACACGGCGTGCACGCCGTCACGATGTTCTCCCACTCGGTACGGCCACCGCGCGAACGCGGCAGCACGTGGTCGTAAGTCAGCTGGCGGAGCGGGAGTTTCTTCTCGCAGTACGCGCAGGTGAAGCCATCCCGGACGTAGACGTTGATCCGCGAGAACTTCACGCCACGTTTCTGACCCGAGATCTGCCGCTTCAGCCGCACGACGGCCGGCATGGGGAAGGTCGCCGACGGCGAGCGGATCTCGTCGTCGTATGCGATGACCACATCGACCTTGCTCAGGTAGACGAGGGTGATCGCGTCCTCCCAGCGGACCACCTTGTGGGGGAAAAACCAGGGCGTGAGCACGAGGGTGCGCGTGTGCATGATGGGACCTACTTTCTGGGTTGTTGGTGCATGGCCTCCCTGCTTGGAGTCGAACCAAGAGCAACCGGTTTCGGACACCGATGCCTGCGGTTCCGGCAGGACAGGGAGAGAGCTCCGTGCTCGAGGCCGCCTCTTTGGCTCGAATCGGAGTGTGGTTTTGCCTCCCTGCTTGGAGTCGAACCAAGAAACAATTGGCTTCGTAGACCAAAGCCTGCAGTTCCGGCAGGACAGGGAGCTAGCTGCGCCCGCGAAGGGAATCGGACCCTCCTCGCCGGATCGACAATCCGGTCGCCTCACCAGATGCGTACGCGGGCAGCTTGGGCAGCCGTGGCGGGCTGCCCATGAGAAGGCAGACGCGCGCCCTCTCGGACGCGCATCCGTTCTTCTCGTCGCACGAGTTTTCAAACAGCAGGGCGCACGAGTGCGCCGACCCGATGGGGGCCAATCAAAATCGTCCGACTCGGTGTCGGGCGGTGGGGCACCGGGGGATCGAACCCCGATCAGCCGGTTAAAAGCCGGCAGCTCTGCCATTGAGCTAGAGCCCCGAGCAAACACGAGGTGTTCGCGCGGTGTGTTTCGAAATTTGTTTCGTTGTGCGCTGGACAAACCACTCCCCATTTTCTGAAAGCTCGAGAGCCCGCAGAAAAACAAAACAGAAAAGCCGCCTCAGGTCGGGTCACCCGGGCGGCTCATCGCGATGAACGATGGGATCGCGCGCCGCCCCTTAGGTGACCTCTCCTTCGAGCTTGCGATCAGTGAATGGTCCGAGGCCGAAGCCCCAGCATGCACACTGCTGTGCACACGTGGAGCCGACTCGGAGCACCCGACTGGAGTGCTGCTCGGCAGCTATGAAATTCGTGTACGACATCTTCCTGGCTCTGACAGCTGACCGCTGCCTGCTGGTTCCTGCTGACGGGCAAACGCTGCATTCGATTCTCGGTGACCTCGATTTGTTCCGGGACCTTCCAAAAGTCGTCAAACTTCCCGGCAAATTCGGCCCAAATGCAGCGAGGCCGCCGGGGGTCCCTGGCGGCCTCGAGTTCACACATGTGTGTGTTCCGATGACCGCTCAGGTCTTACCTCCGACGATGCCCCGTCGATCGCATGCGACCGCTGGGCTCGTCCACACGGGCGACTGGCCCGAGCGCACTGTTTGATTCGTGAGGTGGGAAAACATTTGAACGAGCGGACACTACGCGATCAATTGGGTTCGGTCAAGGCACACGCGCTCAGGGCGCCAACCCGACTCGCGCAGGTCAACGAAACCAGCCCGCGACCGTTCCGTTCAGGTTGTCGAACGCGCCGTCGCTCACGGCAGTCGACCACGCTTGCTCGGTGGGCTGGTGGTACCAGCCCAGGTACTGCCCGTACCCCTCACCGTTGCCCACGGCGAACCCGTAGATGAAGTCCGTGGACAGGGGCCCGACGAAGCACTGCGTCCCGTTGAACACCAAGTCCGAGAACGCCGTGTGGTATTCGCCTTTGCTCGCCTGGAGCTCTGCCTTGCTGCGGTTGTCTTTCCAGGTGGCGGTTCCGCCGTCGAGCGCCGTGCCGCCCGTGAGCTCCAGAACACCCATGTTCTGCTCACACTTCCAGGTCACACGCAGCTCGATGCCCGAGTGATGAAACGCGGTGCCGTACTGCTCGACGGCGTAGAACGACGCGATCGAGCCAAACGATCCGGCGCCCGTTCCATCGTAGAGCACGGACAGCCCCGCCTTTCCGAGCAGCGACTTGCTCGACACGAACGCGAGCGTCCAGCCGCCTCCCTGCATGTCGCAGTAGACCTCGATCGGTGTGCTCGAACCGGGCGGGAGGACCAGGTACTTGCCGTTCTTGGCCGAGGTTTCGTTCTTCAGCACGTCCGCGCAGGTCGAGCCGCTCGGTTTCGGGTCGGCGTCCGCGGCGTCCGCGGCGTCCGCGGCGTCGCCCGCATCGCCGGCGTCGGTAGCACTCCCCGCCGCACCACCGGTGCCGGTGCCCCCCGTGACCCAGCCGCCGCCGCCATCGACACCCGTGACGGAGCCTCCGCTCCCCGCCGCACCGGCTGCGCCACCGGTGGTCGGCGACGAGCCGCCTCCGCTCTCACCACAGCCGAGCGCCATCAGTGACAGCGCGGCGATCCCACCCAGGGCCACAAGCAGTTGGGCCATTCCCGGCAAGGGTAGCAGAGACGCCTGCGCGTGGCGTTACCTCTCAGACGGACGAGGCGTGTTTCATCAACCGGCCGCAGAGATCGGACGCCGGGTTCCGCCCGCGCTCCACCTCGAGGGCGGTTCGGAAGATGGCCGATGCGGCCATGTTCTCTTCCAAGATCAGGTGGCAGAGGCCGAGCAGCTCGTAGTCGACCGGCTCTTGAAACGCGGCCACCAGTTTCTCGAGCGGTGCCTTCGCGCTCTGATGCACCGCGAGCAATGACGCCGGTGGCATCCCGCTGCGCTTCGCGAGGATCACGAACTTCAGCACTTGGCGCTGGTCCTCCGGCGGATACGCCGCGAACGGTTCGCTCGCGAAGAGCGCGCTCCACCTCGCGTTGGCTCCGTCGGCGTCGCCGCCCTTGGCCACCGCTACGATCTCCTTGACCTCACTGACGAGCTCTTCTGCCGGCATGTCGGAGCTGATGTTCGCACCGTTTGGCGGGGAGATCACGCCATCCGACGGACCCGGCGGGAATCGGGTCAGAAATGCGCTTCGCGCAGCGCCAGGCGTGTCTCGCCCAGCAGCCTCGGACCGCATGGGCGCCCGTTGCCCGCCAGTGCTCAGGGGCTTTCAGTCGCAGGGATAGACGCCACCCGACTGCGGCGTGCCGTCCTGACTGGAGTCACACTCGACGGCCATCTGGGTCTCGAGCTCGGGCGTAGGAGCCGCTCCGTGTAAGTAGGGCGAGGCCGCGTGCCAGTCCGTGTTCGGATACCAGAACAACATCAACACACCGGCGTCTCGTGGCTGGCCATCCGGACGTGCGAGCCGATCTCGCACCGGTAGCGAGAGCTGGTCGTCGATGGCCGGACAGCCCAGGCTCGGCCTGGCCCAGCCGCATTTGGCCACGTAGGCGTCCCCGACGGGAGACCACGGGTGCATGACGATGTCGCGGCTGCAGATGTTGTCGTTGAACCCGGGCTCGAGCCCCTCCATGCGGAACGAAGGGCCGAAGCTGCCGCTGTACGTCCCCGCCGAACGAGCCAGGCCGAGGCTCGACTGATTCGAACCGGACACGTTCGAGAACGTGGTGGCGTGAGCCAAGTCCACACCGTCCGTCGACTTCCGCCCGTGAGCCACGCGCAGGTTCCAGAGCAGCTCGCCCTTCGACAAATCGTAGACCCACTCCCGCGGCTCCGCGGAGTGCAGCCGGAAGTCCACGACGACGTACTCCGCGCGCCGCGTCGCGCCCCAGGCCCAGGCGTTCTTGTAGATCGTCAATGCGTCCGCCGCGAGAGCGGGGTCCACGCCCGAAGCTTCGAGCATTTTCGGAGTGGTGAGCGCAGCGCGCAGCGAAAATTCTCCCTCGCCGCCCGCGGGCCCGTCGACCACCAGGAAGTAGTCTCCGGGTGGCAACCAAGCCCCCACGTTCGTCGGGTGAGCGTCGATGCAGCTCGCCGCGTCGTCCGCGCCGAGCAGCAGCAAGAAACCATCGGCGGGGCCACTGGTCTTCGCTACGGAGAGGAACCCTTCTTCGGGCAACGTCAGCCGGTGAACGACCTCCGCCCCGGACAAATCCCGGTTCGCCGCCCCCGAACAGCCGTACACCTCGAACGCATTCCGACTCGCGCCGAGGGTGGTTCCACTCTGTGTGGTCGGGAGCGAGTCGACACAGACGATGTCCGCGCAAGGCAAGGCCTGCGCGCCCTTCCCCGCGTCATCGCTCGCGGAACAGGCCGAGGTCGACAGCGCGAGCAGGCCCGAAAACGAACCCACGAGAACCCGCCAGGTCATGCCAGGGAGCCTACGCCGAAGCGGACCCGATGACGAGACCGAGCCGAGCACCCAGCGCGTCAGCGCGACCGCTGTGTGGCCGGACAGGAGGCGCGCGTTCGGCGGATCGGCGGCGATTCACGCTCGAGAAGCCAGGAGCTCGTGCCCACGTCGTTCGAACAGGGTGAGCAGTTGCGCCGCTTGCTCCGGCTCACCCCGCTGTGTGTTCACGGCTCGGGCGGCCGCTCGCTCGGCGCCGCGAAACTCGAACGCGTCCAGCAGCAACTCCAGCGCGGCATCGAAGCAGCGCAGCTCTGCTTGCGAGAGCGCACCCCCGGTTGGGGCGGCGGCGCCGGTCAATTGCGCGAGCTCACGCCGAGCCGCCATCTTGAGCTTCATTTTCAGGGCCGCGAAGAGGAAGATTGCACTGCCGTTCATGTCGGCGACCACGTGCTCGAGATCTGCCAGCCAGAGTGGATCAAAACGTGCGTCGAGCGCTCGAAACGCCGGAGTGTCGAGCGCGGCGTGGGCATGTGCGAAGAAACCAACTTGGCCAGCGTGATGCTCCGCATCGACGAACTTCTCGAGGTGACACAGGTCGTGCAGCGCAAAAGCCAAAGCATCCGCGTGGGGCGCAGTCGGTGTCGTCTCGGGCAAGAGCGAGACGGGACGCCTGCCGACCGCCTGCAGCGCGAGGACCTCGCGGAAATTGGGGATGGTCTCGCGGACCTCCGCGGGACGCTCGCCCGACGCCCAGGCGACGATTCCGCGCGCCACCAGGCGCTCCACGCGCCACACCCGATGGCGAGCAATGAGGTCGACCGCTTCCGAATGCCGTGCTTCGGCCAAGGGCGGGCACCAGTACCCTTGATGCCAGCGCGTGCCGACACGTCGCCGGACGTGTTCGACCACGAAACCGGCGGCGCGCTCGGCGTCGGCGCAGCTGACCATGCCGTCGAGCTTAGATCTCTGGCGCCGTTCTGCGAAGACGAGCCGAGTGGTGCGCCCTGCCGGTCTCCCCCGTCCATGGCGGGGTGAACCCCACCAGACGACGGCGCCTTCCCAGCAATTTCGGCCCGCCGGCGCGAGGCACACGACTTGCTGTCTCACCTCGCACCGGGACACACCCGGCAAAACCCAAGGAGCATCGTCATGGCATCTTCGAGACTCGCGTTCACCCTCTTCGTCCTCTGGTCAGCGCTCGCCACCGCGTGCGGGGGCAGCGATGGCGACGGCGACGGCAGCGGGGGTTCGGGCAACGGAAACCTGTCGAGCGGTAGCATCTGTGAACAGGCCTGCGACAAGCTCGAACAGTGCAGCCCGGGCTCCACCTGCACCGTGAATGGTTCCGGTGCTTGTGATGGCAAGGCGGCCGAAATCTCTCAGTGCATCGTCGACAAACCCTGCGGAGAGACGGACGTGTGTGTGCTCGGGGGCATGTGACTCGCCGCGAGTCTCAGGGTTTGCTGGGATCGAAGCGGGAGCTGAGCCCGTCGAACAACTGCAAGAACCCGGCATCGACGAGCGGCGTCTCGCGCGCCCACGCCGTGAGCTGCATGGGCAGCGCGGACTCGAACATGACCCACAGCGACTCGTCGGGGATGCGCTTCGGCACGTCCTCGAACTCGGGTCCAAGATGATGGTCGTAGGCCTTCGTGGTCACACCGTGTGCAGTGAGCAAGGGTGACAGGAACGTGCAGCCGGGCTCATACCCGGCGTCCACGCTCGCCACGCTCACGACCATGTTCACCTCGCTGGCTGCGTTGCGGTGCATCACAGGCGGGCGGAAGCTGTGTTCAGCGACCTCCCAGCGCGGAGGAAAGACGACGAAGTCCGCGATGGCGCGCCCGTGATCGTCGAGCGGAGCGGTCAATACCGTCAAGATGGATGGATCCGGATGGTCGAAGGTGACCGTGCCCATGGCGTTGAAGAGCGAGAGGTCGTAGGTGCACGGAACGTGGTTGCCATGCCACGCGACAACGTCGAAGGGCGAGTGCTCTTGCATGGCCGCCGCGAGACGCCCGCCCAGTTTGTTGACGATCTGAAAACCTCCACGGCAGAGGCGATCTTCGAACGACGCCTGCGGCGCCAGGAAATGCCGCGCGTCGGCCAGGCCGTTCGAGCCGATGGGGCCACGCTCGGGCAGGCGGAAGCGACGACCAACGACCTCGAGCACCCAGCCGCGAGCGGCACCGTCGGGCAGGCCGATGGCAAACTTGATGGCTCGCGGGATCAGCAGCACCGAGCCGGGTGCCACGCGCAGCCACCCGAGCTCGGTTCGACAATCGAGGGTTCCCTGTTGTGGAACGATGAGCAGGTCGCCATCGGCGTCAGCGAAAGCGCGATCTGCCATGTCGGCGTTCGCGGCGTAGAGGTGCACCGCCCAGCCCGGCCCGGCGACGAGATCGCCACCGCCGCCGAGCGTCACGAGGCCGTCGAGAAAATCCGTGGTCGATGTCTCGTCCGGTGACGCCATCGGGCGCCAGCGCATGCGGGTTGGGCACGCGTCACCCAAGGGCGCAGTGAAGCGCGCCGAGGGCAGCGAAGTGAACTCCCCGTGAGCAAACGAGGGACGCACTCGGTACATCCACAGGCGGGAGTTGTCTGCGTTCTTGACTGTGAAGGGCGTGCCGTTGAAGAGCTCCGGGAACAAGCCGTAGGGAGCACGGCGGGGGATGTTCTGGCGTCTCGGCAGCGCACCGGGCAGCGCCTCGGACTCGTGAGTGGAGCCCAAGCCCGGTTGCGTGCCCGCGTCGCTCGGGCGGCGGAGCGGCGGCGGTGCGGGGTGTGCGCTGGGCCCGGACCAAGCCTCGGTGAGCATCTGCGTGAGCGCGGCCCGCTCCAACGACCCAGTGCTCGGCGCCGTGACCACGGCGTCGACCGCGCGAGCGATCCCCTCCTCGGGCATGCCCAGCTCCCGAAGGGAGCGCGGGACACCGGTCACTCGCGCCAGCCGCGCCAGGGCTTCGACGGGATCCACGACCAAGAGCGCGCGCCCGAGGGCCGCCATCGCCTGGGGCTCGGTCGCACGCTGAAATCCCACCACGTGAGGCAGGAGCACCGCGTGAGTTGCGGCGTGGGGCAACGCAAACATGCCCCCGAGCACGTGGCACAACTTGTGGTGCAGACCGGCTCCGGCGTCGGCGAGAGAGAGCCCGGCGAGGTAGGCGCCCTCGAGCGCAGCTTCCCTCGCCTCGGCGTCATCCGGTCGCGCGGTGAGCCGCGACAGACTGGACGCGAGCAGACGCACGGCCTCTTCGGCGGCCAGAGCCGTGGCTCGATCGAGGGTCGAGGACCACAGCGCTTCGACCGCGTGAGCCAGCGCGTTCCACAGGCTGGTCATGGTGATCGCGCGCGGAAGCGCGGCGGTGAGGTTGGGATCGTAGACCACGAGGGCCGGACGCACGCGTTCATCGCGCCCGGTCTTCTTCTGCCCGCCTTCGGTCATGCCGTAGATGGGAGTCATCTCGGAGCCGGAGTAGGTGGTCGGCAGCGCAATCACCCGCACGCCGCCGTCGAGCGCGAGGGCCTTGGCCAGCCCAATGGCGGAGCCACCCCCGAGCGCGAGCACGCTGTCGGCACCGACTCGCAGAAGCTCTCGGCGTGCCTCGGCGACTACCTCCACCGGAACGTGTTCCCGAGCGATGTTCAGGACACCCACTGAACACGCGCCAAGCCGGCCGCTCAACAGCTCTGCCGCGGCGTTTCTTCCCGCAGTACTCACCACGAGAACGCGCTCAGCCCCCAGAGCCGCAATGTCGCTGGCGATTCGTTCACTCGAGCCCGCGCCAAAGACAACCCGCGTTTTGCCTCGTTCAATCGTGAAGCTCCGACTCATGATCACTCCGGCCCCGACGTGCTTGTTACCGCGGTAAGACTGAGCATAGCCTCGCCGCCCCTACGGGGAGGAGAATCTACATGAAGCTGTATTTCCATCCGGTGTCCACTGCATCGCGTCCGGTCGTGTTGTTCTGCACCGAGGCCAACATCGCTTACGAACCCGTCGTCGTCGACCTCATGACGGGCGCTCACCATCAAGAGCCCTTCATCAGCCTGAACCCCAGCGGCTTGGTCCCGTTCCTGGACGATGACGGTTTCCGCCTGAGCGAGTCGTCGGCGATGCTCAAGTATCTGGCCGAGAAGTTCGACTCACCGGCTTACCCGAAGGACCTCAAGGCTCGCGCACGCGTCAACGAGGTCATGGACTGGTTCAACACTCAGCAGTACCGCGAGCTGGGATACAACCTGGTTTACCCGCAGTTGTTCCCTCACCACAAGCGCGAGCCCGAGACCGCGCAGATGGCCACCATCGAGCGAGGCAAGGAGAAAGCGGAACACTGGCTCAAGGTGCTCGACCAACACGTGATCGGGAATCACAAGTTCCTGTGCGGCGACGAGATCACCATCGCCGACTATTTTGGCGCTGAGATCCTCGCTGTGGGCGACTTGGTCGGTGTCAGCCTTGCGCGCTTCCCCAACGTCGATCGCTGGATGAAGACGATGCGGGCACTACCGAGCTGGAACAAGGTCAACGAGGCCAGCGACGGCTTCGCGGCCTCGCTCAAAGAGAAGAAGTTCGTCACTATCTCGGCGTGACGGCTTTTCCGGAGACCATCCCGGAGCTCTTCGCGTGGCGGGCGGCCCAGCCGTCCGCCACGTGGCTTTTCTACGAGAGCGACTGCTGGACCTACGGCGACGTCGCAGATCTGGTCGACCGTGTGGCCGTCGGGCTCGCCGAGCGTGGTGTCGTGCACGGCGATCGCATCGCGATCCTGCTCCCAAATCACCCGCGGGCGCTGTTCACGTGGTTCGCCGCGAACCGTCTCGGCGCGATCGCCTGTTTCGTGAACCCCGCCCAAACGCCCTTCGAGGTTGCCGCGTTCCTCCGGCTCGCCCGGCCCCGTGTGCTGGTCGCGGACGAACACGAAGCGCTGGCCGAAGTTGCCAGCGCGGCGCTCCCGGACGGAGCGCGCCCCATCATCGCGAGCACGGCGGAGCTCGGGCAGAGAGGCAGAGGGGCACCCGAGGTCGCCGTTACTCCCGACGACGTGGCGGTGCTGATCGCAACCTCCGGCACCACTGGAGCGCCGAAGGCCGTAGCCCAGACCCACCGGACCTACACCCTCACGGCCGAGGCCTTCCCAGCATGGCTCGGTCTCGATGCAAGCGACCGCCTTCTGGTCGCACTGCCGCTCTTTCACATCAACGCGCAGGCGTACTCTACGCTGGGAGCGCTGGGCGCAGGCGCGAGCCTGGCGCTCGTCCCCAAGTTTTCGGCGTCGCGCTTCTTCAAAGAAGCCAAGCGCCTCGCTGCGACACAGGTCAACGCGGTGGGCGCAATGGTTCATATCCTCGCCGCCGCGGAGGCGCGCCCGAGCGATCGCGATCACCAGCTCCGCACCTTGTACGCCGCGCTCGCCCTTCCCGAGGCGCAGCATCGTGCCTTCGAAGACCGTTTCGGCCTGCGCATGCTCGTCGGTTACGGAATGTCCGAAACCACGTTCGGTACGATCTGGCCGCGGGAGCTCCCGCCTCGCTACGGCAGCATGGGCACGCTGCGACAGCACCCGCGCCTCGGCGAGATCAACCGGGCGCGCGTGGTTCGCGCGGATGGCACCGACGCCGCGGACGGCGAGGCGGGCGAGCTCTGGCTCCAGAACCCGGGCAGCCTGCGCGAATACTTCGGTTCGAGCGCAGAGACGGCGCTCACCTTGGCCGGCGGTTGGCTGCACACGGGCGACCTCGTGCGCCGAGACGCCGACGGGTTCTTCACGTTCGTGGCCCGCATGAAAGAACTCATCCGCCGCCGAGGGGAGAACATCTCCGCCGCAGAGATCGAGCTCGCGATGCTTGCTCACCCTTCTGTCGGGCAAGCAGCCGCGATTGCGGCGCCGTCAGCTTTGGGCGAGGACGAGATCGTCGCGTACGTTGCAGCGCGCGCCGGCGCCACGCTGGACCCGGAAGCCCTGAGGGACTTTCTGCGGACGCGCCTGGCCGAGCACAAGCTCCCCAGCGTCATCCACGTGCGCGCCAGCCTTCCGAGAACCGCCACCGAGCGCATCGCGAAGCACCTGTTGAAGTGAACCCGTCGCGTCGCGCCTCAGCCAACGACGACAATCTCGGTCTTCACCGAGTTGGCGATGAAACACTGCTCGTGCGCCCGGTGATGAAGCTCCGCGAGCGTCGCGGCGTCGGGTACGGTCGAAAATCCGATCACCGGCCGGAGCTCGACCCGGCTGACCCACGGAACACCCTGTGGGTTCTTGGTCATGAAGCCCACGGCTTCGTCGGTGTACTCGGTCACGATGAGCCCTCGCCGCTGGGCAAGGTAGAGGAACGTGAGCAGGTGGCAACTGGCGATGGCTGCGACGAACGCCTCTTCCGGATCGACACCGGCCGGATCCGAGAACGGTGGCTTCACCACTGCCGGGCTCGGTGAGGCCAAGACTTCCACGCCGCCGTCGAAGCGCCAGCGATGCACACGAGAGTACTTGCCTGAGGCAAACCCATCGTCGTTGCTCTGCCAGTGGACGCTTGCGCGATGCTCACTCATGCCGGAGTCCCGTCATCGGTCGGGGGGATGTCGGCGTCGACGGCCTTGAGGACCTCCGCCAGAAAATCGAGGACCGCCCGAATGCGGGCCGACTTCATCAGGTCCTCGTGCACCGCCTGCCAGATCACCCGGGGTGTCGGGGTCGTGTCGCTCGGCACCGGAACGAGCGCGGCGTCGGACTCCGCCACCGCACGGGGCAAGAGAGCCATGCCGAGCCCTGCGACGGTCGCGCTGAAGATCGAGCTGACACTGTCACTCCGCAGCACGATCCGCGCACCCGTCCGGCGCGCGTCGAACCAGGCGTTCTCGAGCGCGAACGCCGGGGCGTCGGCGAACAGGATCACCGCGTGGCCGCTGAGCCCTGTGGCGTCGAGGTCCGGCAGGCCGTTCTGCTCCACGTAGTCTCGCGAGGCATACAGCGCGAGAGGGATCGTCGTCAGTCGCCGAATCACGATGCGCTGTTCCCGTGGGCGGGCCAAGCGCAACGCAATGTCGGCTTCCCTGCGCGCCAGGCTGACGCTGCGCGAGGTGCACGAGAGCTCGAGCGTGATGTCCGGGTGGCGCTCCGCGAGCCGGGGCAGGTGCGGCGCGATGAACCGCGTGCCGATCATCTCCGTGACGCTCACCCGCACTCCTCCCGCCGCCCGCTGATCAGCACCGAGTAGCTGACGCTCCACCGCCAGCGCCTCGGCTTCCATGCGCTCCGCGCTCGGCAAGAGCTCGCGACCCTCCGGTGTGAGCAGCCAGCCATCCGGCGTGCGGTCGAAGAGCCGGAGGCCGAGCTGCTCTTCGAGCGCACCCATGCGCCGGCTGACGGTGGTCGCATTGATCTGCAGGCGCTGGGCGGCGCGGGCCAGCGTCTCCGTGCGGGCCAGGGCCAGAAAATGCCTGAGGTCGTCCCAGTCCATGTCGCGGCTCGACAATAGGCGAAACATACCCCTGCCTTCTTGCAGTTTCGAACTGCGAAAGCGCTGGGAGCAGAGTTGCCGGTCGGGTCTTAGGACTGTGTGCAGCAAAGGAGCCTCCCATGATCGAACCGGAACACATCGCGACTGGCGGCCGACCCCTGACCCTGACCGCCGACGACGGCTGGAAGCTGGGCGCGACCCTCTTCGAGGCGCGCTCTGCAAAGACCACGGTGGTGATTCACGCGGGGACGGCCGTGCCGCAGCGGTTCTACCTGCGCTTTGCCGCGCATTTAGCTCGGCGTGGGCACCAGGTGTTGACCTACGACTACCGCGGGGTCGGTGCATCACGGCCCGACACGTTGCGCGGGTTCGACGCCACCATGTCCGACTGGGGAAACCTCGACGCGCCCGCCGCCCATCGAGCCGCAAGACAGCACGCCGGGTCAAAGCCGGTCGTCTCCCTGGGTCACAGCTTCGGTGGCCAGCTGGTGGGTCTGAGCGACGAGGTTCACGACGTGGCGTTCGCGTTCTTCGTGGGAGCACAGCTGGGCTGGGTTGGACACTGGCCGTTGTTCGAACAGCTCCGCCTGCGCGCGATCTGGGGTGGCGCGGTCCCGGCGTTGACGGCTGCGTTCGGCTACCTGCCCGGGCGTGCGGGCCTGGGCGTCGACCTACCAAGCGGCGTCGCGCGGCAATGGGCGGAGTGGGCAACCCATCCTGACTACCTCGCGGGGCACGTCCCCGACGCCGCCGCGCGCTTCGCACGCTTTCGAGCGCCGGCCGTCTTGTACTCGTTCACCGACGACGACTACGCGCCCCGAGCTGCAGTCGACCGCTTCCGCAGTCGTCTGCTCTCGTCGGACGTCACTCACCGCCGTCTGGCACCCGCCGATGCTGGACTCACCAGCATCGGGCACTTCGGATTCTTCCGAGCGGGAGCGGAGGACAGCCTGTGGCGTGAGGCCGTGACGATCCTGGACGCCGTTGCAGAAGCTCGCCCGCTGCCGGTCGCGAGCTCCAGTCCCCACGCATGGAAGCTCGAGGCTTCGGATATCCGTGCCGATCTCGAATACGGGCGGGACTGAAGGCGGTTGCGACGCGCGGGCGCCGTTCATGGCCCCGGGCGGCGTTCAGATGGTCCAAATCGCGCGCGCGCTCTCCCGGACCGTGGCGACGACGACATCGAATTCGGCGAGCTCGCGCACGCTAGCAAGAGCCGGGCAATGCTCGAGCCAGTCGAGATCGACCAGCGCCGATTTGGCGGCGTCTTCCAGATGCCTCAACGCGCCGCGTTTGTCCTGATTGAGCCCAGCGATTTCGGCCGCCAGCTGCTTGGCGTAGGTGAAGAACCGCTGAGTCTGGAACTGCGACATGATTTCGTCCAGGTGATGACTGGTCGCAGCGTAGGCGTCGGGCGAGAGCGCGCAGTCACAATAGGTCTTCAAGAAGCGCAAGGCGGCGTGCGGGTCGGGGGCCACGACCTCGCGTTGCCTGGCCAGTTCCTCGCGGTCCCCCCGCCAGGCCGCCACCCGAATCCGGAGCTGCGTGATCGTTACATTCCGCCCCACCGACCGCGTCTGAGCGAGCGACAGCATCCGATCGTAGTCTTCCGTCAAGCCGCGCAGCGCGAAGTACCGCGCAAGATCCACCGGCGCCACGGTCAGCAAGGGGTCTAGCTTCATGGCGGCGGTGAGCCGACGTTTACCCTCTTCGGTTCGACCTGCTTCGCACTGCAAATGCCCCAGGTATTCCTGGGCGCTCGCGGCAGTCGGCGCGAGGATCAGGGCGCGACGGAGGTGTGCCGCTGCGGAGGTGTAGTCGCCCGCCTGCGACGCAGCGATCCCCGCCGCGAGCTGGGTCTCGGCGAAACCCGGAGCGCCCTCGAGGGCCGCGGCCAGTGCTTCCTCGACGACCGCGTTGTCCTGCGCCTGGGTCTCGACGGTCCCGGCAAATCGCCGACTGGCGGCGGCGAGCGCGCGGGCCGCGAGCGCTGGCCCGAACCCAGGTGCTTTCTTCACCGCCTCCGTCAAGGTCGAGAGCGCGTCGCCGGACATGGTGCGAAACGCTCGGCGGCCGGCCAGGTAGAGCTCGATGGCCTCGGAGGAGGCTTGGCCTCTCGATTCGGCTATTTCGATCTCCACCCGGAGTGCCTCCGCGATCCGATGCCCTACCTCCTCTTGGAACGCGTACACATCGACCAACGCGCCGTCGAAGCGCTCGGACCAGAGTTGGACTCCGGTGGCTACATCCACCAAACGCACGGTGACTCGCAGCACGTCGCCCCGGCGCTGCACGCTTCCATCGACAATGAGATCCGCACCAAGCTGGCGACCCACCTCGCCCGAATCGAAAGAAGAATCGAACTTCATGGTGGCGCGGTTGGAGAGGACGCGAAGGCCACGAGCGCGAGTGAGCACGTCGATCAACTCCTCGCCAATTTCCTCGCCCAAATCCGCCACCACTTCGCCGCGCTCGCGGAACGGGAGCACCGCAAGCACACGCCCGCTGTCCGGCAAAGGGGCAAAGGGCGCCGCGGTGCCTGTGTTTCCCGGAGCCGCGGACGGTGTGACGCCGAAGCTCACCGTTGCTTCGGCGTGGGTCGCCTCCGCGGAGAGGAACCCGCGAAGCAGCGTCGCCACCACTTCAGCCGACGCGGGCCGGTCCCTTGGCGCGGGCGAGAGGAGCTTGGCAACGAGCTCGACGAGCCGGGGCGGCTGACCGCCCAGGTCGAGCTCCGCGGGCACGCCCTGGAGGCGGGCGAGCACGTCACCGCGCCCCCCTCCCCAGCTCGGTTGCCGGCCGGCCAACACGTGGTGCAGCACAAGGCCGAGAGCGTAGAGATCCGTACGCTCGTCGAGCGCACCCTCGCAGAGCTGCTCTGGAGCCATGTAAGCCGGAGTGCCCAGCGCGCCCTGCGTGAGCTTTTCGTCGTCTGCCGCCCGCGCGATGCCGAAGTCCAGGATGACGGCGCGTCCGCTCTCCTCCACGATCACGTTGGATGGCTTCAAGTCGCGGTGGATCACCCCGGCCACGTGAGCTGCGTGGAGACCATCGCAGATCTGAGCGCCGATGTCCGCGACCTCTCCGAGAGACAGCCTCCCGCGTGCTCTCACCAGCTGACCGACACTTTGCCCCTCGACGAGCTCCATGGTCAGGAACCAGGTGCCGTGACAGCTCCCGATGTCGTAGGTGCGAGCCGCGTTCTTGTGAGTGATACGGCGCGCCAGCCGCACCTCGCGCTGAAATCGGGCCTCTTCGGTCTCGGCGCCTCGGATGAGGAGCGTCTTCAGCGCGACGCTCTCGCCAAGCACCCTGTCGTGCACGCGATAGACGGCACCCATGCCGCCGCGTCCGAGGATCCCCTGCACTTCATAGCGCTCCGCCAGCACGGCGCCCATCGGGAGGACTTCGGGCGGCTGCATGCGTTCGGAGCTTAACCGCCGCGGCGTCGGCTACGAAGCTCGGCCGCATTTCAGCGACAATGTGAGCCACAAACCCCTCGCGCCTGGGCGGCGGCGCGGCGCGCAGCAACACTCGGCGGCGTAGACCGAGAGCGTCAGTTGCCCACGACGTCGAGCTTGGCGTCGTAGAGCAGATGCCCCAGACGTGGCTCCTCGATCTCGATGGAGTAGTCGTTGGGCACTCGAATCGCGAACGACTTCGACTTGGGAAACAACACGCGCACGGCCTTGTCGTCCCCGAGGATCTGCACTTTCAGCGCGGCGTCTCCGTCATTGACGAGCTCGACGGGGGTCTTGTGCAGCACGGTCAGCGTCTTGCCGGTTCGGTGGTAGGTGTAAAACCAGACCTTGTCCTGGGCATCCTTCTTGAAGCGAACCACGTCGGCAAAGAAGTTGGAGCGCTCCTTCTTCAGACAGGCCGCCTTCGCATCTTCGGCGACACCCCCGCACTTCTTCTGGTCGGTCTCGGTGGGCGCGGAGTTTGGGTAGTTGATCACGTAGGCGACCTTCGCTCCGGTCACGGTGTCGACGGGCGACCGACTCGGTTTCTCGCCCGAGGGTGGTGGGGCCGCGGGCGCAGCGGCGCTGGCCGGCGGAGCCGGTGATTTCGCCGGAGGGCCCGCGGGAGTTTCCGATGCAGACGTCGCCGGCCCTGGCTCCGGCGGCGCCGCACTCGGCGCGGCCGTTTGACCGCCACCGCAGCCCACGAAGATCAGCGACAGGAGGACGGCGGACCACTGACTCGAGACGTTGGGCATGAACAGGGCTCCCATTTCAGGGCCCGCGCATACACCGAAAGTCCTTCACCTGGCGAGGCCTGTCTCGCCCTGCCCCACAACGCGGCCTCAGTGGCAGAGTGATCCGCTGGGCGACCAGCAGTTGTCGCGCACACCGCTCATGCCAAAGGTGCTGTCTCCGACCTCACGCCGGACCGCGCGCAGAATGCTCAGCCACGAGCTCTTGTTCTTGCGGTTGAGCGACCAGGCGATGCGCGCCAGCACCGGCGCCGCGAACTCCTCGGTGCTGGCCGAGACCTCGACCACGCTGGAGAGCATGTCGAGGTTCTGCCAGCCGCCCTTGCCGTTCAAGATCGGGCGAACGTAGTACTCGTAACCGAGACAGCCGCCGTAGAGGAAGATCTGGTAGTCGTTCGAGTAGTTGGGGCGCTCCCAGAAGTCGCTGGCCCCGAGCATGCTGTGGCCGTCATAGGTGACGATTTCGTGCTCGCCGAGCGCTTTCTGGAAATTGTCGAAGTGAGCCTCGTCGTCGAGCCCGGCGAAGTCGAAGGGTGAGTACAGATCAACCACGAAGTCGACGCTGCCGATGTGTTTGCTGAAGCGCCGACCGACGGGTGCGGGGGTCACCTCGGAGAAGCCGCCCTCGCGCAGCCATTTGGCCATGCGCCCGAGCGCCACCATTCCGGGATCGGTCTTTTTCACCGGCCCATCGTCAATCTGCCCGAAGAGCACCACGGCGGTGACCTTGCCGTCGGCCACCAGACGGTCGTACTCCGGATACGTCGTCTTCGGCGCTGCGAACATCTTCGACACGGTCAGGGACAGTTTTTGAGTGGGTAGCTTGCAGGTGGTCTTCTCGGGGTTCCACAGGTACCAGTACACGGACTGATCGAGGCCCATGTGGTGGTCGTAGTCGGCGCAGGTCTTGTCCGCCTTGCTCATGACGTTGAAAGGATTCAGCGGGACGGTCGCGTCGAACTTGCTGCCCTTCGCCACTCCATCTGCCGCGCCGTGCAACAGCACCGCGTTCACGCCGCGGATCCGAAAGTGAGTCAGCTTGGCCGAAGCGACGTTCGCCGCCTTTGCCGCGGTCATCCACTGCCCGTCGACGCGCCACTCGACCCGCTCGGCGGAGGTCGAGTCCTCAGCGAGTGACTCGAGGTAGAAGTCGCCGTGTTTGCGCAGGTAGGTCGTGGCGAACTGCCCGAGGAATGCCGGAGCCTCCATCACACGAGATGTGGGCGCCTCGACATCCGCTTCGAGGTCGACCTCGACCTCGACACCGTCCGGATTGACATAACCCGTGTCGGCCTTTCCCTCGTCGGTGAACTCCACCAAGAAGGGGTTCTCACCCGGCGCGCTCGGGGCGCCGGAGTCCGAGTTGGCAGAGCAAGCGGCGACGGCGCTGCCGAAGAGTGCGACGACGATGAGGGAGTGAAGTTTCATGCTGCCTCCTGCGGACCACATGAACCTACATCGTCTTACATAAGCGCACAACACAAATATTTGTCTTTCATTTCAGGTGTGTAGAGCACTCGATTCGGAACCCGCTCAAACATAGGCGTGGTCTTATGTAGGTGTTTAGTCTACATCGGAACCATGCCTCGGGTCATCCGGCTGATGCTGCTCGGTATCCTGCTCACCGCCTGTTCGTCGACTCCGCGCGACGACGGCCCGTCCGACACTCCATCCGAGCGGGGGCCCATCGGAAAAGCCGATAGCGCCGGAAGCTGCAAGACGGCAACGGCGACCTCGTGCGGAGGGCGAAGCACCAGCGGCGCCTGTTACTGCGATGCAAGCTGTACGGAGTACGGAGACTGTTGCAACGACGCCAAGTCCGTCTGTGGCATTGGAACCGCGAAGCCGCAGTTCGGTTACGACCTCGTGTCGACAGCGCTCGACGTCGACCTTTCGAAGCGTACCGCCCGCGCGACTCTGCGAGTGAACGACGCTGGCCAGAACGGTGTTTCATTCGAGGCCAAGGGGCTCGTGATCAATCAGGTGGAGGCCGCGTCCGGTCCGTTGTCTTTCGAGATCGTGGACGGACGCCTGGATGTGGCGCTGCCCCCGTCGACCGCGCCCACCGATGTCACGGTCGACTACACTTTCACCAAACAGTCCAGCTTCGACGGGCTGCTCGCCGGAGGCTCGACCTTCGTCTGGCCCTATTTCTGCGGCAACCTGTTCCCGTGCAAGAGCGACCCATCGGATGGGATGCGCTTCGACCTGAACGTGCACGGCGCGCCGAGCGGGCAGTCCGTGGTGTTCCCGAAGCAGGTGACCGCCGATGGCCCGTCCTACATGCTCGCGTGGGCCACGGGAAAATACAGCCACAAAGACCTCGGCACGACGACGGCGGGCACGAAGGTCTCCGTCTACTACCTGCCGGGCGACGAGGCGGTGGTCGACAAGGGAACCGCCTCACTCACCAAGGGCTTCGACTGGTACGAAAAGACCCTCGGCGCGTACAGCTTCGGTGAAGAAGTCGCGTCCGTCTCGGTCACCTGGGGCCCGGGGGCCTACGGAGGCATGGAACACCACCCGTTTTGGCACGTCGGCCGCGACTCGATGGGCGACAAGACCACCCACTTGCACGAGGCCGCTCACGGCTGGTTTGGCGATGGTGTGCGTCTGGCCTGCTGGGAAGACTTCGTGCTGAGTGAGGGCACCGTGAGCTATCTCACCGCTCGCGCTGCCGGCTCGGCCGAGGGCGCGACCGCCGAGACCGCCGTGTGGAAGGACTACGAGCAGGACCTCGAGAACGCCGTGGCGGAACGGGACCACGTGGCCTGGCCGACGACGTGCAACGAGGTGGACATCCTGAAGGACCTCTTCACGTCGGTTCCGTACATGAAGGGAGCGTTCTTCTACCGCGCCGTGGCGAAGCAGGTCGGCGTCGACGTGCTGGACCAGGTGATAGGCAAGTTCTACCTCGCGCACGTGGGCAAGGCGGCGCGGATGCAGGAGATGCTCGATCTGATCAAGGCAGAAACCGGCTTCGATCCCGCTCCGCTCGCCAAGGTGTGGTTGCGGCAGAAGGGGATCCCGGCGCACTGAGCTTCGAGCCCGACCGGTCTCGAGGCCCCCAACCCTTTCCTCAGCCGAGTAACCCGCGCTTGTGGCGGCCGGGGCGCAGCGTTAGGTCGGCACGAGCATCGAGCCCGTTCGGGACGAATCCCATGACGCTGCGCAAACCCACCTCCGAAGCGTTCCGCCGCTTGTTCTGGGCGACACCGCTCGCCCTGACACTCGGCGCGACGGCGTGTTTTGCTCTGCCGAATACCGGACCCACTCCGGTGAGCCGCGCCGAGCTCTATCAGTCCAGTGAGCCGGAGTACGACGCGTTCTTCAAGGAACTGCACGACGTCCAGATGACGGTGGTTGCTGCGTCGAACGAACAACTCGCGGCGCGACGCGCTCTCGCGACGGAGCTCGGACTCGACCCGCGTGCCTCGATGGAGCTCATCACTGCGCGCTTCGAGAAGCAGCTCGACGAGCTGGCGAAACACGGCTCATCGTTGCATGTCGAGTTCATCGGACTCGATGAAGGCGCGAGCGAGACCGACGCAGTGGTCACTCTCTCCGATGCCTCGGGCAGCTCCAAACCCACCTCACTGAGCAAGGCGCTCGAGCAAATTGCCAAAGGCTCGGCCAAACTCGCGCTGCGGGTGCGCGCCGCCGCCAAGACGCTAGAGGCGCTCAAGAGCAAGCTGCCCGGGCTCGAGGGCGCGGTCGACGAGCGCTTCCGTCTCTTGGGTCCGGCGCGCACGAAGGAGACGCATCGCAACCTGACGGATGCGCGCATCACCCTGCCGTCGCTGACGTCGTCTCTCGCCATTGCCGACGAGAACACGCTCGCGATGATCACGCTCTTGAAGAAAGCGACCCCTGCCGAGAAGGCTGCCAAGGCACCCGCCGGGAAAGGCGCAAAGAGCCCCGCCACCAAGCCGCAGCCACAAAAGAAACCCGCCGGCTCCGGCAGCGGCGACTACGAGCCGTGACGACGCTCAATTGTAGGTTGCGGCGAGCATCAGGCTGAGCGCGTTGCTCGAATGCTCGGCGTGAAATTCGGGCCCGAGCAAGAACACCAGGTTGTCTTTCGCCTCGACGTGCTGCAGACGGAGCAGCGCTCCCATCGCCCACTGCTTGGCGATCCACCACTCTTGTCCGACGCCCACGACCAACCCGTACCCGGTAGCCCCGCCGGGTTTGTCGAACGCGCTAGGGGCAACACCGCTCGTCACCCCAAGGCCACCGCCCAGCTGGAAGTGAAGCCCGGCGTCCGGATCCGGGTAGTAGTCCACCAGGGGTCCATAGGTCGCGGTCACGTACGCGCCGCTGGTCTGAGTGTCGACGTCGCCGAAGTCTTGCTTGGACGTGTAGGCGACGTTGAGAAAAAACCCGCCCGCCAGGATCAGACCAGGGGCGAGCGCGCCCCCGACCGCGAGCTCGCTCGCTTGACCGACGCCGGTGACGGAGCCGTCGCGTTCGAAGCCGCTGAGCCCATCTTGCTTCAGGTGCACGCTATCTTTCAGGACACCTACGCCCAGCGCGAGGCGCAGGTAGAATCCGTCGTGGTGGTATTCGCCAGGCTGACGTGGCGGCAACGGGGCAGGTTGGGCGGCGCTCGGCAACACGACGAGTACCACCGCCCCGGAGAGCAGCACGGCCCGCCACCCTCGCATTCCGCCGAGCCCACACACTCCGCCAGCATACACGAGGGCGCGCTGGAGGATCAGGGCTCGGCCGAGCACGCTCTCACTTGCGCGCTCGGCGGCGTCGCAGAAGACCCACTGCGAAGACGGCCCAAGCGGCCGGGCGCTGGTTGCTCTCCTGCGAGCTCGGGACCGCGCAGCCCGCACAGCCGGAGCGGCTCGGCGGCGAGCCTGAGTCCGGACGCGCCGTGCTCGTCGCAGGAGTCGGAGGGCTTGGCGTCGGAGCGGGGGAGGTCGGCGTGATCGCCGGAGGCGGCGTGAGCGCCGGCTGTGTGAGGGTGAACCCAAGGTCGCCCACGTTCGGTAGCTCGGAGCCAAAGGGCGCGGGCGCGAGCCGTCGACCCGTCGTGTCGACCGTGCCTTCCCCCTGCATGCCTTTTGCGCCGCCGTAGAGCGTCTTGTCGAACGTCGTCTTGCAGGCGGCGGCCGTGGCCTCGACTCGGAACACATCCGTGATCGAATTGACCCGCGTCGCCCGGGGAACGTGGCGGACGCGAGGCACCTGCTTCACACACATGTGCGCCTTGCTGGCCAAGAGCGCGCGAATCGCGTCGTCGTCCGCAGTGTCCTTGATGGAAGCCAGCGCGTCTGCGCCCACACTGTAGATCCCTGGCGTCCACCCCTGAACGGGCCGAGCGTCCTGGTCGAAGGCGAGCTTCAGAATGTGACCTCCATCCGAGCTGTACATGGGGAACGCAACGAGCACGACTCCCGTTGCGGCCCCGCTCACACGGAACGCGTAGTCGACACCCGTCTGACCATCCGGCGGTGGCAGATCGGCGCGAGCGATCCCCAAACAGAAGACACCAATGCCGACGATGGCCGCATGAACTCGGGCGCGCCTTGCTCTCATGCTCTACACGCCTATCCCCCGCGCAGCCGCGTTGCAACCACGCGCCCGATCTCCGCGTGGGCGGCGTTCAGGCGAGCCAGCACTCGACGGCTCTCGCTGATGTACGACGCGATCAAGATCGGGGCACGATCGGGCGGCGTTGCGATCGCGATGTCGCTTACGGCGCCGTTGTTTCCGGTGCCCGTCTTGTCACCGGGGTTCCAAGTACGCGGGAGGCCGGCGCGCAGCCTCTCGTGCCCCGTCTTGCACTCGCGTAGCCAGCCCAGAATCCGCCCGCGACTGGAGCCGGAGAGCGACGGACCGAGCAGCAAGGTCTGCATCAAGGTCAGCATGGCGCGCGGAGAGGTCGTGTCTCGCGAGTCGCCTGGCAGGTTCGTGTTGAGCATCGGCTCGTCGCGGTCGAGTCGAGTCACGGAGTCACCCTGCGCCCGAATGAACTCCGTGAGCCCCGACGGCCCTCCGACCAGCGAGAGCAGCAAGTTCGCGGCTGTGTTGTCGCTCACGGTGATCGCCGCTTCGGCGAGGGCCTCGACGCCGAGTTGCCCGGCGCCGACGTTGGCGCGGGTGACGGGGGCGTACTCGAGCAGATCCGATTCTGCGTAGGCAACCTGCTGAGCGAGGGTGAGCTCACCGCGCTCGACGCGAGTGAGGACAGCCGCGACCAATACCCACTTGAAGGTCGAGCACATCGCAAAGCGTTCGTCGGGTCGATGCTCCAGGGTCTGGCCAGTGGCGGTGTCCAGCGCAAAGAGGCCGAGCCTTCCGCCGATGAGCGCCTCGATTCGCTGGAGTGCCTGCGAGCTTGTTTCGGGGTCCGGCGCGCGTGCCGGTGCGGGTGACGTGCGCGGCGAGCACGCGGGCAGGAGCAGCGAGGCAGCGCCGCATACCAAGCTGCGACGGTTGAGCTGGGTTTGCGAACCGCTGGCCACGCCTTCACTCGCGCTGTGTGCCAGATGCCGTCGCAGCCGAGGCCTCACGGGATCTCCGTGCAGGGCGCCACCGCTGAGTAGTCCCCGCCCCGCTTCGCCTCGGCTTCATAGTGGCGTTGGTTCCCCTGACACGACTCGCGGGTCTCGAAACACTCCCAGTGCGCGTCGACGCCCAGCGAAAACGTAGTGCAGAACGCCCGCGGCAGGCGGTTGCAGCTCGGCTCCGGAGCAAAACCATGGTCGTCGGGCGGCCCGGGCATGCCGCGGCAGACGCGATCACAGCGTCCCATCCAGCACTGCCAGCCCGACCCCGAAGGAATGCGCTCGCCGCGCAGGCGATCGGTCGGGCGCTGGCATCCGAAGGACAATGCCAAGCCGAGCGACAGGGCAAGACCCGCTCGCGTTCGCACGGTGGGAGATTACTCGGGATCGGCGGCTCGGTGTCCGGGGGGACGGACCGTCCCCGTCTTGGACACTGCGCAGGGTTTGCACCCACGAAGCCGGCAGATCGCGAGTCGTGCGCAGTCAAACCGTCCAAACTCGGCGTTTGTAGCTGTCACCATGCTCCCAAATCTGGCACGCAAGCTGCTGAGGAGACCCCGCCATGAAGGAGATTCGAAAGGTCGTCGTGCTCGGGGCGAACGGCACCATGGGCGCCGGAGCCAGCGGACTCTTCGCGGCTCGCGGCTTCGAGGTGACCATGTTGGCGCGAACCGTGGACAAGGCTCACCAGGGCCTCGGCAAGGTCAAGGAAGCGTTGCGGACGGACGTGCTGGCGAAGAGCGTGCGCTCCGGTAGCTACGAAAGAGATCTCGAGCGCGCGGTGGCGGAAGCCGACCTCATCTTCGAGGCGGTCTCCGAAGAGATGAGCGTGAAACGCCCGTTCCTGGAGCGCGTGGACAAAGCGCGCACTGCCGGCTCGGTCGTCGCCACGGTCTCTAGCGGCCTCTCCATCGCCGAGATGTGCGCGGGGTTGAGTGACGACCTGCAGCGCCACTTCATGGGCATGCATCTCTTCAACCCGCCGCACGTCATCGTCGGTACCGAGATGATCCCCGGCGCGAAGACCGACCGTGAGGTGTTTCAGGCGATGTGTCTCTTGGCCAAACGACGGCTGGGTCGCGCCGTCGTCGAGTGCCGCGACATGCCGGCGTTCGCCGGCAACCGCGTCGGTTTCAAGGTCCTCAACGAGTGTGCGCTCTTGGCCGAGGTGCACGGGGTCGGCACCATCGACTACTTGATCGGGCGCCACACCGGTCGGGCCATGGCTCCCCTCGCAACCATCGATCTGGTTGGTTGGGACGTTCACCAGGCCATCGTCGACAACGTCTTTGCCAATACCAAGGACGAATGCCACGCGCATTTCCAGATGCCCGCTTACATGCGCGCGCTCATGGACGACGGGCACCTGGGCAACAAGACGCCGGCCGAGGGCGGTTTCTATCGACGCATCACCGACGCCAATGGCGCGAAGGCCGTGAGCGTGCTCGACCCGGCCAAGCGCAGCTACTCCGAGGGTGCGGCGCCGCGGCCGGAGAAGGTCGCCTTCGTGGAAGAGATGAAGGCGCTGCACGCAGTGGGTCGTTATCGAGAAGCCGTCCAGCTGCTGCTCTCCGCAAAGGGACCGGAGGCCGAGCTCACTCAACGGGTGATCGTAGGGTACGTGAGCTACGCCCTCAATCGAGTGGGCAAGGACGAGGTCGTGCAGGCACCGGCGGACGTGGACCGCATCATGTCCCAGGGCTTCAACTGGGCACCGGCGAGCGCGCTGGTTGATCTCTGGGGCAAGGGGCCGACGCTCGCGGCCATGGACGCCTTGGGCCTCGAGGTGCCTGCGGTGGTACGTGATCTGCCCGACGGCGCGCGCCTGTATGACCAACCACTATCCCGGGTCGGGCGCTTTTTCATCGGCAAGTGAGAGGATGAGGACCATGGCTGTGAAGAAGAGCTCTCGCAAGGTATTCGTCCTGGGCGGCTATCAGACCGATTTTTCGCGCAACTGGAGCAAGGAGGCGAAACACATCGTCGCAATGATGCGCGAGGTCGTGCTCGGCACGCTGGAAGAGACCCGCATCGAGCCCGACGAGATCGACGTGGCGCACGTCGGCAACTTCGCCGCGGAGCTCTACTGCATGCAGGGGCACCTGGGCGCGTTCGTCCTGGAAGCGCACCCCGCGCTCCGCGGCATCCCCACGTCTCGGCACGAAGCAGCGTGCGCTTCGGGCTCCCTGGCCGCGCTCGCGGCCGCCGCTGACATCGAGGCGGGGCGCTACGACGCCGCTCTGGTGCTCGGCGTCGAGCAGATGAAGACCGTGGACAGCAAGCGCGGCGGCGATTTTCTCGGCACCGCGGCCTGGTACGACCGTGAGGCCAAGGGCGTGGAGTTCCCGTTTCCGAAGCTCTTCGGCAAGCTCGGCGACGAGTACGATCGACGGTACGGGCTGAAAGACGAGCACCTCGCCCGCATCGCGGCCATCAACTACGAAAACGCCAAGAGCAACCCGAACGCTCAGACGCGCAACTGGTTCATGACCTACGAGCACGCCTGCAGCACCGGACCGTTCAACGCCCACGTCGGCGGCCGGATCAAGATCTCGGACTGCTCGCAGGTGAGCGACGGCGCGGCGGCGGTCGTGTTGGCTTCCGAGGAGTTCGCCACGCGCTGGGCCGCGCGCGTCGGAGTCTCGTTGAAGGACATCCCGTTCATCCTTGGCTGGGGACATCACACGGCCCCCATCGAGTTCACGGCCAAGGTCGAAGAGAGTGCCAAGGATCTCTACGTGTTGCCGCACACTCGCCGGGCAATCCTCGACGCCTACGAGCGCGCGGGGCTCTCGGGGGTCGAGCAGATCGACGCCATCGAGACCCATGACTGTTTCACCACCAGTGAGTACATGGCCATCGACCACTTCGGCCTGACCCGACCGGGAGAGAGCTGGAAGGCGGTCGAAGAAGGTGTGATCGAGCTCGGTGGCAGGTGTCCGATCAACCCGAGTGGCGGTCTGATCGGCGCCGGCCATCCGGTTGGCGCAACGGGCACCCGACAACTCCTCGACGCCTGGCTGCAGGTGACTGACCGCGCCGGTGACTACCAGGTCAAGGGCGCGCGTCGGGTGGCGACCCTGAACATCGGCGGCTCGGGCACGACCAGCGTCGTACACGTCGTCGGTTTCAGCTGAGCTGCGCAGACGAGGCCGGGTTCGTGTCAGACTCGGCCCATGAGAGGGGCAGTCGCGGCTGCAATGCTGGTCGTTGGGTGTTCCGACGGCGCGCAGGATGCGAACTTCCCCGCCGATGCGGCAGCCGACGCAACGCTCCAAGATGTGAGCTCGGGTGACGGGTTCGGGGGCTTCGCCGGGAGCGATTCCGGCGCCGATGCGGGGAGCGACGCCGACGCGGCGGCCGACTCGGCCTCGAAGCCCCCGCCCGGCAACGCGCTGCTCCGAAGTGACGGCAGCGTCGTGCCCTTGTACCCCGTAACCGATGCGCTGAGCGCGACGCGCGCCATCGGTTTCGTCGCCGATGGCACCAGCCTCACCGCCATCGACGAAGACGGCGCGACGCTGTGGACCTTGGGCGACGCAGCCGGAGCCCTCTTTGGCGGCTTCGATTTCGATTCGGATGGCTGGCCCGACGTCGGGCTCGCACGCTCCAAGGACTCGGGACAGAAGTGCGGCGGGCAGCCCGCGCTCGATACCTGGCTCGATGCGGTCCGAGGAAAATCCGGCAAGCTGATTTCGCTGACGACGCCGCTCCCGGCGAAGTGTTGGACCTTTCCGTCGAGCACGTACCCGACGCCACAGTGGACGACCCTCGGCGTGCTGTTCGGATCCGGGGCAACCCTGGCGGTCGCGCCCTACTACGCAACCGATGGCACGTTCCTGACCTTCGATGGCACGGGCTTCTCGACCCTCGGTAGCTTCGTGTATCCGTCGACGGCGACCTACGACTCGAGCTACGCGGCGGACAAACCGAACACGTATCCGACCGGTACCAGCTTCATCGCCAACTCGCACGTCGCGAACGGACTCGTGCTCGCCGGGTCGCCCGACTCGCTGGCGTTCTTCACCAGCTCGAGGTTCGTCCGATACAGCGCTGCGCCGCTGTCTTCGTCCCAGCTCACGCTGGATCTGCCGTACTTGACGGGCGGGCGCACGGACATTGCCGGGCGCAACTACGGCCTCGTTGCGCGCGACCCGGGCGACCCCGGGCTGTTGCTCCTCGTGGCCGGAACCGGGGCATTTTCCCTGTTCGACGACATGGGCACCGGGACGCTCGCGAGCGACGCTTGGGGCGCCATCGAGCGCCACGTCAGCCTCGTGAATCTCGACGCCGGTTCGGTCGACGATCGTTTCTTCTCGTATGCCCACGACAACTCCGACGGCAACAAGTACGAGGGCCGAGTCGTCTACGCGACGCAGCCTTTTGTGCGCGTGGCAGGCAAGGCGTCGCGCCTGGCGTTCAACGTGTACGCGGGTGGGCACTGGTGGCTGCACGTGACCCAGCCCGGCAGCACCAAGGACGCGATCTCGTTGAAAGACGTGTTTCTGTGGGACATCGCCGATCTAGACGGCGACGGAGTGGACGAATGCTTGCTCTCACCGAGCCGCGACCCGGCTGAACCGGACGTGCCCGGGTACTACTTCGTCAAGTGGCGGACCGAGCTCGCGCACTGGAACGAAACCAGCCTGAGCTTCACGAACGTCGCGACGCACCAGGGCGTGCTTCCGTACCTGAAGGGCACTCTCACTTCGCCGGATCGGACCTCGTCGTACGGCGCGCTTCACCCGGCGCTTCGTGTGCGAACGCAGGCGGGACTGGAGCTGGTGGTGAAGAAGTCGAGCGGGGAGATTGCTACGGTGCCGGTGGGCGGGCCATAGGAGCGGGTCGCGAGCGGTTGCCGGCCTCGAGCGGCCGGCGCGGCGTCAGGGGTTGCAGATGGGGGGTTTGCAGAGGTTGGGATTGCTCTGGCACAGACACTGGTCGCACGCATCGAGACAGCCAGAGCAGTCGATGCCCTTCGTGCATCCGCCCGCTGAGCCTCCGCTTCCGCCGCCCGACGTCGTGCCGCCCGAGCTGCCTGCAGCCCCTGCTGCTCCGGCGGTGGCGCCGATTCCAGCATCACCTCCGCCGCCCGGCGCGCCGCCGCCTCCGGACTTTGCGCCTCCTGTTCCGCCGCTGCCGAAGTTCCCGCTTCCGCCGGTTCCCGACGGAAGGCCCTCGTTGTCGGTCGAAGAGCTACAAGCGATGGCAAGGACCAAGAGTGCGATGGCGCTTCGCGCGAAGCCTGCCGCAGCAGGCGCACCCATTCAACTTTCGGTAGCTCTCCCACGTTCTCCGACACTGGAGCCGACACACGCGGTCGCGTCCGAACCCCGACCATGCGACACTCCCAACTCCATGCAGAAGCTCGAAATGTTCACGGGCTCGGCGCGCGCCAAACGGGGCCCTTCCAGGTGGGAGCGCCGGCTGCGCGTGCTCTCGACATTGACTCGACTAGCGGCCCTGGGTGCTGCACTCGCGGTGATCGGAAGCTGCGCCGGAACCGACGCGGGAGGGACATCTCAGCCGGCTCCGGACGGAGGACAGATCACCTGCGGGGCCGGCACCGTGGCTTGCGGCAACGTCTGCACCAACACCTCCGTCGACGGCTCGAACTGCGGCGCCTGCGGCAAGGCGTGCAGCCCGGGGCAAGTCTGCCAGGGTGGCCAGTGTTCGACGAGCTGCTTCGGCAGCCAGTTGCCGTGTGGCGGCACTTGCACCGACACCGACAACGACCCGAAGAACTGTGGTGCTTGCGCCAAGACGTGCGCGGCCGGAGAGGTCTGCGCCCTCGCCAAGTGCGGCACGACGTGCGCCGCCGGCACGACGGCCTGCGACGGCGCGTGTGTCGACACCTCGAGCGATCTGGCCAACTGCGGCACCTGCGGGAACATCTGTTTTGCCGGAGAGGTCTGCTCGGACAGCAAGTGCAAAGCCACCTGCGGAGGGGGCCTGAGTGAGTGCAACGGAAAGTGCGTCGACACGAGCGTCGATCCTTCCAACTGCGGCACCTGCGGCACACTCTGCGCCACGAACAACGGGGAGGTGTGCTCGCTGGGTCAGTGCGCTCTTTCGTGCCTCGGCGGGACCACGAACTGCGATGGCAAGTGTGTCGACCTCTCGATTGACGCCCAACACTGCGGTACCTGCGCCAAGGCCTGCGCGACCGGGGAGGTGTGCACCAGCGGCAGCTGCGCACTTCAGTGCGGAGGTGGCACGAAGAACTGCTCCGGCAAGTGCGTCGATACGCAGATCGACCCGAACAACTGCGGCAGCTGCGGTACCGGGTGCAGCGCTGGCCAGAGCTGCCAGAACGGCCAGTGCACCTTGGTCTGCGCCGGTGGGCTGACCAAGTGTGGCACTCAGTGCGTCGATCTCTCGTCCAGCGTCGTGCACTGCGGGGCGTGCGGCAAACCGTGCCCGAGCGGCAACGCTTGCAACAACGGCGCTTGCCAGCTGGTCTGCGCTGGGGGCACGACGGACTGCGGCGGCCAGTGTGTGCCGCTCGCCAGCGATCCGCTCAATTGTGGCAAATGTGGCACAGCGTGTACCGCAGGGCAGACCTGCGCCAACGGCGTTTGCACCCTGGTCTGCGGCACGGGGCTGACCAAGTGCAACAACCAGTGTGTCAATCTGAAGACTGACGCCGCCCACTGCGGTGCCTGCACGACGGTCTGCAGCGCGGGCCAGGTCTGTCAGAACAGCGCGTGCACCTTGCTCTGCGGCGGTGGGCTCACGAACTGCAGCAATCAGTGCGTGAACCTGCAGACCGACAAGGCCCACTGCGGGACCTGCGCCAAGGTCTGCACCAGCTCTCAGAGCTGCGTGGCCGGCGCCTGTGTCAACAGCTGCAACCCGACCCAGAACATCGCTCTGACCGCCACGGCGACCAGCAGCGGCGGCGGATCGACGACCAACGGCCCCGACAACATGAACGATGGCTACGACGAGTCCCAATGCACGACCCAGGGCTGGCACTGGGTGAGCGCCACCAGTACGCCGGGCACCGCCTGGCTCGAGCTCGACTGGCCGAGCGCGGTGACCGTCGCGCGCATTCAGATCGACACCACGGCATGCACCGCCACGAGCTGCAGCTCTGCGGTCGGACGTACCGCGGCCGGCGGAACCCTGCAGTGGTGGAACGGTTCGGCGTGGATCACGGACGGCACGGTGACGGGCAAGACCGATGACTGGAGCTACACCTTCACGGCTCCGGTCTCGACCACGCGCATCCGGGTCTACGGTCTCTACGCCGCTCCCACCTGCGGACAGACGTCGAACCCCAAGATCTTCGAGTTCCAGGCCTTCAGCTGCTGAACGGCGCAGCGAAGCGGTCGCCGCTCGGTTCGGGTGAGCCAGCGCTCGGTCACTCGAGGGGTGGCACTGCCACGACCTCGAATGCGCTAGCCGGAAGCGACTTCAGCTCAGTGACGAAGGAGTCGGGCCAGGCGGCGTTCTGTTCCCCTTGGAAATAGAAATTCGAGCCGTTGTCGGCGATGATCATGCCGTACTTCTTGAAACCCGCGGTCACCGCCTTGGCCTCGGCCGAGAGCGCCGAGTCGTTGAAGCTCGCTTTCATCCGCACCCGCAGGCCCATCGGCGGAGCGTTCGGATCGGTGGGACTGCAGCTCTGAGGAACGGCCTTGTGGGTCGCCGGCTTCACGAACTTGTTGATGGTGCACGCGGTGGTGAAACGAATGGCGTGTCGCACCGAGTGCGCCATGACCTCGTCGTAACGCAGGAGGCCCGCGGTGATCGAGAGCCCCGCCGCGTCGGCGCTGGTCCAGGTCTTCGGGCGCTGGCCGTACGAGGGTTTGGTCAGATCCCAGACTGCACCGTTCGCGCAGTGCCACTTGTTCGTGTACTGACAGACGTAGCCTTCGTAGAGCTTGCATGTGCCCTGAAGCAGCGTGAGCAGGTGGCAGTCGCCGCTGCACGAGGACGGTGTACCCCCCTCGATCTTTGCCTTCGCTGCGCTCGGAAACGGGTAGGGCCCCGGATCACTCTCGTCCGGATAGTCGTCGAACACCACCTCCAAGGGCGGCTGACTGGCGGGCACGATGTTGATCGGGATCCCATACTGCGCTCCGCCGAAGTCCGGATGCAGCTTCAGCCCGGACCCGACGAACGTCATCAGCTTCTGAGTCCAGCCTGCGTCCACGGCCGCCCCCGACACGTCCATGTTCCACTCGTCGTTCTCGGGGAACATTGCGCAGCCACCGAGCGTCGGGCTCTGACCGGTAGCGCCGCCGGCTCCACCCGTCGGGCCACCGCCTCCGCCGCTCGCGACGCCAGCCGACCCGCCGCTCGCGACGCCAGCCGAACCACCGCTCGCGACGCCAGCCGAGCCACCACTCGGACCTCCGCCCGTCCCGCCATTGCTGGTCCCGCCGCTGCTGGTCCCACCGCCGCCCGAGCCGGACTTGCCTCCGCTGGCAGCGCCCCCCGTTCCAGAGCTTCCAGAGTCGTCACCGCCACACGCAACGACACACGACGCCGACACCCCAATCACCAGCGCACCAATGAGCCGACGTTTCATCCGAGGACCTCCCGGACCCGAGTATAACGCCGAACGGCTGCCCACTGGCATCGCTGAGCCACCCGCGAGGCTTTCGGACGCTCGCGCGAGCGCAGAATCGGCCTGGCCTGGCGGCACTCCGGGCGTGGTAGCCTCGTGGATCAGGCGTGCCCGGGGCTCGAATGCGCCGCACACGACCGGCCACGTTTGGCTCGACAATGTCTGCGCCGTCGCTGAACCCCGACTCCAAGAACCCTCCCTCACCGGATCGGTTTCCCGTGTTCGTGGTCGAGGACGACCCGCAGATCTCACGCTTGGTCCAGGCGACGCTGACGGCGTCGGGCTACCAAATCACCGGCTTCGCGTCCGCCGAAGCTGCGCTCGAACACACGCTGGCGCACATCGAGCCGTCGCTTTTCGTGGTGGACGTGCGACTGCCGGGCATGGACGGATTGGCGCTCGCGGAGCGACTCCGAGAAATCCACCACGACTTCGAGGTCGTCGTCGTGACGGCTCACGCCGACGTCGAGTCCTTGGGGCGCGCCCTCGACCTCGGGATCTTTCGCTGTCTCAGCAAGCCCTTCGCGGTCGGCGAGCTACGGCTCGCCGTGGCCGGCGCCGCCAATCGCTTGTTCCTGCGCCTGGACCGGCGAACGCACATCTCGGAGATCGAGCGCAGCAACGCCGAGCTCGTGACCGCACTCGCGCAGCTGAAGACGAGCGAGAGCCGGCGGGTACTCAGTGAACGCCTGGCTTCAATCGGGCACTTCGCCGCCGCGCTGGCGCATGAGATCAACAACCCTCTGACTTACGTGCAGACGAATCTCGCGCTCCTGCGCGACGCGGCGCCGGATCTGGTCGGCGCACTACAAGCGGTCTCCACGGGACGTAGCTGGGCCGAGCTGGATCCCGAAGTGGCTCACAACGCCGCTCAGGCGGGCTTCGAGCTCCTGTCGATCCTCGACGAGTGCACGACCGGGCTCAAGCTGATCAAACAGATCAGCGGTGACCTGAGCAGCGTCGCGCGTTACCGCACGGACGCCGAGGAGGTCTTCGACTTCAACGACGTGGTCCGGACGGCCTGCCGCGTGGCCCGCGTGGAACCCCGGCTGCGCGCCAAGCTCGCGCTGGATCTGGCCAGCGAACATGTGGACGTGCGAGGCAGCACCGGCCGCTTGGCGCAGGTGGTGATGAACCTGGTGGCAAACGCCGCCGAGGCGAGCGACCCGACGAAACAGCGGCCCAACACCGTCACCGTCAGCACCCGCCGCGAGGGTGACCGCGTGGTGCTCGAGGTGAGTGACACGGGGATCGGCATCTCGCACGAGCGCAAGCAGCGCATCTTCGAGCCCTACGTGACGTTTCGCGAAGGGGGCACGGGCCTGGGGCTCGGCCTCGTACAAGAGATCGTCAACGAATGCGGGGGCGAAATTCTGATCGAGAGCGAAGCGGACGTCGGCTCGACCTTTCGAGTCGTGCTCCCCGCAGCTCGGGTGGCCGTTCCGACCGGCAGCATGTCGGCCGTGCGCATGCTGCCCAGTCACGCGGACGTACTGATCGTGGACGACGACGCAGCCATTCGCCGGGCCTACGCCCGGGTGTTTCGCGGCAAGAAGCTGCGCTTCGCCGAGAACGGAGAGGAAGCCTTGCGGGCGATCCTCTCTCAGCGCCCCGACCTCGTGGTGACCGACCTGGTGATGCCAGAAATGAACGGCGTGGAGCTGTACGAATCCATCTGCAGCCGCTGGCCCGACCTGGCAAAACGTGTGGTCTTCGTCACCGGCACCGACAGCCTGCTCGGCGCGGTGCGTGAGCGCGCCCCGACCTGCCCCGTGGTGAAGAAGCCATTCGTTGCTGCCGAGCTCGAGAGCTTGATGGCCCGGCTCCTCGGGTGAAACGGGCTTGGGCGGGACAAACGGCGCCGTCAGTCGAGCGCTGGCGCATCGATGCGCTCGGCTCCGACCAACGCCGCAAGCCGTTCTACGGCGGAGAGCGCCCGGCGTTTTTCAGAGCGACGCCCGCGTACGTCGGCCTGCCACCAGCAGTTCTTCACCTCCAGCACGCTGGCCTCCCGGTGATACTTCGGCTCGAGGCGACCAACGATGTGCTCACCGTCGAGCAGCGGCATCACGTAGTAGCCAAACTTCCGCTGGCGCTCGGGGACAAAAGCCTCGAACCGAAAGTCGAAACCAAACAGGCGCAGGGCCCGCGCGCGGTCCCGCACCACGGGATCGAAGGGGCTCAGCAGGCGCGCGCGATCCGCGGCGACGGGCAGCGCACGCTCGCGCTCCCGAAAGTCGGGGAGCGCGAGGGCCGGGCGCAGGACCTCAGTCTCTGCGCACCGAACCTGCACCGGCAAGAGCGCGCCTCTCTCGAGCTCGCGGTTGCACCAGCGACGCACGTCCGCCAGGGGTGCGGCGGCGAAATACCGCGCGATCTCCGCCGGGTTCGCGATCACCAGTCGCTCCATCGCCTGGCGGCACGCGAACTCCAGGTGCGCACTCGCGCTGGATGCGGGCAACCGGCTCGCCTCCAGCAGCACCTGCCGTGTCAGCTGGTACACCCGCTGAAACCCGCGGCGCGCGACGATGCTGACCTCCCCGCTCCGCCACAGGTACTCGAGCGCGGCCTTCTCGGGGTGCCAGTTCCACCAACCGCTGCCGTCGTCTTCCTCCACTCCGTCGGCCTCGAAGTCGCGCGCCATGAGCGGCCCCTCTGCCCGTAGCCTGGCGCGCACGCGCCGGAGCACACGCGCGGGGTCCGCGCCGAGACGACGGACACACCAGCTCTTGACCCGATCTTGGCAGCGAAAGCGGGCAAAGCGCACCTTCCAGTGCGGATACCACTCGACCGGAATGACCGAGGCGTCGTGAGTCCAGTGTTCGAACAGCTTGCGGTCCTGCTCGATCAGCGCAGTCAGCAGCGCGGGCCGGTAACCGTCCATGCGACTGTGGAGCGTGAGGTGATGCGCGCGCTCACCCACCGCGCTGATCGAGTCGACCTGCACGTAACCGAGCTTCTGGACCAGCTCGAGCACCGTCTTCTTCTTTGCGGGCCGCCCCGGATCATCGAGCAGCCCCTGCGCGCCAAGGAGTAAGCGGCGAGCCACGCTGGCCTCTACCAGCGGGCCTTTCCGAGAGAGTTGCTGCTCTGGTTGCCCGATTCGCATCCGAACTCCCGGGATCATAGCGTTCGCCGATCCCGTCACGGGATATAAGGGTGATCGTTGGCGAGCGGCGAGAACATTCTGAACCACATTGGTGGCACTCCCTTGGTGCCGCTCTTGCACATTGGGAACGCGTGAGCGACGCGGAGAGTTTTGCGATGGTCAAACTCCTGGTGCGCGAGGAGGGGCTCCTGGTCGGCGGCTCGGCAGGGACCAACGTCGTGGCCGCGCTGCGCGTCGCGGCCCGCGGCGAGGTCGACGGCCCGGTGGTGACGGTGCTCCCAGACAGCTGGGATCGTTACTTTGCCGTGCCGTGGATGAAAGAGCTCGGCAGCGCGTGAATCGCCACTGAGCCACACTCCTCGTTCGCAATCTGGCCCGCCCAGCTCAAAATTGGCCGCGCGCACCGAGCGCGAATCCGTCCCGCGTGGGGCCAGCCGAGAGTTGGACCTCTGCGGACGAGGGCGGTCGCTCCGACTTTCCGCTGGACACGAAGAAGTAGGTCGCCGCGCCCAAGGAGAGCAGCGAGACACCGAGCGAGATGTCGGCGATCAAATACTTCTGATGCAACGAGTCCGCTTCCGACTGCTCGCAGCGTGGCGCGCAGCGGGACTCGAGGTCGTTCTCCTGGGATTTGCCCTTCAGCGCAAAATACGAAAACGAGCCGAGGGCCACCACGCCCAGCCCCCCGAACACCCATCCCAGGGTCTTCGACGAGCCCTTCTCCACTGGCTTTGGTGCAACGGGCTCGGCGTTCACCGGTGCGGCGACGGGCTCCTCGGCCGCGGGTTTGGGCGCCTCCAGCGTCAGCTTGATGGTGCGATTCTTCTCACCTTGGCGGGCAACGAAGGAGAGCTCGCTGCTCTGCCCGTCTTCACCCTCGAAGCGTAAGCGGTGCTCGCCGGGATCGACGGGTTCGGCCCGGCCATCGACTGCGTCGGCAATCTTCTCGCCGTCCAGGATGATGCGCCCTTTCACGACGTCGTGTCCGCCCGCGTCGACGACGGCGATCACGACCGTCGGGATGCCCGCGTCTATGTTCCCAACACGCTCGAGGCATTCCGTGCGCACCACCTTGGGACACTTGGAGTCAGCGCAGGTCAGGTACTGCGCCTTGGCGGCGCGCAGTTTCCCTTGCTGGCGCAGGGTATTGGCGCGATCGTTGGCGGCGATGCACTCGGCTTTGCTGTCGGCGCGTGCAGGGGCGCCCACGAGAAGCGGCAACAAGGCAGCGAGCATCAGGACCAGCCCACGCGGAACGTCGACGCCGCATCGCATCAGAAACACTCCGGCTTGAAGCGCTTCGAACCATCCGAGTTCAGCGTGTAGGGCGGATTACAACCCAGCTTGGCGGGGGGCTTCTGGGCGCCGCCGGCAGTCGGTCGCGCCAGGGGTGCTGGCTTGGATTTCGCGCTTGCTGACGCCGACGCGGAGGGCGGCACGACCGCGGCATCGGCAGCTTCGGCGGCGGGTGCAGGCTCGACCTTTGGCTCCGGCAAGGCACTGGGCTGCAGCTCGACGACCCGCGCTCCCGCGGGCTCGGTGTGGCTCGCGAGCGGAGCAGCAACTGCCGCTGGCGCTCCCGCGGACGGTTCGCGCGCGCCGCGCGCAAACCAAACCCCGAGGCCTCCCAGGAGCAACAACGCGGCGGCGGCCCCGAGCCAGAACCGGCGCTTTTGCTGAACGGGCAGGACGCTGGGCAGCGCGGCGGAGAGCTCGGTGCTGCCCGTGCCCTCGACTCCAATCGGCTTCCGCTCGCCGAGTGCGGCGGCCACTGCTTCGTCAACCCCCGGGATGGTCGTCGACTTGCTCTCGACGTCCGCCAACGCGTCACGGCGTTCACCCAGCGCTTTGCCGGCAACCGCCTCCACCCACTCTCCGATCTCGAGTGCGCCGGCAGGCGTGAGCGCGGCCTGAAGCTCGCGGGCCATCTCGCGCGCTGTCGTGTATCGCTGGGCGGGGTCACGCTCGAGGCCTTTCAGGACGACGCGGTCGAGCTCCGCGGGCAACCCCGGCGAGAACCGGCTTGGTGGCGGGACGTCGTCGTTCAGGATCTTGGTGACGGACGCGGCCACGTCACCGGCCGCAAAGAGCCGCCGATTGGCCAGCGCCTCCCAGATCACGATGCTGGCCGAAAACACGTCGGTGCGCCGGTCGACCGCCTTCTGCCGCAGCTGCTCCGGCGCCATGTAGGCGATCTTGCCCTTCAGTGCGCCGTCCTGCGTGGTGTGGATGCGCGCCGCCGCCTTCGCAACACCGAAGTCGACGACGTGTGCCACACCATCGACCCCCACCAGGATGTTCTGGGGCGACACGTCTCGGTGCACGATGTCGAGCGGATCGCCGCGCTCGTTCTTGGCTTCGTGCGCCGCGTGCAGCCCGAGCAGAGCTTGGCTACCAATGGCGACGACCATCGCGGCCGGAATGCGCTGCTCGCCCCGCGACGACGCGGCCATCAGGCGAGCCAGGGACTCACCCTGCACGTACTCCATGACCAAGAACAGCTCACCCGACTCGGCCACGACATCCATCGTCGAGACCACGTTCGGGTGGCGAATTCTGGCCGCGAGTCGCGCCTCGTCGAGGAACATGGTCACGAACTCGGGATCCTTGGCGTACTGCGGGTGCAGGCGTTTGATGGCCACGGTGCGGGAGAACCCCGCGGGCCCGAGCAGCCGCCCGAGATGCACCGTGGCCATGCCGCCCGACGCGATCTCGTCGAACAGCAGGTATCGCCCGACGGCGCGCGGAGCGTTCCGGACCGGGGTGTCGGTCACTGGCAACACCCCCACTTGGTCTTCAGATACTGAGTGACTTGCTGGATCTCCGGCGACGAGAGCTCGCGCTGGTAGAGCAGAACCTCGGCGATCAAACCGTCGTGGGTGCTCTCGCCGCCGTACAAACCCTTGGCCACGAAGTTCTGCGCGCGCTGTTTGGTCTCGGGCAGCTTCATCGGGAAATTGCCGGCGGCCTGGCCCTGGAGCGAGACGGTCGCGAGCCCGGTCGTATGGTGAATCACGCTGATCACGGTCAACGTGGCGAGTGGAAAGGTGGTCGCCGGGGTCGGCCCATAATCATCCACGACTTCGTAAGCGAAGAAGTCGTAGTCCCGGTGAAATGAGATGTCGTCGACCTCTTGACCGTTCGAGAGCTGGACCACCGGCGGGGCCGTTCCAATACTGTCGCTGGTCACCACCGCGAAGAAGCTGAGCCCCGCGGAGAAGTCGATGGACTTCTGCGGCAGCACGAAGTGGTCATCCGAACCGTCGAACTCGACGGCGGGCAGGCCATTCAGCGCGTTTTGTTTCAGGATCGGTCGCATCGACACGAAGGCCTGGGTTGCGTCGTAGGCGTTTCCGGATTGATCCGCCCAGCTGCTCACGACGCCGTTCGTGACCGTGACGCCGGCGTCTGCGCGCAGCCAGAGCGCGAGCCACTGTGTCGGAACGGGTGACGCTCCGCCCGTCCCACCGCTGCCACCCGTCGCTCCGCCTGTCCCGCCGCTGCCGCCCGTCGCTCCGCCGACGCCACCGCTGCCGCCTGTTGCGCCGCCGCTACCACTCGCACCGCCGCCCCCACTCGCACCGCCGCTGCCACTCGCGCCACCGCTGCCGCTCGTGCCACCGCTGCCACTTGTACCGCCGCTGCCACTCGCGCCGCCTGCGCTGGTGCCACCGGTGGTGCCGGCCGCGCCGCCGCTGCCACCGGTCACCGAAGCGTCGCCCGCCGCTCCCCCGACGAGCTCGGCGTCCGTTGGTCCCAGCAGCGAACAGGCGCCGATGACCAGGGCGGCCGCGGCAAGTCCAAACGCTCGGCGCATGAACCTCGAAGGCTATCACGGAATCTGCAGGAACAAGGGCCAGTCCCCCGCGGGAAGGAGGCGCTGGGCGGGCGTCGAATGCTACGCTTTGACGCCGGTCACCCCGAGTGCGCAGAACCACCTACACCGCGCGGACGTATCCTCGCCGGAGAACTAGCATGGGATCCAAGTCGTCAGCCTTCACGGTTCTGGTCTGCAGCCTCGTCTTCAACGCCACCACCGAGCGGTCTGCGCACGCTTGCGGCGCCCTGGTCTCGAACGACAAATCAGTGGTCGCGCAGAGCCAGCAGCGGGTCCTGATTTCGCTCCGCTCCGACGGCACGAGCAACGTCGTCGTGCAGCTCGGCGTCCCGGAAGCGAGCGCTCCTTTCGGCGCCCTGACGCCGGTCGCGGGGCTGCCGACACTCGATCCGTCGCCGGTCGACGTGGCGGAGATCGATGGCCTCGACCAGGCAACTCGGCCGCGAGTGAACGGCTCGGATTCGGGTTCGACCGACAGCGGCAGCTGTGGGTGCGGGTCGACCCCGACGGACGACCTGGCCGGCGGTGGCAAGAACCTCGGGGGCGGCGTTGGGGTCGTGCAGATCGTCGACATCGGTCCGGTCACCGCGGCAGCACTGAGCGCCGATTCGACGGCGGCTCTGACCGAGTGGCTGAGCGACAACGGCTTCGTGATCCCCACCGCAGATCAGGCCAGCGTCGATGCCTACGTGGGCCCCGGAAAGTACTTCGTGGCGTTCAAGCGCAGCGCCCAGGCAGAACCTGGCCCGAGCAGCGTCGGCGTGAGCTTTTCGGTCCCCGGTGATCAGCGCGGTTACCCGCTGCGGATCTCGCGAGTCGGCGCCGCCGCTCAGCTCGGGATCCAGGTCTTTGTCGCGGCACCGGAGGTCGTATCCCCAACCGGTTCGGCACCTGCGGGAAATTTCCTGACCCTGACTCTCGCGGACTTCTCGGCGTCCGCACTCTACGACGACTACACCCAGACGCTGTTCACGAAGATCGCCGAGATGGGGAGCAAGGCGTTCGTCATCGAGGGTGTCTTTGGCACCGGCTCGGGCTGGCGGCAGGGGCTCGGGCCGAAGCTCTCGGCCATCACCGAAACGACGCAGGTGTTGTCGCGCATGGCGACCGTGGTTGCGCCGTCGATGCTGACCGAGGACGTTTCGTTCTCCGGCAACGCGCCGACGTCGGTGCCACGAGAAGTGACCGCGCTGTTGCTCCCGATCGACGGGCCTGGACCGGGTGGTGGCCAGCACCGAGACCTCTATCTGGCAATGAGCGGGCTGTCGTTCGCGGCCTTCGGGCTGAGGCGCAAGCTTCGCCGGCTGCCACGGCGCTGAACCAACCTCCCGAGCTTGACGCGGCGCAAGGGCGGGCCCATCTTGGCCTGACCCCCGCCCCCCCCGAGGGGAGGGGTAAAGGAGCAGCCCATGATCAAGCTGAAGGTCACCGGAATGACCTGCGGACACTGCGAAATGGCCGTAAAGAAGGCGCTGGGACAGGTCCCCGGAGTGACCGCGGTCAGCAGCGTCGACCGCACCCGAGAGGAAGCCATCGTCGAGGGGGCCCCGGAGATCGGAGCCCTGATCTCCGCCATCGTCGAAGAGGGCTACTCCGCCGAGGCCGTGGCGTGAAGCACTGCGCCCACGGCCTCAAGCTCGATGGCGCGACGCGAGATGAAGCGCGACGTCGGCTGCTGTCGATCCGTGGGCATGTCGAAGGTGTGATGCGCATGCTCGAGGACGAATCGGTCTACTGCGTCGACGCGCTCAAACAGATCAAGGCCATCCACGGCGCGCTCGACAAAGTCGGTGGGATGGTGCTCGCCAGCCATCTGCGTGACCACGTGGTCACGGCAGCCGCGCGCGGCGATGCAGGCGAGATCGTCGACGAACTGATGGAGGTGCTGAAGTACCGCTGACGGCTTTGGCAAACGGCAACATGGTCCCAGCAAGAACTGCGAGCTCTCTGGCCGACGTCGGTGCTGACACCGACCCGAGCTCCGGCGCACCCGCGACCGCACATTTGGATCTCGGCGTAGGAGGAATGACCTGCGCCAGCTGCGTCGCTCGCGTCGAGCGCACGCTGAAAAAACAGCCGGGAGTGAAGGCGGCGAGCGTCAATCTGGGCACCGAAAAGGCCAGCATCGACTACCTGCCTGGCGCCGTGAGTCCGCAGCGACTGAAGGCGGCCATCGTCGACGCGGGCTACGTGGCCATCGATCTCGATACGGAGAAAGATTCGCTCGAGCGCGCCCAGGCAAGAGAACAAGCCGACCTCCGCCGCGACGTCATGCTGGGCGCAGCGCTCAGCGTGCCGCTGATGTTCGTGGCCATGCTGCCGATGCTCTCGCCGTCGGTCATGCACGCCATGCACCAGGTCCTTCCCCATCGCGGCTGGGGTTTCGTTCAGCTGGCCCTGGCGGCGCCGGTGCAGCTGTTCGTCGGCGCGCGTTTTTACCGCCAGGCCTTCGCGGAGCTCCGCCACCTGAGCCCGGGCATGAACACCCTGGTCATGCTGGGGTCGAGCGCCGCCTTCGGCTACTCGCTGCTCGCGCTGCTCACTCCCCGGATCTTCCCCGAAGGCACCGCGCATCTCTACTTCGAGGCCTCCTCGGTCATCATCACGCTGGTGCTGCTGGGCAAGTTGTTGGAGGCCCGTGCCAAGGGGCGAACGAGCGACGCGCTGAAGAAGCTGTTCGGCCTCGCGCCGAAGACGGCGCGTGTGCTGCGGGGAGAGTCGTCCGTCGAGCTCGCGATCGACGCTGTCGTCCCGGACGACCTGATCGAGGTCCGGCCGGGAGAGCGCATCCCCACCGACGGTGTGCTCACCGAAGGTTCGAGCTGGGTGGACGAGAGCATGATCACCGGCGAACCCCTGCCCGTCGAGAAGTCCGTCGGCGGTGAGGTCGTCGCCGGGACCGTCAACCACCGCGGTGCGTTCGTGTTCCGCGCGACGCGGGTCGGCCAGGACACCGTGCTGTCGCAGATCATTCGACTGGTCGAGCAGGCGCAAGGTGGCAAACCCCCCATCCAACGCCTGGCGGACCGCATCGCGCGGATCTTCGTGCCGCTGGTGATCGTGGCCGCAGCGCTCACGTTCTCGATCTGGTGGTTCTTCGGGCCAAGTCCGGCGCTGAGCCATGCGTTCGTCGCAGCAGTCAGCGTGCTGGTCATCGCCTGCCCGTGTGCGATGGGGCTCGCCACACCCACCGCCATCATGGTCGGCACGGGCAAGGCGGCGGAGCTCGGCATGCTGTTTCGAGAGGGCGCCGCGCTGGAGACGATGGCCCGACTCGACACCATCGTGCTCGACAAGACGGGTACCTTGACCAAGGGCCACCCCGAGCTGACCCACATCGCGCCGTACGGGGTGACGGAGACGGAATTGCTCCAGCTCGTCGCGGCCGCCGAGGACCGGAGTGAACACCCGCTTGCCCGTGCAGTCGTAGAAGCCGCCCGGACCCGGGGCATCAGCTTCGGACGAGCCGACTCGGTGCAGGCGGATCCTGGATTCGGCGTCGAAGCGATCGTCGCGGGACGCCGTGTCGCGGTCGGCGCCGAACGCCTGATGTCGAAGCTCGGCATCGACACCGAGCTGGGCCGAGCCGACGCCGCGCGCTTCGCCGTCGAGGGGCGTTCGCCGATCTTCGCCGCGTTCGACGGCAAGCTCGTGGCCACACTCGCCATCGCCGATCCGCTCAAGGAGGGCAGCCGTGCAGCCGTTCGAGAGCTCCACGCGCTCGGCCTTGGCGTCGCCATGTTGAGCGGCGACAACGGTCGCACCGCAGACGCCATCGCCAAAGAGGTCGGCATCGAGCGAGTGCTGGCGGAGGTGCTGCCCGGGGAAAAGGCCGCAGAGATCGCCCGGCTTCAGGCCGCGGGTCGGCGAGTGGCTTTTGTCGGCGACGGCATCAACGATGCGCCTGCGCTCGCGCGAGCCGACGTGGGCATTGCGATCGGGACGGGCACCGACATCGCGGTCGAAGCCGGCGACGTGATCCTGATGAGCGGCGATCTCCGCGGCATCGCCAGCGCGATTCGGCTATCCCGCCGCACACTGTCCACAATCCGTCTGAACTTCTTCTGGGCTTACGCCTACAACGTCGCCCTCATTCCGCTCGCCGCGGGCGCGCTCTACCCGCTCTTCCACCTGCTCTTGAGCCCCATGCTCGCGGCAGCCGCCATGAGCATCTCGAGTGTGTTCGTCGTCACGAACAGCCTCCGCTTGCGGCGCTTCGTGCCGACCGCACCGAGCGCTGGAACCGTGTGACGACGAGCGCCGCGTACCTCAGTCGAAGTCGAGCTCGGGGTAACGACGAAAGAGCCCGTCCTCGTTGAACGGAAGGCGACGCGGCGACGCCAGGTAGGCGGCGATACGCGGGCGCGCAGCGACCCGGTCCCGCAGGGCAATCAAACCTGGAACGGTCGGCCCGATGCGGCTCATCGCCTTCGGAAACGCGTACTCGAGCCCGCAGACGAGCTGAAACAGCGACAGGTCGACGTACGACAGCTCGCCTCCCACCAGCCACTGTCCGCCGCGCTGGGTGCCGCGCATGAGCACTCGTTCGAAGTAGCCCAGCAGCTTCGGCAGCCTCTCACGCAGAAAACTCTGCGTTCTGCGGGCGGCCTCGGGCTTCTGATCTTCGTAATAGAGACCGGACCCGATGGGGTGATGGGTATCGTGCACCTCGCCCACGACGTCCGCGAGCGTCAGCTGCAGCTGATTGACGAACAGCCGACCTGCCTCGTCGCTGGGACTGAGTTGATGCCGTGGCCCGAGGTAGAGAAGGATGTTCGCGGTCTGTGCGATCAACAACGGACCGTGGCGCAACACCGGCGGCGCGAACGGCAGCGCCGCCTCCGTTTCACTGCGCAAGAGCGCGATCAGGGCCGGGACACCGCCCCCCTCGTCGGCCGGCCGACGCGCGACGTCTTCGTACGGAGCCCCAGCCTCCTCGAGGCTCAGGCGCACGAACTCCCCGCGCCCCTGGATCGATGGCCAATAGTAGAGCTGATAGGTCATGACCGACGCGAAGCCTCCGCGCTCAAGTTAGCGTGTTCACCCGACCGAGCGAAGACTAGAGACACGTGCAACCGGGTGGTAGGCTCCCGCGCCCGCCCCGACTCATGCACTCCGAAATCGCCTTCGTTGCCCTGTTCGGCGTCGCGGCCGCCGTCGCGCTGATGGCCCGCCGACTCCGTGTTCCGTACACGGTCGCGCTGGTCACGGCCGGACTCTTGCTCGGCCACACCAGCACGCTCGCGGCCCCACATCTGACGAAGGGCCTGCTCTACGCCATCTTTCTTCCGGGCCTGCTGTTCGAGGCCGCATTTCACCTGGAGTTCTCCGACTTCTGGCGCAACAAGCTGGCGATTCACTCGCTGGCCATCCCGGGGCTCCTGGTGGCCATCGCCCTCACAGCCGGGATCCTGACGCCGGTCGCCAGCGCCCTGCACTTCGTCGAAGGGTTCTCCTTCATCGACGGGTTGGTGTTTGCCTCGCTGATCGCCGCGACGGATCCGATCGCGGTCGTCGCGCTGTTCAAGACGATGGGCGTCCCCCGGCGCCTCAATGTGCTGGTCGAAGGCGAGAGTCTGCTCAACGACGGCACGGCGGTGGTGGTCTTTGCGCTGGTGCTGTCGTTCGCCCTGGGTGAGCCATTCAGTCCGTCGGGAGCGGTCTTCCAGTTCGTGAAGGTGGTGGGCCTCGGCATCTTCGTGGGCGCCGGTATCGGCTACGGGATTTCGAAGGTCATTCAGCGCGTCGATGACCCGATGATCGAGATCACGCTGACCACCCTCGCGGCCTACGGCTCCTTCATGCTCGCCGAGCACTTCCACGTCTCGGGTGTGATCGCGACGGTCGTCGCGGGCATGCTGTGCGGCAACTACGCGGCGCGCACCGGCATGAGCCCGACGACCCGCATCGCGGTGGAGAGTTTCTGGGAGTACGTCGCGTTTGCGCTGAACTCCATCGTGTTCCTGCTGGTCGGACTCGAAGTGCACATCGACTCGCTGCTGGCGTCGTGGAAGGCCATCGTCGCGGCCTGGCTCGCCGTCACGCTGGGGCGAGCCATCGTGATCGGCCTCGTGACGGCGCTCTTGTCCCGGACCAAGGAGCGCATCCCGGCGCGCTGGGCCATGGTCCTGACCTGGGGCGGCCTGCGCGGCGCGCTCTCCATGGTGCTGGTGCTGGCACTGCCGCTGACGTTCCCGCACCGCGAGCTGCTCGTGAACATGACCTTCGGCGTCGTGCTCCTGTCGATCCTCGTGCAGGGGATCTCGATGTCCCAGATCCTCACCCGCCTCGGTGTCGCAGGCACCCGCGCCGACCGCCACGAGTACGAGACGCGACGAGGGGCCCTGCTAGCTGCGAAGGCCGCGCTGACGGGCATCGAGCAGATGCGCGGCGCCGGGTCGTCCTCCACGGAGGTATTGGACCCGTTGGCGGAGGAGTACGAGAAACGCGTGGCATTGGCGGCGGAGCGTGTGCAAGAGCTTCGGCTCGAGCACAGCACGGTGCACGCCGAAGAGGTCGAGGCCGCCCGGCGGCACCTGCTCCTGGTGGAGAAGGACGAGCTCATGCGCGGGCGTAGAGAGGGGATCTTGAGCAGCGAAGCGTTCGACCGACTGGTCGTGGACGTCGACGCGCGACTTCACGAGCTCGACGACGACGACTGACGCTCGCACCTGCCCGTCAGTCGTCGGCTTTGGCTCGGCGGGCTGGAGCGCCGAACGTCAGGTCAAGCCCCCTTGTTCAGAGCGTCACGAATCTCGGTGAGGAGCTCCACTTCTTTGCTGGGCGCCTCGGGCGCGGGAGCCGCTTCCTCCTTGCGCTTCAGCTTGTTCATCGCTCGGATGGCCATGAAAATTACGAACGCGACGATGAGGAAATCGAAGACCGTCTGCAGGAAGCTGCCGTACTTGAGCGCCACCGCCGGTTTGTCCCCGACGGCGTCGCGCAAGGTGAGCTGAAGCGCAGTGAAGTTGACGCCTCCGATCGCGAGCCCGATCGGGGGCATCACCACATCGGCAACGAACGACGTGACGATCTTGCCGAACGACGCTCCAATGATGACACCTACCGCCAAGTCTACGACGTTGCCCTTGACTGCAAACTCTTTGAACTCGCTCAACATGCTCATGTGACTTCTCCGGTCGCTTCTGACGAGCAGCTCCAGCCAACTCTCGGCCTCCGTGCCGAGGAATGACCGGAAGCGCTAGCGCCACTCGGCGCCGGGACGATACGCCAGCGAGCGCAGAACACCATGTGAGTCCGGCCGCACCGGTCGCGAAACGCCCGCGAGGACGCCGGGGAAGCGCCCCGTGAGCACTGGCTCACAGCGCGTAGCGCACGAAGAACTGCGCCTGACTGGCGATGTCGAACTGCATCTCGGCCTCGGTGGACCCCTGGCCCGTCAGCGCCGCTTCGGAGGACGCCCCGTACAAGCTGCCGCCGTCGCGGGTGCTGGCGAAGGTCGGCCGGGTCGTTGCCAGCATACGCACCGTCGCGCCGAGCTTCAGCTCCCGAGTCACGTTGAGATCGCCACCGAGCCCGATGTAGCCCATCGGGTAGACCGCATCGACCTTGCCGGCAGGCATCTGCACGCGCGTGTACTCGGCACCACCGCCCACGACGACGAACGGTGTGATGAAGAGGTCCGGGAGCATGCGCAGACCCACGCCTGTGAGGGCATGGGTGCTCGTGCGATCCAGGCCCTGGCTCACGACCGCGGGAGTGGCAGCGTAGAAGTCCGCGGAGAGCTCACCGTACAGATACTTGTTCACATCCAGCGTACCGAAGACTCCGAACCCGTTCATGCGACACGCATCCCAGGCCACTCCGCCGTCCGGATCACGGAAACCATAACCGCCGATGCGCGCCCCAAAACCAGGCCGCCACGCCTCACTGTCGGCGCGGCGTGCGCGCGGGTCCCGCCGAGGTCCGGTGTCGCCATCGGCGGTCGGGTCGTTGGTGCCAAAGATGGGATCGGCCTGTGCCGCACTGCCCAGACTCGATATCAAGGCCACCACCAACCAACACGAACTTGTTCTCATCTGCACCTCCACGCGAATCGTCAGCAACCAGCATGCCGCGCGACGCGCGAGAGCTTTGTCGCCGCAACACCAGGCAAGCGAGACGAGCGCGCGAACTGCCGGATACCCTGCTCCGTGCACGCGAATTCACGCCGCGACGCGCACCGATCGTGTTTCGAATGCGCGCGAATCACCGCGCAACGAAGCGCGAATTGGGACAAAGATACTGCCTTCAGCTCCGAGTCCTCGTCGCCCTGGCCGTCGCCCTCGCGGGTTGCTCGAGCACGAGCCCGCGGGATGAAGAGGGACGAGCCCCGGTGGGTGAGCTGGGCATGAACGACGTCTCGATGCTGTTTCCGTTGCCTGCCCCCGGTCACCTGGACGAGCTGTGGAGCGCGAACACCGTCGGCAGGTTCGGCGCGCTCTTGCCGGTGTCCGTGTTCAGTCAAGCGCCGTGTCTGACGCCGGGCTGCGAGCAAGACTCCGACTACGACCGCCTGCGCGTCGTCGCCGCGCGGGTCGACCCGTGTTTCCCCTCGCTCACGCTTGCGCCGTCCCCGGCTTGCCGCTTCCAGGTGCGACTCGTGCTGCAACCCGTCGACGAGAGCCCGGGGCAGGTCGTCACAGAGGACACCGCCATACATCTATTTTACGATCTGCCGGTCGGTGACTTCGTGAGCTTGATCGCCGACCTGCTCGCCGCGCAGCGCGGTTCGCTGCCACTCGCAGCCGATCAACCGTTGGGGCCGCACCCCACACTGCTCGCGGAGGGCCTCTCGGGGGCCTATTCAGTCGGCTTGAAGGGCGCGCTGTCCGCGGTCATCGGCGCCGACCGCCTCACTCGCGTGACCTTCATGCGGCGGGGGACTGCCGCCGATTCGTGGACCTTCGCTGGCTACGACCTCGTCCACGGCGCCGTGATACCGGTGGCCATCCTGGATCCGAAGGTCACCGAGCAGTCCTTCGTGAACGACGTCGCGGCGGGCGCGCTCGGATTTGCGGCCAGGCTGGAGCCCGCGAACTTGCCCACACCCGAGGATCTGGGCCCTGTCTTCGACTCAGTGAGCGCCAAACAGCTCGACGACGACTCACTCTGGCCGAGCTACGAAGCGGCGTTGCGCATCGAGAACCCGGAGCTTCATTCACCTGCCAGCGTGGACTGCGTGAGCTGCCACGCCGCGCAGCCTGCGCGCTTCTGGATGGAACGGAACACGGCGCTCGGGAACCGCTTCAGCGCGTCGCGCTACACGTCGACGCAACCGCTCGAGGTGGTCAGCGCCATCGACGACACCACCCGAGTGCTGCGAGCCTTCGGCTGGTTTCAGGCGCGACCGGCCATCAGCGCGCGCGTGGTCAACGAGAGCGCTGCGGTGGTCGCCTACCTGAATCAGCGTCTACTCCAGTGAGCTCGGGTCAAGCCGGAGCTTCGGCGTCGATGACCGCGCGCACTGACCGCGCCAGTGCGTGTGCGGTGAATGGCTTGGCCAGAAACTGCGTGCCAGGGTCCAGCACGTTGTTGTGAACGATCGCGTTGTTCGTGAACCCCGACATGAACAGCACGCGCACTGCCGGTCGACTGGTCTGCAGGCGTTCCGCCAGCGCCTTCCCGCTCAAACGAGGCATGACGACATCCGTCAAGAGCAGATGAATGGGCCCCGCATGGCCCCGGGCGACGCTCAGCGCGTCCTGGCCGTCTTTGGCTGTCAAGACCTCGTAGCCACGTTCAGCCAGGATCCGGGCGGCGAGCTTGCGCACGTCGTCCTCGTCCTCGACCAAGAGGATCGTCTCTCCAGCCCTGGCCCTTTCGGTCTCGGGAGAGTGTTCCACGATGGCGGGCGAAACCGCGTCGTCCGGTGCCCGCGGGAGGTAGATCTTGAAGGTCGTGCCGTGGCCCAGCTCGCTGTAGACCCAGATGTGTCCGCCGCTCTGGCGGACGATGCCGTACACCGTGGCCAGACCGAGGCCCGTGCCTCTGCCCTTCTCCTTGGTGGTGAAGAATGGCTCGAACAGCCGGGTGCGCGTCTCTTCCGTCATGCCTTCGCCGCTGTCGGTGACCGTGATGCGCACGTAAGGACCGGCGATGACCTCGTGATGGGAGCGGACGTACTCGTCGCCCAGCTCGACGTTGGCCGTCTCGAGCGTCAGGCGGCCCCCGGACGGCATGGCGTCCCGGGCGTTGACGACCAGGTTGGCGAGCACCTGTTCGACCTGACTCGGATCGACCAAGACTGCCGCGAGATCCGGCTCGAGATCGACCTCGAGCTCGATGTGCTCGCCGATCAAGCGCGCGAGAAACTCGCTCATCTCGCTGACGATCGCGTTCAGCTGGCAGACGACGGGGCGGATCATCTGCCGCCGGCTGAAGGCCAATAGCTGTGAGGTCAACCTCGCAGCCCGCTCCGAAGCCCCGCGGATCTGCAAGAGGTCATCCCGAAGTGGTGCGCCCTCCGGCAGCTCGGCGAGTGCGAGCTCGGCCGAGACGGAGATGACGGTGAGCACGTTGTTGAAGTCGTGGGCCACGCCGCCGGCCAAGCGCGCCACGGCCTCGAGCTTCTGCGCGTGCTGGAGCTGGGTCTCGAGCTCACGCTCCCGGCTGACGTCGGTGGCAACGGCGAGGAAGACCGGCGGGTCCTCCCCCGAGATGGTGGAGAGCCGCAGACAGACCGGGAAACGCGACCCGTCACGACGCTGATATTCGGTGTTCAGCGTCTGGGACTCGGCGCTACCCGTCATGAGCTGGGTGATGCGGTGACGCAGTTCAGCGGCGTCCAGTCCCGGTGCAAGGTCAGTCAGAGTGCGGCGAGACAGCTCCTCTTCCCCGTAACCGAGCTTCTCCTGGGTCGCCTTGTTGCTGAGCACGTGCGCGAGGGTCTCGGCTTCGAACACGTCTACTTGCTCGCCGGCTTGATCGAGCAAGTGAGCGAGGCGAGCTGCCCGGCGGTCGGACGCTTCCGCGTTCGATTGGAGCTGCCGCGCCTTCGCTTCGAGCCGGTGCCGCTCGAGCTCGACGCGAAGCCCAGCGGTTCGCTTTCGCTCGCCGACCGCCACCAGCGCGAGCGAGAGCCCCAGCCAGAGTGCCGCCGCGAGCCCACCCTCGGTCTTCAGGCGCTGCTCGACCGGGGCGAAGGCCTCGGCGCGATCGACCTTGCGCACGATACCCCAGCCTGTCTCGTGGTTGAAGGAGGTCGCGGAGAGCACACGCGTGCCGGAGTAGTCCAGTCCTTCGGCGAATCCGCCGCGGCCCATGAGTGCATTCTGCATCGGAGTGTCGCCGGAGCCTTGGACCGGAAATCGGTGAAACCAATCCGGGTCGGCCCGCTTGAGCTCCGTGAAACACAGGATCTGGTCGCCCTCCTGCACCCCGATCACTGTCTCTCCGGTGCGAGTACCGGCGGTCTCCTGAGTGACGAGCTTGAAGAGCGTCTGCTGCGGTCGTGTGCTCAGGACCACAGCGAAGCGCTCAGCCCCCGCGCCGACCGGATGAGCCACCACGATCGCAAGATTCCGCGGCGAGGTGCCGTCGATGCCCGGGAGGGTCGTCCCGGTCGCGAGGGCACGTTGCACGACGGCGCGCACGACATCCGACGGCGGTGTGGCGCCCGCCGTCGCGGCGTGAAGCTGACCCGCTGCGCCGAAAACCGCGGCCCACTCGTAGGCAAAGACCGAGCGAGTGCGCTCCAAGCTTTCCACCAGCGCCGCCCGCGCTGCCGACTCCGCGGGCGCCCGGACGAACTCCTTCAAGGCCACGCCGCGAGCCAGGAGCTCGGCGTCACCGTGACGCTCACGCCACCACAGGCCTACCGCGGCCCCCTTGACCTTGACCACCTGCTCGGTGCGCGCCTGCCAGTATTCGAGGGCGTTGTCGCGCGCGGAGCCAACCCGCCAGAACATCAGGCCGAGAAGGGGCGCCCCAATCACGAGGAGCCAGAGGATTGCTCGGTTGCGGAGGTTCATGGTCCTTCCCCCCTGGGCACCACGACGGCCGCTGGAAGCAGCGGCTCGCACGCGGCGTCCTGCCTGGGTCTCGACCCTAGCATCCGACGAGCGAATGCAAAGCTCCGGCGGCAAGCCCACGCCCCATCGCTTCCGAGCCGTCCCCCGACGCGCACTATTTGGTTATCCTGCCTGAGTGGATTCGGAGCGTTTTCATCCGCCGCCCACGCCGCCGCCGGTGCCGCTGCCGCGTGAGGCCCCGAGCTCCGGCCTCCGCCTGCTCGGGATCGCACAGTGTGCTCTGGGAGTGTTCGGTCTGTCAGCCGCGCCACTCACGCTGATCACTCGCTTCGTCGCCCGCGATCCGGGTTCGCTCCGCGTACAAGAGCTGCTCTGGGAAGGCTTCCTCGGGGCCTGGATGTACGCGTCGCTGGCGCTTGGTACCCTCGCTGCGATCTTGCTGATTGCCGCAGGCGTCGGAGTGGTGCGCGGGCGCCGCTGGGGTCGGAGCCTCACGCTCTGGCACGCAGGCATCTCGGTCGCGCTGATGGTGCTCGGACAGCTCGTCTCCGTCCTGTTCCTGTATCCCGCTCTCTGGCAGCTCGGGCAGGGCGGCACGGCCGCGGAGCGCGGCGGCGCCATCGGCGGCGTGGTGGGCGGCCTGTTCGGGGGTCTGTTTGCCCTTGTCTTGCCCGTCCTGGAATTGATCGTGATGACCCGGCCACACGTCCGCGATTTCTTCGCGCAGGCGGAGAGTTGACCCGCGAGGTTTCGGTGAGCGAGAGCCGCGCGGAGCCACGCGCATCGAGAAAGCTGGCGCTCGGCGCGGGGCTGATCGCGACGCTGATGCTGCTCGGGCTGCTGCTGCAACGGGCGCGAGCGCCGGACCCAACGAACGTTCCCTTGGGGATCGCGGGCGCCAAGCTCGGGAGCAGACTCTCCGATGTGCGCGGCGCACTTCCGAACCTGGTTCCATCCGGCGAGTCCTCGGGTGAGACACCGACGTATCGCACACGCACCTCGGTGTTCGATGAACGGGCCAGCTGCAGCCTCGAGTTCGCAATCGCCGCAACACTGTCGCGCATCGAGTGTGTCGTGGAGCTGCCCGCTTCCAGAGACGCCAGCGCAAAGGTCCGCGCGAGGCTGCTGGCCACGCTGCGTGGCCTGTATGGCAAAGAGAGCGAAGCCGGCGGAGGCACCTGGCTCTGGCAAAATGCGCGCGCGCGCCTGCGGCTGCGCGAGTCCGCCGACGCCGTGCCCACACTTCAGTTGAGCAACTGGCTGCGCTCACCCGAATGAGCCAAAGCCGAGATGTGTCGAAAATCCAATGCGGGTCAGGGCGCGAGCAGCTGTTTTTGCGTGCTGTAGCTCCACACCGCGAGCCAGGTCGGTCCACCCACGGCAACCAGCGAACCCGATGGAGACAGCACGACGCCGCGGTTCTTGGTGATCTCGCGTACCCAGTCGTCCTCGGCGGTGGCGGGGTCGAGCGGCAGCTCGCTGCTCATGCGCTCCTTGCCGCTCCCGTCCAGCACCAAGAGCCGCCACGTGCGCGGAGCCAAACCCGAGTCGGCGGCCGCGCCGTCGACCTGCGCTCGGGTCTCGAGGCGGAGCAGCGCGATTTCCGTGTCGTTGGTGGCCAGATCGAAGGTCCCCGGCAGCTCCAAGGTCTTCTTCACGACCAGCCGGGTCGTGCTCAGCTGGGTCAGCATCAGCCTCCCGTCGGTCTGCGCCAACCAGATCTCGTCCAGGCGCCGCGTCGTCAGGATCCGCCACACGTCACTGCCCGACGGTAGGTCCAACGACCAGCGCTTGCCGCCCGGAAAGAAGCGCTCGAGCTTCGGCCCGGCGGTGTACACGTAAGACCCGTCCTTGAGCAGCGCGAACGCCTTCTGGTCCGCGCGTTCCAGCTCGATGAAGTCGAGCGTCTCGAGCCGTCCGTCGGCGCTGAGCTCGTACGGATAGAGCGTGGGGTCGATGCCGTGGTGGACCCAGAGTTTGTTCTTGGCCCGCCGGTCGCCGAGCAAGAGTGAGTCGGGGAAAAGCGGGAGGCGCGAATAGTGCTCGGCCTTCTTCGGATCTCTCGGCACACGCCAGAGGTCGCTGACTCCGGCAACCAGCACACTGCCATCCGAGAGCGTTGCGGCCCGACGGGGGTCCCGGACCGGGAGGCGCGTGAGCACTTTCAGATCGTCGAGCCCGCGCAGCACGAGCTCGGTCTCCGTGAGCTGAGCGAGTCGGTCCTTGCCGAAGGCGAGCTTCTGCGTCGGCACGCGCCGGGGTGCCACTTCGAGCTTGGAGCGTCTGAGCTCCGCCACGAGTCGCTTCGCCTCCGCTCCCGCATCGACGTCGCCCGCGGCCGTTGCCTCGCCGGGCGCCGCGTCGCCCGCAGGCGCCGCCGGCCGCTCCGGCAGACCGGGGCGCGTCGGCGGCTCCGAAGGCGGTGAACGCTCGTCACATCCGAGCGCCACGGACGCCACGCCCAGGGCAAAAATCCAAGCCAGCGACCGCGATCTGAGCATGAGCGCTGAGCATAACAAACAGTCCGAGGATGACAGCCGCGGTTGTTGCGAGTACTTCGACGAAATGCTCGCTCGCGGCCCTGCCGTTGCGCTCCTTGCGCTGACGCTGCTCGGCGGGTGCGGTTATTTTCGTCGGGTCGGGGAGTGTCGGCGCCTGGCCAGACACGTGAACGGCGCGCTCGACCAGATCTCCGCGACGCACGACGCCGGCGCCGCGACCTCTGCCACCTATTCGGATCTGGCAGAGCGCTATGAGCGCCTGGCTCGGGACATCGACGGCTTCGCGAAGACGGACGACGCCCTCGGCCGAACACTCAAGGAGTACGCTCAGTCGTGCCAAGAGACGGCCAGGTCGTTGCGCACTCTGGCCCAAGCGCTGGACAAACCCGATCCGATCGCCGCAGCGCGCGTGCGCCGGGAGATGGGGAACTTCGTGCGCCGGGACAAAGTGCTGACGGCGCGCATCGAGGGCCTGTGCTCGGAGCCCTGATGGGCGTGATCACGGCGCGGCGTCAGCAGGCAGGCGGCGTCGGCTCGGGTCGGCGACGCGCCCGTACAATCCCGTGACCGGTGTGTGCCACCTGACCTCGGCGCGCTCACCCTCCAGCGTGAAGGAGTCGGGATTGCCAATCCAGCTCGAACCGTGCACTGCCTCTGCGTAGTGAAACGAGAGCCCGACACACAGGAGCGTGAATGAGCCCGCGGCGGCGAAGCGTAGCGGTCGAGGCTCGACGAACAGGACCACGAGGAACACTGCCAGGCCCGGGACCAACCACTGGCTCAACGGGGCGCCCGCGTCGCAGCGGTGCAGCCCCGCCGACGCACCGAAGGCGGGTACCATGAGGCTAACGCCCGCCCCGAGGGCGCGCCAGAGCGTGGGTTTGCCGAATCTTGCCAGCACGAGCAACAGCGCCGCGAGGGCGCTGCCAACGATCCCAATGAAGTGCACCACGCCGGCGCTCATGGCTTCTTCTTCTTCTTCTTCGGTCGCGGCACCTTGCGCTCCTTCGGCCCGACGCTCACGTGTCCCCACACGTACCCGACCTGGCGCCGGAACTGCCCCAGCTCGTCCCCACCGAACAGCCAGAGATCCCTGGGATCGTTGTCCATGTAGAGCATGGGGGCCCAATACCCACTCGACACCCAGGCGAGCACCTGAGGCGCGGTCAGCGTCGCCCGCACGAGCAGGATGCCACAAGCCGGTTTCACCGCCAGGCCCGAACAGCCGCTGAGCACGTGGATCTCTTCGTTGCCGATCGGGCGCCAGACCCACTCGCGCTCGAAGTGGAAGCCCTTCTGGCCGCCGAGGTCGGTCTTGGCTTCTTCGGGGAGCAACGCGAGAGCCGCACTCGCGAGCTCCTTGTTCATGGACGCTCGGGCGTCCAGCTTCTCACCACGCGCGACCTCGAGCGCGACCTCGTCGTCGTTCCGTGGACCGGCACAGCAGCGGAAGCCGATGTTCGCAGCCTTCGTGTCGGCAGAGCGTCCAATGGCATTCGCACAACGCCCGACCAGCTCACCTTGCGCGGCGTTCCCACCGCGGAGCGCGATCAACGCGCGGTCCGAGCCACGACCCCAGGGACTGTCCGTCCACTCCCACACCCCGCCGTGCATGTCGCGGACGCCGAACTCACTGCGACAGCCGGCCAAAAAACCCGTCGGCCGCATCGCGGACGAAGCCCCCGTCCCACAGCGCTCCGCGCGGTAGACGTTCCCGTACTCGTAAGTGGTATTGGTTGGTCCCTTGCACGCGCGCTCCCACTCCAGCTCACTGCAGAGTCGTTTGCCCTTCTCTTCGCAGTGCGCAGCTGCGTCCGGCTGACTCGCCGCGGTGAGCGGGATCGCACCCTCTTCGTTCGGGAACGGAAACACGTCGATGTAGAAACCGTGCAAGATCAGCTGTTCTCCGAGCATTTCCTGGTCGGCGAGGCGCGGGTAGGCGTCCGGTGCGGTCCCTGCGATGAGCGCTCCACCCGGGATCCAGAGCATGCCGCGCATCGGGGCCGGCGGGGCGACCGGGGGCCCGAGGGAGCCGCTCGGCGCGCTCGCGGCGTCGGCCGCGCCGCCCGGAGCCTTCGACTTGCAACCGGCAAGGCCGACGGAGCCCAGCAAGATCACCGCAATCAGGACGCACCGGCTCTTGCTTGGCCTGCCGGCGAGGCTGCGTTCGCTCGGAGCGAACGCGCCATTCATGGCTCGCCGCGCTCGTCCTTTTCGCGCAGCCCAAGCTCCTTCATCTTGAGCTGCAGGCCCTTGCGCGAAATCTTCAAGAGGCGAGCCGCGTGGGTCACGTTGCCGGTCGTCTGATCGAGCGCCTTCAGGATCAGCTCGCGCTCGAGCCGGCTCATGGCCGCCTTGACCTGCTCCTTCAACCCGTCCGACATGCCCTCGGTCGTCGCGGGAGGTTCGGATGAGCTGGGGCCGCGCACCGGCTCACCGCGCTGAACCTCCGGTGGCAGGTCCGCGATGGAAATTCGCGCGCGGTCGCAGAACAGCACGGCGCGTTCGACCATGTTCTCGAGCTCGCGAATGTTGCCGGCCCAGCCATGCCCGACCAGCATTTGCTCCGCCTCGGGCTCCAGGCCCTTCACCGACTTCTTCAGGCGAGAGTTGAACTTCTCGACGAAGTGCGAGACGAGCAGCGGAATGTCCCCACGTCGCTCGCGGAGCGCCGGCAGCCGAATCGCAACCACGTTCAAGCGATAATAGAGGTCCTCGCGGAAGGTTCCGGCGGCGATGTCCTTCTTCAGATCGCTGTTGGTGGCGGCGACGAGCCGCACGTCCACCCGGATGGTCTTGATCCCGCCGACGCGCTCGAACTCGTGCTCCTGCAACGCTCTCAGCAGCTTGACCTGCATTTCGACGGGGATGGTCCCGATCTCGTCGAGGAACAGCGTGCCACCGCTGGCCAGCTCGAAGCGCCCGGGCTTGCTGCCCACGGCGCCGGTGAACGCGCCCCGCTCGTACCCGAACAGCTCACTCTCCATCAGGTCACGCGGGATCGCCGCGCAGTTCACCTTGATGAAGGGTTTGTCGCGCCTCGACGAGTTCTCGTGCAACGCCCGCGCGACCAGCTCCTTGCCGGTCCCGCTCTCGCCGCTGACGAGCACCGTCGTCGGTGTGTCGGCCACGCGCTCGAGCACCGCGTAGAGCTCCTGAATTGCCGTACTCTGGCCGATGATCCCGTAGCGGGCGTCGGCCGGCGGCCTTGCCTCCGGACTGTGCGAAGCCTCCGTCGAGGACAGATCGCGCGTGCGCAGCGCCTTGCGGACGATGGCCCTGACTTCGGACTGATCGAACGGCTTGGTGATGTAGTCGAAGGCGCCCGTCTTCAGCGCCTCGACGGCGTTGTCAACGGTGCCGTGGGCCGTGATCATCACGACGGGCAACTCGCTGTCGAGCGCGACCGCGCGACGCAGAAGCTCCATGCCATCCATCTTTGGCATGCGAAGATCGGTGATCACCAGGTCGATGTGGTGCTCGGCCAGGTGTGCCAGTGCTTGCTCCCCATCTTCGGCTGTGTGCACGTCGTAGCCGTCGCGCTCCAGCTGCGCGGTCAGCACGCGGCGCAGGTTCGGCTCGTCGTCGACGACCAGGACTTGTTTGCGCTCGGGCAACATCATCGAAGTGACCTCAGCCTGGTTTCAGTCGCAGTGCGCACCTTTGTTCGATTTGCGCAGCTTCGAGCAGAAAAACAGGGCTGCCTTGCCGTTGCCGGGGGCGCCGGCCACGAACACGTCCCGGTCCGGTTGGTGGACGACGCCGATGGCCGTGCCCAGTTTGTCGCCGGCCTCCGCGCTGGAGATGAAGCGAGTCTCGGCCACCCAGTCCGGATGCTCTGGCTCGACATCGAACACAAAGACGGCGCCGCCGTCCGACGCATCATCCCGCACGTCCATGCCGGGCGCACCAACCAGGACCTCGCCGTCCCCGTCGTGGTCCAGGTCGGCCACGGCGAGCGCGGCGCCAAAGTCACTGCCGCCGCAGCCGTCGAGATCGGCGGTGGTGCGACAAGCGAGCGCGACGATCTCGGCGCCCGCGGGCAGGTCGGCGCACGCGGATTTCGAGTTGGCTGCGAGCACCGCGCCCGAAAGGACATGGGCTTTCTGGCCATCCGCGACGATCAGCTCTTCATCCGAGTCGCCGTCGATGCGCCCTGCGGCGAGCGTGCGCCCGAACTGGGTGTTCGCTCCGGGGGGAAAGAGGCAACCGGCGAGTGTGCCTTGGTCGTCGAACAAGAACACCCTTCCGGCTCCGGGCTCGCCGACCGCCAGCCAGGCTGCGCCCTTCACCTTCACCACCACCAGCGCGGCGCCGTAGGTCTCTCCGACGCTGACGCCGGCGTCGAGCTCGACGGGTGTCTGTGAGCTCGACGCATAGAACCACGCCTTGCCGGGGGCGCCGTTCAGGCCCGTCGCGCCGGCCATCAAGATCGGAAAGTCGCCATCCTCGGCAACGAGTGAGAGTTGTTTGCCGGGTTCGTCCACGACCACCCCGGCGGGCAGGGCGTTCGCGCTGAGAAAAGCGCTGTCACCCGCGTCGCACTGGATCTGTACGCCGAGCGCCTTGGAGCCGTCGGCGGTTCCGAGGCCTTCGGCGACGCAGAGTGTGCGTGGCAGCCCGTCCAGATCAGCGCGTTGCATCGAGGCAGCGGTCTTGGCCAGGGTACAACCGACTTCACAATGGCCGCTGCGCGCAGCGTCCGTGCTCGCACCTTGCTTGGGACCCAGCTCGAACTCCGCCCCTCCAGTGCGGCCAGGCGATGCGCCGACGAACACCCGGTAGAATCCGTCGACTTCGCCCGCCGCCACGGTCGAGCCGAAGCCATATCCGACGTTGTCGGGTTTGTTCAGCAAGAGGACCGGCGCGTCCTCCTGCACGTCGTCGAAGCGGGTCCACGAACAGGCCACGACGCCAAAGCCGAGCACACCCGCGACCAGCGATGAGGTGATGCGTGCCATCAGAACCGCCCTCCGAGACTCAGCCCCTGCGGGCCGGGTGCAACGCCGAACGAGAACTTGGGTTCCGGTCGCCGAGGTTTCGGCGCCGGCAGCGCCACCCGAACCGGATTGCGCAGAGAGGCAGTGGGTCGCTGTTTGCGCGGGTCGTTGAACTCGAGGAGCTTGCCCTGAACCGCCTTGGAGTTAGGCAGCGGATCCTTGATGAAGTTGTAGGTGGCAAACCCAGCCAGCACGCCGCCGATGACGAACCCTGCGTCCGCGCCGATGGCAAAGATGCGCCCGCGCGTGATGCGTTCGTCGTCCTGCTCGAGCACACCGTTCTTGCGGTCCGCCTCCAGCTCGTTGTGCAGGGAGTTCGACTGCAGACCCAGGTACACACCGGCGCCCAGGAATACCGCGCCGATGATGGACTGCGTCCAGGCCGCACCGCGCGGGTACTTCTGGATCATGTCGGCGCGCAGCGGCAGGATCTGGCCGTGGGGCACGGTGACGACCTCTTCGTAGGTCTTGTAGCCGCTGGCGTTGATCGTGATCTTGTGCTGCCCGGCGTCGGCCTTCACCGCGAGAGGCACCTCTCCGGCGCGCCAGACGCCGGCGGCTTTTTCATCGACCTGTATCTTCAGCTCCGGCGCGTTGCCATCGATGCGCAGGTAGCCGTAGCTGACCCGCGCCAGCGTGACCTCCAGCTCCTTTTGCTCGCCGCGGCCCAAGCGAATCGGCTTGTGAAACGGCTCGAAGCCCGGCGCCTCCACCAGCAGCATGTGGTCCCCGCTCGCGACCAGCTCGCCGTGAGGTGTCGTGCCCCACGGTGAGCGGGCACGGCGATCGTCGTCGATGAAGGCATAGGCCCCGATCACGTTGGCCGATACCCGCAAGAAGCTCATGAACTCGCCCTGCGAGAGGTTCGCGCGGAAGTGGAAGAACTTTGCTCGCTTGACCTCGACCTCTGCGTCGCAGGATTTGAAGTCGAGATAGGGCTCGACCACGACGTGGTACGTGCCGACCTCGAGGGTGAGGTTGGCGGGCGACTGAGCCTTGGTCACTTCGCGCCAGTCCGGGTTCTGGCCGCCAAGTCGATAAGGCGGCGCCGAATCCCGAGTCCGAGTGTAGAGCTTGATGGGAGCTCCAGCTGGCTCGGTCTCGATCAGCGCCAACGACTTCATCGAGTCCGCCGTGTCGGAGTCGAGCGGTCCAGGTACGACGGGCGGGGTGACCGCCGCGTCGGCGCCGCCTTCTTCGCCTCCGTCCTCGAGCCCGCCATCCGTGTCAGGAGGCGGCGTCGGCGGGATCCCCTTCGCCGCTTCTAGCTGAGCAATGCGCGCCTTCACCTTGTCGGCGTCCGGAGCGTTGGGGTCGATGCTCAGGTAGCCGCGAAACTTCTCCAGCGCGTGATCGACGTCCCCCAGCTTCTGGTAACAGACGCCGGCGTTGAACAGAAACGCCGCATAAGGCTGCTCGGAGTACCCTGCCTCGAACACCTTGGCGGCACCCGCGTAGTCCTTGGCAACGAACAGCGCTTGCCCCTTCTCCAGACGCTCGCGGATCAGGTCCAGCTTGCGCGCCGAGAGCGCCTTCCCAGCCTGCGCCCGGGCACCCTCCGGGGCAGGCACGAGCAGTGCCAGCACCGTCAGGACGCCGCTTCCCCAGCCCAAGAGTCTCAGTTTCACCCTTCCCACGGGCGCAAACTTGACCCCGAATGCGGGCGCGGCACAAGCCGGGTCGTGGGAAGGCCGCGGAGAAAGCTGACGGGCGTCTGCCGTTGCTCACGAAGATTGAGGTCTTGCCCTAGGTGCCACTATGCTATCCGACAGGTCAATTCGTAGGCCTGCTCCCCCATGCACGCGTCCCGTCCACTCCTGCTCGCCGCCGCCATTTCATTGCTGGCCCCAGTCGCCGCCGGCGCCGAGTCCGAGCCGACCCCGATTCCGCCGTGCGAGAAGACCCCGACCGAGGGTGACGTCGCCGGGGCCAAGGGTGCGTTCCAAGCCGGTCAGGGTTCCTTCGAGGAGGGCGACTACAACCGCGCCATCTCGTACTGGGAGGACGCCTATCGGCGGGACTGTACCGCGCACGCGCTGCTCCTGAATCTGGCGCGCGCGTACGAGCTCAACAACCAGAAGCGACACGCCGTCGTCTCGCTGGAGGCCTACCTCGCGCGCCAACCCAGCTCACCGCAGCGCGATCAGATCGCGCGCCGGATCGAGGGGCTGAACGACAAGCTCGCCAAGGAGGCGGCAACGCCCGGGCCCGCGGCGGGCGGCGGACCCACCGAACCCAAAACCGACGGACCCGTGGGGTCAGCGCCGGAGACGGATGGTGGAGGGAAGAAGTCTCTGACTCCGCTCATCGTCGCGGGCGCGGGTGGTGTCATCACGATCGTGGGTGGCTTGCTTTACCTCAAGGCCGCTGGCGATGTCAGCGACGTGGAGGACAAGTGTGGACCGGGTCGCAAATGCCCTCAGTCCCTGGCGGAAGAAGGCAACGACGCGCGCAAACGTCAGAACCTCTGGGGCGTCGTCACGGTCGGAGGCATCGCCGTCACTGCAGGCGGTCTCGTTTGGTACTTCTTGTCGAAGCCTTCCGGAAGTGCGCCGACGACAGCGCTGGCAGCGACAAAGCGCCCGTTGCCCCAGGTCTCTCCGGTCGTCGGCCGGGGTTTCACCGGTCTCGCATTGAGCGGCAGCTTCTGATTTTCGCCGACCGAAGCCGGGGCGGAATCGCCCGCGGCTCGGAGTCAGTGAGCAGGCGGCGCCGGCCGGGGTGCCTCTCCCGAATCTTCGGTGGGCTCGGACTCTTCCGGAGCTGTCGGCTTGGCGCCCTTGCCCTGGTAGACGATGTAACGAACGGTGTCGGGCGGCCCGGCGTCGAGGTGCGAGAGATCGGGCTCCAGGGGAAACGGAGTCTCGCTGGACGAACCGCCACACGCTGGGCAAAGCGCGACAAAAAGCGGCACCAGGCAGCAAACAACGGTCCAACGCACGGCGCGTCCGTAGCACGGCTCACCGCGTCCGCATAGGTCCGGGTGGCCCGGCCCCACACCTTGGTCTAGGTTTCGCGCGAGTGAGTGGGATGCGTTGGGTTCGGAGTGTGTGGTCGGTGGTTGCGCCGGTCATCCTGGTTGCGGCCGCGTCGTGTGGCGACGACGACGCCACGGAGCCAAAGTGCAAGAGCCCGACGTGTCCCATCGACTACGCCAGCATCGATCTGACCACGCCCAGCGTGAGCTTCGAGACCGAGGTGATGCCGGTCTTCCGGCGCTCTTGCGGGCTGTCCAGTGTGTGCCACGGATCGGCGACCAAGAGCGCAGCCAAGCTCTATCTCGGTCCCAAGCTCAGTGACACGACCACCGTGGTGGACGCCGGCCTGTTCCAGAAGATCATCGACGGGATCTCCGGCGTGGCGTCTCAGACCGCGCCGGAAATCAAGCTGGTCGAGCCGTCCGACCCCGAGCACAGCTTTCTGATGCTCAAGATGGATGGCTGTCAGAATACGGCAGGCCTCACCTGCACACCCCAGCCAAAATCAAAGTCCGGAGCCAAGTGTGGCGACCGCATGCCACAGTCGGGAGGCGTGTTGTGCGAGGAAGATCGCGACCTCGTGCGGCGCTGGATCGCTCAGGGCGCGCAGAACAATTGACGGAAGAAGATGATCGGTCGGTTAGCCGGGACTGTCGTGCTCGATGACGCGAGCGGTGAGCTCTTGGTCGACGTTGGGGGCGTCGGTTACGAGGTCAGCACGCCGATCGGTGCCCGGGGACGTGCCCAGGGCAAAGGGCCCGATCAGGTGGTGCTCTGGATCCACAGTCACGTGCGCGAGGACGCCTTCGATCTTTATGGCTTCGCGAGCGAGGACGAGCGCCGTGTCTTCCGACTCCTGATTGGCGTCCCGAACGTTGGACCCAAGACCGCCCTGGGGGTGCTCAGCGCACTGCCGGTCGACGAGCTCTCGTCGGCGGTCGAGGCCGAAGACGTGGCGCGGCTCACGCGCGTCCCAGGGATTGGCAAGAAGACGGCCGAACGGCTGGTGCTCGAGCTTCGCGAGAAACTCCCGAAGCTCGGCCTGGCAAAGGCCGGGGACCCCGCGCGCCCCGCAACCTCGAACGAGGACGCGCGGCGCCTCCAGACCGCACTGACCAACATGGGGTACCGACCAGGAGAAGCAGAGCGCGCCATCCGAGCGCTCGCCGAGCGGGTCGGGCGGGAGCCGCTGGCAGACTTGCTGCGGGAGGCCCTGGCCCATTTGACCCCCTGATCGCCCAATTTCCACGGGGTGAAGCCCCGACAGCGCTCCCGGGAGCACGGTCCTTGACCCCCATCGATGGGCGTGGATAATCGCGCAGTTACCAGGAAAAACGCGGCGCAGAAGATTGCGTCGCGAGCGCCCCGGGGAGCTCTCAGTGATCACCTGTCCGAAGTGCAGCAAGGAAAATCAGGACCACTACAAGTTCTGCCTCGGTTGTGGTGCGGAGCTTCCGCGCGGTGTTGCGCCGAAGCCGTTCTCTCCGCAGACACCGCCGCACGGCGTCGCGGCGCAACCGCCGCGGGTTGCCACGCCGGCGCCCGCGCCCGCTCCGGCGCCCGCGCCCGCTCCGGCCCCTGCGCCAGCGGCAATTCCACGGCCGCAATCGGTCCCCAGCCCCAGCGCTTCGCCCGCACCCGCGCCGACTGCCGCCGCGGCAGGCCCCATCGTCACCTGCCCGCAGTGCGGCCACAAGAACCCGCCGAACAACCGCTTCTGCGCATCCTGTGGTTACAACGTGGGTGCACTCAGCGGCTCCGTCCCCGCACCTGCGCCCGTCGCGCCCGCGGCGGCCGGAGGCGGCGCTGGGCCCAGTGTGATTTTCACCGCGCTCCGAGCGGACGGCACGGAGGCCGGTACGTACAACCTCCCCGACGCTCCGACCGTTTCCGTCGGACGCGACACCGGCTCCATCTTCGCCGGTGACAGCTACCTCTCACCGCGGCACGCGACCTTCACGCGGCGCAACAATCAGCTCTTCGTGAAGGACGAAAACAGCTTGAACGGCGTGTACCTCAAGGTGAAGCCGAACGAGCCGTGGGCCCTCGAGTACAACGACATCTTCCGAATCGGACAGGAGATCGTGCGGCTCGAAGAGCTGAAACCCGCGACCTCCTCGCCGGACGGTGTGGAACGCTTCGGAAGCCCCGCAAAAGGCTACATTGGGCGGCTGTCGTTGGTCATCGGACGCGACACGTCGGGCAACGCCTTCCCGATCCCCGAGCGCGGCGTACACCTGGGTCGCGAGCGCGGAGACATCCTGTTCTCCGAAGACGGCTACGTCTCGGGCCTGCACTGCCGCGTCGCGCGCGGCGCCGACGGCAAGATGTACCTCACCGACGTGGGCAGCTCTAACGGTACCTTCGTGCGTCTTGGCCAAGAACAGCAGGTTCAGCGTGGCGACGTCTTGCTGATGGGGCAGCAACTCTTCCGTGTCGACTTCTGAGCAGAATGAGCGGCCGATGTCCGCGCCGCGCACGATCCGTGTCGTGGCGGCGGTAATCGAGCGGGACGGCAACTATCTGATCACGCAGCGCAGGCCGAGCGCCGTGCTGCCGTTGCTCTGGGAGTTTCCGGGCGGCCGTGTCGAGGACGGCGAGACCGACGCCGACGCGCTGCGACGCGAGGTCAAGCACCGACTGGGAGTCGACGTGCAGCCTGGTCAGCTCATCAGCTTCGTGAGCCACCCCTACGAGCACTACACGGTGGACCTCTACCTCTACGAGTGCCGCATCGCGTCTGGCGAACCCAAGGAGCTCAACGTACACTCGTTCAAGTGGGTAACGAGCAGCGCGTTCGACCAGTACCCTTTCACTCCGGCGGACGAGCTCTCGATGAACAAGCTGCTCGGCCTCGGCTGAGGGCGCTGCTCAGCTTCGGCCTGTCGTTCAGCGTTGCGCTGCCGTCGTTCGCTCAGGGTCCCGGTGTTCCCGTGACGGCTGCGGCAACGCCGACCCGCGCTGCGCCCTTCGGCCCGGGAGCAACCGTCGAGGTCACGTCGGAGGGTCTGGCCGTGAACGTGTTCGTTGCGCGCATGTCCCCGACCGCGGTCGAGGCGCCGGCCGACAGTGCGTTCATCAAGCTCGGCAAGACTCCGCTGGCTTTCGAGCTCCCTCCGGGCACTTTTCGCATCGAGGTCGAAGGAGTGGACATCGGCAACGAGGCCATGCTCCTCGAAATGCGCGGCGATCCCCGGCGACTCAAGGTCAAGACGGGCTCTGAAGGCCTCGGCACGACCGGCACACTGCTGATGGCGGTCGGGATCTTGGGGTGGCGGGTGCGACGGCAATCCTCATTTCGGGTGGCAGGGCGCCGAGCAAGCTGGACAAGACGGCGGTGCTCGTCCCGATGTACGCCGCGGGTGCGCTGTGTTTCGGCGGCGGGCTGGCCATGACCCTCGCCGGCCGCACTCGGATCGACGACCTCCGTTCGGCACCGCCGACGCCGGCCGGTCCGATGCGCGGCGCGTGGCTCGGGATCACCGGCGCTTTTTGAGCGCCCTCTAGCCTCGACTCGTGCGCTTTCGCTCAGCGATTTCGCCGCCCATGACGATCGCGGTCTGATCGCAAGACTGCTCGGGTCGAGTCTAGCCCCAACCGGCAACTCGGGCGCGGGAGTCGCCGATGGGCCGCGCGTGCAGCGCATGAAGCTCGCGGTCGCCTCGTTCCTCGACGTGCTCGCCCCGCGTGAGTGCCCGATCTGCGAGGCGCCCCGGTGGCGCGGAGTGTGCGCCGGCTGCCGGGCGCAGCTCCAACCCGCGGCCGAGCGCGAGATCGAAGCGGTACCGGTGCTCGCGGGCGCCGCCTACCAAGCGCCACTCGATCGGGCAATCGGGCGCTACAAGTACGAAGACAGGCCGGACTTTGCCGGGGCGCTCGGCGGCTTGCTTGCAAGCGACAGCTTGAACGCCAGTGCCCGCGACCCCGACACGCTCTTCGTGCCCATCCCGCTGCATCGCTCGCGACTCGCGGAGCGGGGCTACGATCAGGCGGTATTGCTCGCGCGTGTGCTCGCCGGGCGATGTAACCGGGCTTCGACGGCGCGCGCGCTGCATCGCACCCGGGAAACGGCTCAGCAAGCGCGCCTCTCCGGCCCCGAACGCCGCCAGAACCTTCTCGGCGCGTTCGCCGCCAATCCTCGGATCCTCTTGCGTGCCCGAGCGGTTGTGCTGGTCGATGACGTGCTGACGACTGGATCGACCGCGCGAGAGTGCATCCACGTGCTGCGCGCGGCCGGGGCCGAGGTCGTCGCCGTGGCGTGCATTGCCGCAGTTGGCACGAGGTCGGAGTCCGCGAACCCAAGCTGACTCTGCGGCAGGCACCGAGCGCAGATCCGGGCGCCCAGCGATGAAATTGGCGTTCGAAGCAGCGAGGTGGCGCTACGGAATTGCTGGCGCACTCGGAAAATGGGAAACCGCTGCCAGTGAGCGAGGACGAGGCCGAGAGCTGGCACTGGGCCGACGCCGACGGCGTGGTGAGCATCGTCGACGAGTGGGAGTTGTTATCCTCCCTCTCGACCGGCACGCTGCCCCACTACACGCTCGTCTGGCGGGCGCACTGGACCCAGTGGCTTCCGGCCTGCCAGGTCGCGGAGCTCGCCAACACTCTCCCGAAGGACAAGCTCGAGGCCGCTGTGGCTCCCGGCAACGATCCGTTGCGAAACGATCCTCCACCGCCACCCGTCGATCGGTACCAGGCGTACCAGACGCGAGAAGCAGCGGCGAAGCTCCTGGGCAAACGCCCCAAGGCTGGAGCGCGCGTCCCGACCGCGCCGCCAACGGGACGCATGAACGTGGCACCTACGCCGCCGCCGCCGCCGCCGGCGCCACGCCCTGCGCAGCCTACTCTGGTCGAAAGTGCGCTTGGCACCGCGACCGCCACTCTGAGGCCGCCGGGAGCCGTACCGCCACCCCCACGCGGCGTGCCCACACCGCCGCCGGCGTTCAACGAACAGGCGCTCCCCGAAGCAATCATGCAGGCGCCACCGAGCCCGCAGATCCAGATGATGCCGCCCAGCGAGGAGCCGGCGCCCGTGTCGGTAGAAGCACCAACCAACCCGCAGGCTGCGTTGGCGCCGCTGGCCTCGCCCGAGAGCAAGCCGCTGCCGTCCTGGAGCGAAGATCTCGACGCGGAGGTGCGCGCTGGCGCAAGAGCGCCCGCGCGGATGAAGGAGAGCGCCTACTCGCCCGGGCCGCCCGCCACCGCGGTGTACCGAGCGCCAGCAAAGAGCCCCCTGGTTTGGGTCGCGGTGCTGGGGCTCGCAGGGCTCCTCGCCGTCGTCGGCATCGCCGTGCTGTTCGTGGTCCTGCGGGGCTCCAAGGACGTCGCCGCTCCCAGGGCGTCCGCTACCAGCTCCGCACCAGCCGGAGGCGGCGACAAGACGCGAATCGTCCCCTGCAAGCTCGACAAACCCGCCGCCCGGCTTGCCCCCGCCATCATGCCCTCGATCGCACCGGTGACCGCCGCGCTCTCGAGTGGTTCCAAGTTCGCGGTGGGTTATGCGTCATCGGGGCGCGAAGCGGAGGGCATCACGATCGACCCCTCCAGCTTGGCAGTCGAGCGTCCGTTCCGGCAGAAGACCGCGCACGACATCGCCGCAGTCGTCCCGCTGGCACGAGGCGGCAACCTGACCTTCACGATCGACGAAGAGGAGAGCGGATTTCGCTCACCCCGTTCGCTGGACTCGCGCTCCAGGTTGATCCTCGGCTGGACCGACCAGGGACTAGCCAAACGCCAAGGCGCCGGCGACCCCACCACGATTTGGCCCAGCCCGAGTGACAAGGTCACGGATCCCCGTGTCGCAGCGCTCGTCAGCGGCGGGTACGCGGTCACGGTCCGACGCGGCGGCCAGGGTGGAGCCGTGCTCGTCGGGCTGATCGACGAAATGGGCGACAAGAAATCGGCTCTCACCGAGGTGGGCTCGAAACCTCAGGTCGGCACGCCGGCCATCGCAGCCAGCGACCGTGGGGTGATCGTGGCCTTCGCCGGGCGCCCGACCGACGACTCGTACTGGACGCTGCAGGTCGGCACCGCCCCACCGGGCTCCACCCCCACGAGTGCCCAGAGCTTCGCCACCCCCCCCGGCGGCCTGGGCGCGGACGCAATTTCCCCCGCCATCGAGGGCCTCCCCAACGACCGCTGGTTGCTCCAGTGGACCGAAGGGGCCGCAGGGCGCCGGCAGGTCAGGATTCAAACCCTGGGTTTTGACTTGGTTCCGGTAGGAGATCCGATCAACCTGTCTGCAGAGGAAGCCAACGCAGGCCAAGGCGTAGTAATGGTCCAGGGAGAAAAGGCCCTCTCGTTATTCTTGGTCCGAAGGGGCAATACCCACGAGCTCTGGGGAGCAACGCTTTCATGTCCGTGATCACAAAAGTCCGAAGCTTTACCCGCACCTTCACCCTCGGCTTGAGCACCATCGTTGTCCCAGCCGCGGCAACCACCGTCGTGCTGAGCCAGAACGCCTGCTCGATACTCGGCAGCCCGGGCCCGTCGGCCGTGTCTCAGGGGCAGAAGTATCAGAGCGGAGACGCGACCTTCGACGAGGTCTTCTCCAACATCTACGACCTTCAGGTCGACCTCGCGAAGGCACCGGCGACGGAGAAACAAATCCGCGCGGACCTCGCCCAGAAAGCCAAGTTCGACGAGAGCATCTCGGCAACTTTGCTCGGCAAGAAGCTCGGCAAGCGCACCGAAGCGCTCGCGACGGCCGGCACGGGCCTCAAGCTAGAGGTCAAGGGGCTCGACGGCGACGACGACGCGAGCGCGACCATGTCCGTCAAGGGCAAGGAGCTCGAGGGCGACGACAAGGGCCTGGTCAACGCGATGGAGAGCGCCGCCAAGAGCGCGGCGAAGCTCCACGTGCGGATGAAGAAGGCGAAGAAGCTGCTGGAGCAGCTGAGCGGACAGATCCTCGCGCTCGAGGCGAACGTCGACAACGCCTTCCGCATCGGGGGCCCGAAGAAGAAGTCCGAGGTGCGGAAGAACCTCGACGACGCAAAGAAGCTCATCCCGCTGATGCAGGCGCGGGCTGACGAGGTCGGAGAGGCCGCCAAGACGGTCGCCAAGAAGGTGGCCGACGCCGCGCAGACCGACACTGGCCAATTCGACCAGCCGCCGCCGCCGCCCGAGGAGCCGCCGCCGCCCGAGCCCGAGCCCGACAAGAAGGGCGACAAGAAGGGCGACAAGAAGGGCGACAAGAAGGGCGACAAGAAGGCGGACAAACCCCCGGCGGACAAACCCCCGGCGGACAACCCCCCGCCCAAGCCGCCCGGCGACTTCGAGCCCTGAGCGCGAATTGACCGCGCCCGGCCTCGCGCGCCGGGCGTCCAGTCTCGACTTTGTGCGCTTCCGCGCAGCGGAAACACTGCTGCGAGAGGGAGGCTAGTTCACCGACTTGATGGCATCGAGGAACGGCTGCGCAGACACGAAGTCCGTGCAGCGCACCGCCTCACCGCCTCGAGAGTCGTAGACTAGGACCGTCGGCAGGCCGACGACCTTGTGTTCCTTGAGCGTCGCGGCGACTCGTGGATCCTCGTCGTCGGTGGCATCGACCTTCACGGCAACGAAGCGCCCTGCCTCGGCCGCTACACTCGCTTCGCTGAAGGTGTGTTTGTCGAGCTCCTTGCACGCACCACACCACGCCGCGGTGAAATCCAGGAGCAGCGGGCGATTCTCGGTGAGCGCCTTCGACTTGGCTTCCGCCACGCTGATCTTCTCCCACGCCAACGTGCGAGACGGCTTTGCCGCGCCAGCAACGAACGCAAACGCACCGACGCTTGCCAGTGCAATGCCGATGGCCTTTCGCGCCTTGACGCCCGCGCCGGGTTCCTCGAACGAACGGTGCACGGCCCCGAGCACGATGCCGAGCAGCACTGCCACCGCCGCGACGACCAGGAACGTCGTGGTCGGCAGCACGAGCTTCCCGATTGCCGGGAACACTGTCGCCAGGAACCAAAACGCGACCACCATCAGCACGATGCCGAGCAGCGACTTGACGTGCACCATCCAGCGGCCGCTCTTGGGCAATTGCACGGCAAATGCTCCAACCAGAAAGAACGGCGCGCCGAGCCCGAGGGCAAATGCCGCCATCGCACCGGCGCCGAGGGCAGCGCTCTGGGTCTTGGCGATCCAGGTGAGGATGCCGGTGAGCACCGGGCCGGTGCACGGCGCAGCGATCACGCCACACGCGATGCCGAGAACGAACGCACCTTTGAGCCCAATTCCTCCAACGGTCGCCAGTTTGTTGGTGAGCGCCGAGGGCAACGTGAACTCGAAGGCACCGAACATGCTGGCCGCCATCGCCAAGAACAGCGCGCTGATGCCGACAATTACCCACTTGCTCTGGAGCACGGCGCCGAAGATGCCGCCGGTGAGACCGGCCACCACGCCCAGCGGCACGAACATCGCGACGATCCCGAGCACGAATGCCAAGGACAGCGCCACGCCCTGAGCGCGGCTCTTGGCCTCCCGCGCACCAAACACACTGACCGTCACCGCCACCATCGGATACACACATGGGGTCAAGCTCACCAACAGCCCGCCCACGAGCGCGGCGAGCGCGGCATATCCGGGGCCCTTGGCCAGCGCGCGCGTGAACGCGTCACCTCCACCGGCAGCCTGTGCGCCAGCCACGACACACGCGTTGTCAGCGGCCTGGGCCGCGAGCGACCAGGCCAGCATTGCGAGGAGCGTCAGGGAGAAAGGAGTCCAGCGAAGGCGCGGCATCGTCGGAAGTCTGCGTAGTGTAGTGCGCGGATCGCTGACTGTGGAGCCCGCCGATCGCTCGGGCGTGCTCAGCCAGAAGATTGGGATTTTTTCCTGGGGATCCGGGCCAGAAGCCGGCGCGCGCGGCTGATCTCCCCGGTCAGGGCGACGGCCAGGGCCACCCTGCCCCCGGTCGACCGTCGGACGAAACCCCGCAGATACTGCCGGGCGGCCTCGTAGTCCTGATCGTGGAACGCCAGCTCTCCCAGGACGAACTGACCGTAACCCTGCCCACACGGTGCATCGGCGAGCCGATCCCGGAGCAGCTTCACTTCCTCGGGCGCGCTGGGCTCACCCGCTGCCAGGCGCGCGAGCGCAAATTGCGCCTGGTACAGCGGCCGATCCGTCGTCCCCCAACGCAATGCGCGGGACAGCGCCCCCATGGCGTCTCGATAGCGGCCAGACAAGAACAGCACGCTGCCCAGGGTCCAAAGGTGAAACGCCCGGCGTGACGGCGGGCTGACTCGACTGGCCAGTCTCAGGTGGGCAACCGCCCCGTCCAAATCGCCAAGTCCGAGACACGCCCGAGCCGCATCCTGACGCGCGACGTCGGGCATCACGTCGAGCGCGATGATCTGCTGCGCCACCTCCAGCGCCTCGTCGAAGCGCCGAGCTTCCATCTGGGACAGATACAGCTGCCGGAAGAGCATCGCGCGGGTGGTGCGGTTGATCCGACCTCCGTGATCGAGCGCGCGGCGGGCATACTTGGCGCGGAGCCCCGAAGTCCGCGCGAGCGTGGCCTTGCGGAGCAAAAGCTCCGGGCTCACGGCTTGTTCCGCGGCCACGCGCGTTCGTGACATCTGGCTCAAGCCTAGCAAGACCTGCACACTCGTCCAGATTTCTGACCCGGCTTTGAAAAGAGGCCAGGTCGCGATAAGCAAAAAGCCCGATGCCGACCCGACTGCCCCCCGCCTGTCTGGCTTGCCTCCTGGCGTGCGTTCTCGTCACGGGCTGTGGGCACCCGGCCAGCGAGGCGGAGTGCGAAGAGATCGTCGAGCGCGTGGCCCGCCTCGAGCTCGAAAAGAAGAACGGAGCCGACAAGGTGAGCGTCGAGGAAGAGGTCGTCGCCACGAAAAAGAGCGTGCGAGACTCGATGCTCAAGGAGTGCGTCGGGCGCCGCTTGACCGAAAGAGCGATGGCCTGCGTCCGCAGCGCAAAGAGCAGCAAGCAGGTCGTCGAAGAGTGCTTCGACTGAGGCTCGAGTACACGGAGCGGTACGTTCGCCGATTGATCCATTGAAGACCCAGGACCTGGCTTTCCACGCGCTGGCTTGGGCGCTCGTTTGTCCGCTCGTCGCTTGCGGAAAACCACTGAATCCCGATGAGTGCAAGCAGCTCCTTGGGCACTACACCGAGCTGCTCGTGCGACAGGAGCACCGCGGTGTCACGGACGACGAGGTCGATCGACTCAAACTGAGTGCGTTCGGGCGAGCGGCGGGCTCACCGGAGTTTGCCCGCTGCCCAAACAAGGTCTCGCGTAGTCAGTTCGAATGCGCCATGCAGGCCGGAAGTGTCGATGAGGTCGAAAGATGCCTATTGTGAAGAGTCCCCACACGGCCCGCCTCGAGCGTCAGATGAGGCGCACGATCCGCCACCATGAGCTGTTCGCGGACGGCGACAAGGTCTTGGTCGCCGTGAGTGGCGGGAAGGACAGCCTCACCCTGCTCGACCTGCTCGACACGTGGCGTCGAGGAGCGCCCCAGCTCGAGCTCGTGGCGGTGCACCTCGACCAGGTCCAACCCGGGTACGACGGACGAACACTGGTGGCGTTCCTCGAATCCACAGGGCTCCCGTTCGAGATCTTGCGTGAAGACACCTACTCCATCGTCACGGACAAACTCGGGCCGACCGACACTTACTGTTCGCTGTGCTCGCGCCTGCGACGCGGCATCCTGTATTCGGCTGCGGAGCGCCTGGGCTGCAACAAGATCGCCCTCGGTCATCATCGCGAAGACGCCCTCGAGACGTTTCTTCTGAACCTCTTCTACGCGGGGAAGTTGCAGACGCTGCCACCCAAGTACCGCACGGACGACGGCCGCTTCGAGGTGGTGCGGCCGCTGGTCGAGTGCACCGAGGCGGACATCATCGAACACGCCGCCGAGCGGCGTTTTCCCATCCTCCCGTGCAATTTGTGTGGCTCACAGCCGGGCCTCAAGCGGGAGAAGATGGGGGCGCTTCTCACCGAGCTGGAGCGCGAGAACCCGCACCTGCGCGCGGTCATGCTGAACGCGCTGGGTAACGTCAGCCCGACCCATCTGATGGACTCCGAGCTCGTCCGCGCCTGGCACGCCCGCCCGAGCGATATTCGACCCAAAGTGCAGAAGGCGCCACGACCGGCGCACGCGCGGGCTCTACCCATGCTCGAGAGCGCGGGCGCGGGGTTCGAGCTCGAACCCGACTGACGGGTCCTTCAAAGCTCAAACCGTGCTCGAGCGCTCGCGCTGACGCGCGCCGCCACGTTGAAGAATCTTGGTGACCAGGAGCGCCATCGACGAACCCAGGAGCGCGAGGGCGAGCGCAGCGAGCGCGGACAACTCGGAGCCGAGCATTCGTGGCACCTCGCGAGTCGCGATGAAGAGCGCCATGGCGACCACGAGCCAGCCGAAGCTCTCGCGCAGGAGCGAGGGCCGAACGCGCCCAACGAGAGCGCCGCCGACGACGCTACCAACCACCGCCGCCGCGGTGACCCAGGCCGCCACGGTCCAGTCAATCGTCGTGTGGCCCAAAAATCCAGCCAAGCCCGCGAACGACTTCATGCTGATGACGACCAGCGACGTACCGACCGCTTCATCCATGGCGAGACCGCCGAGCAGCACCAGGGCTGGCACCACCAGAAATCCTCCGCCCGCCCCCACGAGGCCGGTCACGACGCCGACGGCGAAACCCTCTGCCAAGATCTTGGCCACGGGCCGACTCGCTACGGTCACCGCGCGCACCCGGTTCGGACCGCGCAGCATCGCCACCGCCGTCGTGAGCATCACCAGCGCAAACAGCGCGAGCAGCGGCCCGGAGGGCACGAACTTGGCCACGCGCCCAGCCAGAAACGCGCCGGCCATGCCGGCCACACCAAAGAAGAACGCAATGCGCCAGCGGATCCGGCCGCTGCGCGCGTGGGGGATCAGAGCCGCGAGACTCGTGGTGCCGACCACCAGCAGCGACATTGCCACCGCTTGGTGGGCTTCGATGTCGAGCACGTAGCGCAGGATGGGCAGCGTGAGGATCGAGCCGCCGCCGCCCAGGAGCCCGAGGGCAATGCCCACGAATATTGCTAGAAAGACGCTGACAAGAAGCACGCGTTGGTCTCCGACGGGCGGTACGAGCCGGGCGGCTGCTCGATGGATTCGCCCGGCGGTGAAAAAAGCTCGATCCGTCCGGAGCTTGCGGCGCTCAATGCGGCGGCCGAAACGCGCGCTTCAACTCTGCCCGAGCCGCTGCCCCAGCCGTTCGAGCGCGAGTCCCACGTCCGGGCGTTCACTCGAGAGCTCCGCGAGGGGGTCCCCGCGCTCGGCGAGCCGGGCAGGCACCGTGACGATGTCGAAGCGGCGCGGGTCGAGCGCGAGGTTCACCTCTTCCCAGGACAACGGCGTGGACACGGTAGCCCCGGGCACCGCGCGCACCGAATAGGGCGCCACGATGGCGCGGGAGCGACCGGTCTGTCCGATGTCGATGAAGACCCGCGGCCCGCGCTTGTCCACCCGTCGCTCGGTGGTCGCGAGCTTCGGATGAGCGGCCTCGAGCAGCCTGCCGAACAGCTCAGCCAGTCCCTTGGTCACGGCGAATGGCACATGGGGCCCCACTGGGACCAGCACGTGGAGCCCCGTCTGGCCGCTCGTCTTCGGAAATCCGCGCAGGCCCGCCTCGCTGAGCAGCTGCTCGAGGGCGAGCATGAGCACGATGGCATCGCGAAAGCTGCCGTCGCCGATGTCGAAATCGATGGTGAAAAAATCTCCGCAGTCGAGGTCCCCGGCGCGGCTCGCCAGCACGTGCAGGGGAATGCAGCCGAGGTTCACGATGTAGAGCAGCGCGTCCAGCGAATCGACGAGGAACACACTCTTGTCGCCGCGCGCTTCTCGGTCCTCGTCGTCACGCAGCTCGAGCGCGCGGAGCCAGTCCGGTGCGGCCTCCGGTGGCCGCCACTGGTAGAAGTTCTTGCCGTTTATCCCGTCCGGGTACCGCACCAAGATGACCGGCCGCTCCGCCAAGAACGGCAAGAGCGCAGGCGCCACGCTGGCGTAGTAGTCGAGCAAGTGACCCTTCGTGTAACCCTGGTCGGGCCAGAACACCTTGTCGCGATTGGTGAGCGCCACGCGGGCGGAGGTCGCCACGGCTTCGGGCAAGCTGGCCGGGTCGAGGCGCTCACCCCCCGGCGGCGCAGCGGAGCACGCGGCCGGCGGGAGGTCGTCGCGCAGGCCGCGGAACACGGGTTCGCGCAGGTGACCGTCATCGGTCCAACCGATGAAGCGCACGCTGACCACGACCTCGGGCCTCACGTGGTGCACGGGGCCGCGACCGGGAGCGAGCTCCCCACGCGCAGCACACTCGGGGATCTCGGCAGCGCGCAGCCGAGCATCGAGCGCGTTCAGCACGGCCCGATCCAGCCCACTCCCCACCTTGCCGCGGAGCACCAGCTCGTCCCCTTCGTAGCTGGCCAGGCGGAGGGCGCCGAGCGCCTTGCGCGCGCCCCGGCCTTCATCCCAACCAACGACGACGAACTCGTCGTCCCGCTCACACTTGAGCTTGACCCAATCGGTGGAGCGGCTCGGCCCTTCTCTATAAGGCGAATCGGCGCGTTTGCTGACCACACCCTCGAGGCCCTCGGCCCGGCAGAAATCGTAGAGCACGCGGCCGTGTCCTTGCAGGTGATCGAGGGCCCGCACCAGTCCCTTTCCGCGCACCAGCTGGGCCAGGATGGCTTTTCTGGAGAGCAGCGGCAGCCGCGTGAGTGAGCGGTCGCCGAGCGCGAGCACGTCGAACACCAGATAGGCGACGGGCACTTCGGCGGCGACGCGAGCGAGCTCCTCTGGGCGCACCGTGACGAGCCGCGGCTGCAAGCGTTGGAAGCGGGGCCGGCCTTGCTCGTCGAACGCGACGATTTCTCCGTCGAGCACACAGCGATCGGCGGGGAGCTTGGCCACGGCTCGGGCGATTTCCGGGAACGTCTGGGTGCAGATCCGGCCGTTGCGGTAGCGCAACACCACACCGCCGCCGTGGCGTGCCGCCACGATGCGGGCACCATCGAGCTTCAGCTCGTACAAACGCTGGGGGTCGTCGAGCGAGGCGCCTTCGAGCGCGCAGGCCATGGGGGTGAGGGTGCGCGCATCGAGGTCCGCCACGGGGGCGCCGAGCTGGGCGGCGGTCTCGCTGAGCTCCGCCTTGAGCTCCGACAGCCGGCTGAGCTCCTCCACAGTGAGGCCGGAGATGACGCTGCGCGGATCCGCCGCGAGCACGTCGACGCTGGCATCGGCGCGAGCGTCGGCCTTCTTGATCAAGAGCCACTGGTTCTGCTCCGTCGGACCGCGCCGAGCGCCGGTGTGGACCAAGGCAAAGCGACCACCGAGCTTGAACCCCGAGAGCTCGAAGTCGATCTTGCCGCGCAAGATACCCTCCTCCGCGCTCCCCTCGAGGTAACGCACGCGCCCCCGATCCCAGACGATCATGGGGCCGGCGCCGTAGTTTCCGTCGGGGATCACGTCCTCGAAGTCGAGGTATTCGAGCGGGTGATCCTCGGTGTTGACCGCCAGACGTTTCTCGTCGGGATCGAGGCTGGGGCCCTTCGGCACCGCAAAACTCTTCAGCGCACCGCCGATTTCCAGCCGCAGATCGTAGTGTTCACGCGTCGCGGAGTGTCGGTGCACGACGAAGCGGCCCAGCAGGGTCGCGGCGGGTGCCGGTTGCGAGGGAGCGAACGGCTCCGGCGTCCCGACCGGGTCGCGCTTGTCGCGATAGTTCCGGATCGGCTTCGAGCGCACGGCGCCCAGCATAACCGGTCGAGAGCCTGCTGCACCTCTGTTCACCCCGAGGCCGGACTTTGCAAGATGTTTCCTTACGGCAGGATCAGCCCGATACCATGCTGGTTCCCATGCCCGCCCGAGCCATTTCGTCAGGCACCATTTCGTTCGGTTTGGTCGCCATCCCGGTCAAGCTCTACACCTCCGCTTCGAGCGAGCAGGTCCGCTTCAACATGCTGCACGAAAAGTGCGGCAGTCGCCTGAAGCAGCAGTACCTGTGCCCGGTCGACAACGAGGTCGTGGATCGCGAGAGCACGGTGAAGGGCTACGAGTACTCCCGCGGGCAATACGTGCGCTTCAGCGACGAGGAGATCAAGGCGCTCGAGTCGGAGCGCAGCGCGTCCCTCGAGATCACGGAGTTCGTGCCGCTCGCCAGCGTGGACTTCGTGCAGGTCGAGAAGAGTTACTACCTGGGTCCCGACAAGGGCGGTGACAAACCCTATCAGCTGCTCGGCGAGTGTATGCGGAAGAAGGGCGTCGTTGCCGTCGGGCGCTGGGCCGCGCGGGGCAAAGAGCAGCTCGTCCTGATCCGCCCTTACGCCAAGGACGGCCTCGTGCTGCACCAGCTCTACTATCAGAACGAGGTGCGGGACTTCGGCGAGATCGATACGGGCGCGCGTTTCACCTTCAGCGAGATCGAACACGAGCTCGCTGAGAAGCTGATCGAACAGCTCACGAGCGCGGGTTTTGCCCCTGAAAAGTACAAGGACACGTACGAAGATCGGGTCAAGGCTGCGGTCGAAAAGAAGGTGGCAGGGCAGGAGATCACCGTCGCCCCCGAGGCCCCGCGTGCGCAGATCATCGATCTCTTCGAGGCGCTCAAGCGGAGCCTGGCGGAGGCGCAAGAGCGTGTAGCCAACGTCGACGGAGCGGACGCGCCAAAACCACCGGTCAAGGCTCGCGCGGACGAACCCGCCGAGAAGAAGGTGGCTGCACGGCGCACCCGGGCGAAGAAGTAGCCGCGGGCAGCGGGTGATGTCGGAACAGCGCGCAGCCGACGAGGAGCAGGTCGCCGTCCTCGAGATCGAAGACAGCATCGACCTGCATGGTTTTCAGCCGCGGGACATCCCGGACGTCGTGGTCTCGTACCTGGAGGCCGCCCAAGAAAAGGGTTTCGTCGAAGTGCGGCTGATTCACGGCAAGGGCACGGGGTTTCAGCGCGCGCGGGTACGCGAGGTTCTGAGCAAGCACCCCCTCGTCGAGCGCTTCGGCAATGCGCCGCCCGGTCGCGGTGGTTTCGGCGCGACGTTGGTGTGGTTGATCCCACGCTGAACCCGGGCGTCCGGCAGGCGGTCGACCGCGACGGCCACCGCCACCGCTCAGGGTTTGACCGGTGAAGCGTTGGGCATGACCGACGCCGAGAAGTCGAGCTCCAGGTACTTCGCGTAGTTCGGATCGTAGCCGTCGCTGAACGAGGTCGAGGGCACCGCCGCGTAGGTTGCCTCGCTACCTCCCTGCTCGTTGAGCATGCCGAGGTGCAGCGACAAGATGCTCGGCGAGCCGATGTCCAGCTGCGGGATCCGCATCTCGATGAAGGTGCCGGTCTGATAGACGTCGCCCGTGAAGTTCCAGCTGGCGGCGGCCCATGCCGAGCCGCTCCAGGCCTGTGCGTCGGTGAAGGTGTTGTTGGTCCTCCAGCGGGCGTGCCAGCGTGAGCTGAACGGCAGGGTCGGTTGCTGGGTGTTGTAGGTCACTCCCGCAGTGCTGCCGGGTGAGCCGGAGAAGTACGCAAAGAACCACTTCGTCGCGCTCGCGGCCTGAACGTCGGCGCCCTTCATGCCGATGTAGACGTAGTTGTCGTCCCACGCGACGTAGGCCGTGTAACCCGCCGACGACGTCGCGAAGGTCTCGCCCGCCAGGAAGTCATTGTTGCCGTCGATGGTGATGGTGTGGAAGTAGCGCACCGTGAACGCCGTCGGGGTCGAATACACGGCTGCGAGGGCGTTGCCCGATGCGTCCTTGGCGGCCGTCGTCACGCGCACCTTGTAGTTGCCGAGGCTGAGCAGATTGCTGGCAGGCGTGAGGGTGAACGCGCTGTTGCCGCCGCTCGCCACCGGGTTACCGCTCATCGCAACACACGAGGAGAAATCGTCGGCGGACACCTGAATGGCCCCGCTGCAGCTGGTGCCGGAGGTCGACGCGGTGATCGAGGCGACCTGCATCGGTTCGCTGAAGGTCACGACGATGGTCGAGTTCTTGGTGACGCTCTTGGTGTTCGGAGCCGGGGTGGTCGACGTCACCGTCGGCGGAGTGGTGTCTCCGGTAGTGCCGCCGGTGCCACCCGTCGCCGTGCCGCCGGTGCCGCCCGTCGTCGTGCCACCCGTGCCGCCGGTGGTGCCGCCCGCACCGCCCGTGGTCGTGCCACCACTGCCGCCGGTCGTCGTGCCACCCGTCCCGCCGGTCGTCGTGCCACCCGTCCCGCCGGTCGTCGTGCCACCCGTCCCGCCGGTCGCGCCGCCGCTGCCAGCCGAGCCCGCAACGCCGCCGGTGCCCGCAGCGCCACCGGTCTGCCCGCCGCTGCCGCCGGTCTGCCCGCCGCTGCCGCCGGCCCCCGTGCCACCGGAACCGCCGCTGACGACGCCGCCGAAGCCCGATGTGCCGCCGACGCCGCCGACATCGGAGTCGTCCGCCGCGCACGCCGTGGCGAGGACCGCACAAACCCCTATTAAGCCTGACAAACGCCCAACGGCCATGGCCGCCAGCGTACGCCTTTTGTCGGCGGCCGCCACTGGCGATGTCGGGCGTTTGCTTGGCCATTTCGCCGCCCTCGCCCTATCCCCCGTGGGTGACCACGAAGTCCCCCATGACGCGCGAAACAACCCTGGTGGTAATCGAGTTCGGTGCGAGCTGGCCAAGGTGGCTGGAACCCGGCAAAGGGGGTGACCTCGTCGTGGTCGCCCAGCACTACGAGGGGGAGCCTACCTCACTGGTCACGCAGGTTGCGAATCGCATCGCCCGCGTGGAGGCCACCGGTTGGCACGTCGGGACCGCGGTGATCGTCGCCAACGAGCGCATCGACGCGTCGGCCTTTGCGTCGCGCAGTGTGCTCGCGCGGGGACTCCTGGCGCGTCTCTCCAAGTCCGGCGGCGGTGAGCTCGTGTTGACCCTGTCGGATGCAGCGAGCGGCCGTGCTTGCCAGAATCTGCTCGGGCTCGCTGCGGCGCTCGACACCGACGCGGGCCGCGTTGGTGTCAAGGTCGCGCTGCGCATCGGACACCGGGAGCCCATGCTCGGACTGTCGTCATCGGAACCGGCACAGCCCGCCGCAGAGTGAGCCGCACGCGCGAACGCGAAGCCGCGTTCGCATGGCAGCGCTGTCACACATCGACAGCGCTCGCTCTCGCGCTACCTTGGGGGGATGAACGAGACTCCGAGCAGGATTGCGCGTGGGCGCGGCGCGAGGTGGATGCTGTCAGTTGCGCTGGTCGCGGTTGGTATGACCGCGGGAGTCGGCCTCCAGCGGCTCGATGTCTCACCGACGCTGCTGCTGCCACGACTGACCCGCTCGGTGACCGTGGTGCGCCCCAGCCCGAACGTCGTGACGGCAATCCGCGAGCTGTCGCGGTTGGAGAGCGCGGAGTACCACCTCGAGCGGGTCATGGACGTGAAGGACGTCCAGACCCACGCCTTTGGCCTCCTGAGCGCGGAGGACTCGCTGCTCCTGGTGGTCGCCGGAGACGTGGTGGCGGGCGTCGATCTCTCGGAGCTGGATGCGGCCGCCGTGCAGGTCGACTCGGCAACCAAGCAGGTCACCGTCGAGCTTCCGCCCGCGCGCGTGCTCTCGGCGCGGCTCGACAGCGGGAAGACCTACGTCCACAGCCGTCGCACGGATCTGCTCGCCAAACACAGCACGAGTCTGGAAAGCGAAGCCCGAGCCCGCGCCGAAAAGGAGCTCACCGCCGCCGCGACCGAGGCTGGCATCCTGGACAAGGCCTCCAAGAACGCGAGCCGTACAGTCGAGGACCTGCTGCGAGCCCTCGGTTTTTCCAAGGTCCAGGTGAGTGTGCGCGTGAGCTGAGGTCGAGGTCCGCGAGGGCGCCGCGAGCTCAGACCCGCTTCGCCTGCCACTCGCGGCCGAGCAACGGCGGCAGGTCGACGAGCACCTGTCCGTGTGCGCTCTCGAAGCGCAGCGGCAGCTCCGCCGGATCGTAACCCGAGGCGCGGAACGAGCACACACCGTCCTCGACCACGAACGCCGAACGACCGGCCCGCATCTCGATCAGCCCAGGGCGGTCGAGCGTCTCGAACGGCGACGTCCGGCTCGCGCCGTCGGCGTCGACGGTCTCTCTGAAGCGGAGGGCGCGCTGCCCCACCGAAACCGAATAGCGTCCGGAATCGAGCTCGCTCGAGTGAACCACCTTCAACGCAAGCTCGAAGCGCAGCATCAGTCGCTCGATCAGCCGGGAAACTGCCGGGGGTCGCCACCGGAGCGAGACGACGATGCGCTTCCAAGGCAAGACTTCGTAGTCGAGCTCGAGATCGTCGGTCGCAATGAGCGGTACGGCCGGGGCAAACAACTCCGCGTAAGATCTCGGCACGACGCTGGATGGGGCGGTGCGATACGGCATGAGGATGGCCGAGTCTTCTTGTCAGTCTCCAGGCTCGACGAGACGTGCGTTCGGCGGCGGCAAGATGGACTGCCAGGGTTTTGCGGCGTCCTCCAGAAAATCCAGCAGATTTTCCAGCCCCTGGAGGTGTTCGGCTTCGGCTGTCACGAACTTGTCGGCTTCCATCAGGGCCCGACCTGCCTGCGTGAGATCCGGGTGTTCACCCCCGGTCAACGCGCTTTGAATCTGGCGAAGCTGCGCGGCCGGCACGTGGATCCCGGCGGCGATCACGTCCGATGGGATCGGGCCGACCCGCGCCACGATGTGCACACTCGCGTCTCCCCAACCGGCGCGCCACACGCCAGCGCCGCTCTCGTCGTGGTGCAGGAACGTCGCTCCGACATCCGCCGTCCCGGAGAGCACTGCCCGCACGACCGCCTCGTGAGAGCCGAAGAAATGTTCCTCGCCGAAGGCTTGCTCCAGATCGACGCCCTGAGCGCGGAGCGCCGCGCGAATGACCAAGTACCCGGACGCACTCTGCTGATCCACCCAGGCGACGCGGGCAGCCTTCAGATCGGACGGTCGTTGAAATGGGGAGCCCACTCCGGTGAACAGCGCCGAGTGAAAGGTCGAGACGCCGCGTCGCGCTGGCAACGCGATCGGCAACGCTCTGCCGCCGGCCGCAGCCCGCAACGCGACGATTGGCGGCAGCCAGGCCAACTCCAGCTCGCCGCCTGCCATGGCGTCGAGCAGCGCGGGGTAGTGCTCGAAATCTCGCGGCTCGATGCTCAGCCCCGAAGCCATGGACAGGGAGGTGCAGAACGCGTACAGGCGCGCGCGGAGCACCGGCTCCGCCGCCTCGGGCTCGTCCGCTGCCGTGAGGCCGGACGCCAGGGTGATACCGAAGCGGAGAGGTGCGGCACCCGAAGAAGGAGGCCCCCCGGCTTCGTGGTCCGCCGGCTCGATCACACCCGGACACTCACGCCCGGACGAGCGTCCGTCAAGCGCGGTGTGCTCGCCGGGCCGGTCCGAGCCGAGGCGGCGGAAGCGCTTGCTCCCAGGCGACGAGATGCGACGTCCACGCGGGCATCAACTCGCCCTGCGCCGCAGAGTGACTACTTCTGCTTCCTTGCGCTCCTCTCTCCGCCGCTGCCTTCGCCGACCGCTCGGTCCTCGGCGCTGGCCTCCCAGTTCTCGCTGACGCCTTCCCCCCGCGTCCACCCGCAGGCCGCGCGAGCGGCCGAGGACCGACGCTTGAGGGGGAACGACCGCCACGAGGCCGCGACAGCGGCCGAGAGCCGGGCGAGGCGGGAAAACGCGTCGCTTCGTTGCTGCTGGCCGGCCCGACTACCGATCAGGGCCGTGGTAGCGCCGCTCCCTGGGTCGTGTCATACGGCGCCGCCGTGGACCTGCACCCCGACAACGGCGGCGGCGATGCCGCAGAGCAGCGCACGTCCCACGACCTCGAGTGGGGGTACTTGCTCGACCACCTGGCAGGCTCGTGTGTCTCGACGTCAGCAGCGGCCCGCATGCGAGCGCTCCGACCGGAGCGCAGCGTCGCGGCGGCGCGCGCCCGGATGACCCTCACGGCGGAGGCGCTGGCGGCAAGCGTCGACGACGCGCCCATCCCGGCCCGAGGCCTGCCCGAGCTGGACCAATCCCTCCCGCGGGTCGCGAAGGGCAGCGTCGCGAGCGGGGAGGAGCTGCGGGACATCAGCCGCCTGCTCGAGGCCTCCCGCACGCTGCGAGCCTACGCACAGGCGCAGACGGTCCCGCGTCCGTCGCTCGCGGCGGCGCTCGGCAGCGCTGCATCCCTCGAGCCACTGGCCGAGCTTCTGTCGAGCTCGATCGAAGCAGACGGCAGCGTCGCGGACTCCGCCTCACCCGCGCTCCGCGATGCGAGACGCCGCGTCGGCGAGGTGCGACGCGAGCTCGGTTCACGACTCTCGCAGTTGATGCGGCGCTACTCCGAGGTCTTGCGCGACGACTACTGGACGGAGCACGACGGTCGTTTTGTGCTGCCCGTGCGCTCCGACGCTCACCTGCGCGTCAACGGCATCGTGCTCGGGTCCAGCGCTTCGGGCGCCACGCTCTACGTCGAACCCGAAGAGGTGACCCAACTCGGCAACCGCCTGAAGGTCGCCGAAGCAGAGGTCGAGCGGGAGGTGGCGCGGGTCCTCGCCGTGCTGTCCGCGGAGGTCACGCGCCACGCGCCCGAGCTCGCGGCCGCCCTCGAAGCCTGCCTGGAGGCCGACCGCCTGGCGGCGCTCTGCCGCTTCGCTGAGGAGACCCGCAGCATCGCGCTGATGCCGACGGACGCGCCGCACGCAGCCTTGACCTCCATGCGCCACCCGCTGCTCGTGATGCAGGGCATCCGTGTCATCCCGAACGACATCACGCTCGCCGGCGGCACGGCGCTGGTGATCTCCGGGCCCAACGCGGGTGGAAAGACGGTCGCACTGAAGGCGCTGGGCCTCGCAGCCTGGATGGTGCGGGCCGGCATCCCCGTCCCGACCGAGCCCGGGTCGGAGCTCGGTTTTTTCGAGCCCGTGCTCACCGACGTCGGTGACGAACAATCACTGCAGTTCTCCCTCTCGACCTTCAGCGCCCACGTCAAGAACCTGGCTTCGATCTTGGAGCGGTCCGGTGATCGCGCGCTGGTGCTGCTGGACGAGGTTGCGGCCGGAACGGATCCCGAAGAAGGCTCGGCGCTGGCCGCGGCGTTGCTCGAGGCGCTGGTGGAACGGGGCGCCGCCGTGGCGGTTACGACCCACTACGAACGCCTGAAGGAGCTCGGCGCCGGCGGTGGCCCGCTGATCAATGCGTCCATGGGTTTCGACCTCGGCAAGATGGAACCGACCTTCCGTCTGACCATCGGCGTTCCTGGTGCGTCGAGCGCGCTGGCCGTGGCGCTGCGTTATGGCGTTCCAACCCAGGTCATCGAGCGGGCCCAGGAGCTCTTGCCTCACCGGGCCCTCGATCGAGAAGAGCTGGTGCAGAAGCTCGAAGCGGAGCGCTCGACCTTGGAAGCGGCCCGACGTGATGCTGAAGAGGAACTGCGACGGCAACGTTTGCTCACCGCCGAGATCGAAGAGCAAAGGGCCAAGGCCCGCGCTGAAGAGCGGGCACTCCTGGCCGCCGAGTCCCGCGAGCTCCTGGCCGAGGTGCGGAGAGCTCGCGCCGAGTTGCAGGCCGCCAAACACCGTGTCGACCGCGGAGATGCGAGTCGCAGCGAGCTGAAACAAGCCGAGAAGAGCGTCAACGAGGCCGCCCGCCAGGTGGCGTTGGGCGGAGCGCTCGAGCTGGCCACCCGAGCTCCAATGCCCGCGCGCACCGGCCAACGGCCTGCGGCCGAGGCGGATCTCAGCGTCGGAACCCGCGTCTTTCTCAAACAGCTGGGACAGCACGGGGAGGTCATCGATCCCCCGAACAAGGGTGTGCTCAAGGTGGCGGTAGGTTCGATCAAGCTCACGGTGCGGATCGACGAGCTCGAAGTGGCGAAGGCGAAACCGCCCGGCGCAAAACAGGCAACCAAGAAGGTATTGCCCAAGGCCGCGCTCGAGGTCCAGGATGGCTTTGTCCCCGTACGCACGACCGACAACACACTCGACCTGCGTGGGCAGCGGGTAGACGAGGCCTTGGACGCGGTCGACGCCTTCGTCGATCAGATGCTGAGGGTCGGCGAGCGGGTCGCGTATATTTTGCACGGCCATGGGACCGGCGCTCTGAAGCTCGCGGTGCGAGCCCACCTGTCGGCGCATTCTCTCGTCAAGCGTTCCCGCCCGGCCGAGTCCGATGACGGCGGCGACGCTTTCACCGTGCTCTCGTTCGACCGCTGATCGCCGCTTGCGCTGGGCGCTGCCCGCGCGTACGCCTCCGCGCATGTGGTCGCTGCGCGCTCTCGTGCTCTTGCTCGGGTTCACCTCGCTGGTCGCTTGCGCGCCGAGGAGCCGAACGCCGTCGGGCGGCGCGGGCCTGGCTCACATCAGCGCCGCCCCCGAGTTCGCGCTGCCGGACGAGACCGGCAAGCTGCGCGCGCTGAGCGAGTTTCGCGGACACGCCCTGGTCCTGTATTTCTACCCGAAAGACGGCACGCCGGGCTGCACGCGCGAAGCCTGCGCGTTTCGCGACGAGTGGCAGCGCCTGAGTGCCACCGGCGCGCTCGTCGTCGGTGTTTCCCTGGACAGCGTCGAGTCCCATGCCGCATTCAAACGCATGCACGCGTTGCCGTTTCCGCTGCTGAGCGACGCGGAAGGCCGCGTGCTCGCGGCGTACGGCGTGCCGAAGGACGCAAAGGGTTACGCTTCGCGCACGACCTTCATCATCGACGCGCAGGGTGTGATTCGCAGGATCTTCCCGGAGGTAGATCCGGCGGTACATGTGAACCAGGTGCTCGAGACCCTGGCGGAACTGAAACGACTCGGCCTGCACACGGCACCCGCGCCCGCCACGCCCCTGCCCCGCGGCGCCGAGTCCTGCCAGACTCCGACCGCGATGACCTCCCCCGCTACCCCCACCTTCGTGTACTTCATCGAGCCCAGACGACCGGAGATGGTCAGCACGCCCACCGCCGACGAAGAGGCGATGATCGAAAAACACTTCCAGTACCTGAAGGGGCTCACGGAGCGCGGCGTGCTCATCCTGGCGGGCCCCAGCACCGATCCGCCCCATACCGGCATCGTCGTCTTCCGCGCGGCAGATCGCCCAGCCGCCGAGGCGATCCTCGGCGCTGATCCCGCAGTGCAAGCCGGAGTGTTCAGCGCACGCCTCAGCGCGTTCCGAGTTTCGCTGAGCGGCGCCTGCAAGTAGGCGAAATACTCCGGGGCGGGGCCTCACGCTTCACGCGCGGCCGCGGCTCAGTTCACACATTTGTTGTTCTTGCACTCCTGGCCGTCACCGCAGGCGTGCCCGCAAGCACCGCAGTTGTTCTCGTCACTCCAGAGGTTCGCGCAGCCGCTGGCGCAGCAAGTCTCGCCGGAATCACAGTTGGAGCCCCCGTTGCAGGAGCAATCCAGATTGCCGCCCGAGTTGCCGCAGGTCTCACCGGGGCGACAGGTGTTGTTGTCACACTCGCAGCGGCCTTCCTTGTTGCAATGGACCGCGGGGCCGCCGGCACCACCGCACTGCGACGCTTCGGTGCAGCGACAGCGGCCTTGTCCGCAGGTCAGCCCGGTCGCGCAGACCTGTCCACACGACCCGCAATTAGTCACGCTCGTGAGCAGGTCGACACAAACCCCTCCGCAGCTCTCTTCACCCGGATTGCACCCCGACGCGCCACCGGTGTTGGCCACGCCACCCGTGTTGGCCACGCCGCCGGTGTTGGCCGCGCCGCCGGTGTTGGCCGCGCCGCCGGTGTTGGCCGCGCCGCCGGTGCTGGCTGCGCCGCCGGTGCTGCCGCTGCCTCCCGCACCGCCGCCGAATTCGAATTCGTCGTACGAGTTGGTGCAGGCGAAGGCCAAGGCGAGGCCCGAGAGGGCCAGAACGAGCCGGATTTTTTGCCCCATCACCAGAGAAAGCTAGCGCGAATCATGGGTTCGCGCTCGCCAACGCCCGCCTCGCGGGAGAAGTCGCCGTCGATCGCTCACTCGGCCGCGCGGTCGACCCCACGCAGCAGAGGAAAACCGAGCGCTTCGCGCTGGGCCATCCAGCCCTGCGCGACGGCCCGTGCCAGCGTGCGCACGCGCAAGATGTAGCGCTGTCGTTCGGTGACACCGATGGCTCCGCGTGCGTCGAGCACGTTGAAGGCGTGGGCGGCCTTCACGACACAGTCATAGGCAGGTAGCACCAGCTTCTTCAGCGGATCTTCGTCGCGCTCGAGCAGGCGCTTGGCTTCGCCCTCCGCATGATCGAAGGCCAAGAAGTGCGCCTTCACGTCGGCCTCTTCGAAGTTGTACGTGCTCCATTCCCACTCGGCGCGCTGATAGATCTCGCCGTACTTGACCTGTTTGTCGAAGGCGAGGTCGTACACGTTGTCGACATCCTGCAGATACATCGCGATGCGCTCGAGCCCGTAGGTGAGCTCACCGCTGACCGGCTTCATGTCGAAGCCGCCGCACTGCTGAAAGTAGGTGAACTGGCTGATCTCGAGCCCGTCGAGCCAGACCTGCCAGCCGAGGCCCCAGGCGCCCAGGGTCGGGCTCTCCCAGTCGTCTTCGATGAAACGCACGTCGTGTTCGAGGGGATTCGTCCCCAGGGCCACCAGCGACTCGAGATACAGATCCTGAATGTCGAGCGGGCTCGGCTTCAGGATCACCTGAAACTGGTGGAACTGCTGCAAGCGGTTCGGGTTCTCGCCGTACCGTCCGTCGGTCGGGCGCCGCGAGGGTTCGACGAACGCCACGTTCCATGGCTCGGGTCCCAGTGAGCGCAGGAACGTCGCCGGGTTGTACGTGCCGGCGCCCACCTCCGAGTTGTACGGCTGCACGATCAGGCAGCCACGCTCGGCCCAGAACTTCTGCAGCGTCAGGATCAGGTCTTGAAAGTACACGGCGGCGCGAGCCTAGGTCGGCGGCGGGGCGCCCGCAATTTCCATCTGCGATGCCGGGCGCCCGGGTCCCGCTACCTCTCCCTCACTGCCCCGTCCAGTCCTTGCACCACGTGCACTCCGGCGCCGTGCCGCCCTTCAGGCACGCATCGCAGACCGGGTCCTGCTTGCAGGACGTGTCCGTGCAGCCGACGCTGGAAGGTGACGTCGCGCCGTGCAGGAACTGCTCGAGCCAATCGACGTAAGGGGAGCCCTCGCTCTTCCTTTCGTACATGGCGTCGTACGGGTGCAGGCAGTGGAGCGGCCCGGGCGAGAGGAAAAAACGATAGTTCGGCGCGGCGGCGCTGATGTCGAGCAGCGACTTTTGCATCTTGCCCGACCAATCCGCGGCATCACCACCCATCGCGGTGTAGTAACCGGTCTGATCCTTGTCGAAGGCGGTCGTCTGCTCGGCAATGCGCATGTTTGGGTAGTGTTTTCCGATCGCGACGTAGAGGTCGACGATGGTCAACGTCGTGATGTCCTTGCCCTTCAAATCCGGGACCTGCTGCGGGATCTGCGCATTCCAGTTGGGCAAGCTGTCTTTGAAGAAGGTGTCGCTGACGATGCCGCAGCCCGAGTCCGCGACGACGCTGATCTTGGCGTTCGGGTACTGATCCGCCACGTAAGGCGCGTGCCCGATGGCACCGTAGGCGCCGGCGCTGCAGCCGGTGACCAGGATCTCATCCGGCTGATAACGCTCATAGACCCACTTGAGGACCGTCTGGGAGTTGACGAAGCCCTTGTGATTGATGGTCAGCCCGGGCGCGTATTCCTTGACGGCGTCACCCCAGTGCACGTCACCCGTGCAATAGGGAATGTGCACCAGCGTCCAGCCCGCGACCGGGTTCTTCGGGTCGTCGAAGCGATAGATGCCCCCGGCGCCGCCGGCAAGGAAAGCCTTGACCTGCACTTCGGTCGGGGCTTCGGGCTCGAAGATGGCGTCCGAGATCGAACAGGTGAGCTGATTCCAGCACGCACCACCACCACGGAAGTCGATCACGATCTTCTTCGGATCGCCGCCCTCGACGAAGAAGCGGAACGGAGTGCCGCGCGAACAAATCGTGTCGCCACCGGGCTCGACGGTCCGCAGCTCGCCCACCGAGGGAATGTCCGGTGCGCCGGCGCTGCCGCCAGCGCCGGCGCTGCCACCGCTTCCGCCCGTCCCAGAGGGGGAGCTCTCGCTGTCGTTTCCACAGGCGGTGAGCGCGAGAGAGGCAACCAAGGAGACCGCCGCGAACCCGAGACGGCTGAGCTTTTCGAACATCAGGCAAGCATAGGCAAGAATCGCGACACGGGCCAGTCCGGGTCGTGGCACCCGTGTGTCCGCGCTCGAGTTGACGCTGATCGTGGAGACCGCCAGACTCATCGTGTGCGCGTCGAGCTGTTGGCTGTCTGTTTCCTGCTGCTCGGCTGCGACAAGCTCTCGGGTGCTGAACCCCCGGCCGGGGAGCTCAGCCGCGGCGAGTGTGTACAGATGACGATTCGCCTCAACGAGCTCAGGGACAAGGAGCTCGGGAGGGTGAACAGCAAACAGCAGAGAAATACCGTCGACCACTGCATGCAACACGGGACTCGAGCGCAGTTCGACTGTGTGCAGTTTGCCAGTAATGCCAGCGAGGTCGCGCGCTGCGACGAGCGGGCCAAGTGAGTGAAGCCGAAGGAGCGCGCCGATGATCCCCGAGGGCAGGGAGCTGCCAAAACACATCCTGGTGATGGTGGGCCTGCCCGCGCGTGGCAAGACCTACATCGCTCGCAAGATCGCGCGTTACCTGTCCTGGCTCGGGTACGACACCCGCACCTTCAACGTCGGTGAATACCGCCGCTCGCAGGTCGGAGCGCGCCAGCCCGCCAGCTTCTTCGACCACTCCGACGAGCGCAACACCGAGCTGCGCGAGGGGATCGCCATGCGGGCGCTCGACGACGTGCTCGAGTGGCTGGCGGGCGGGGGCGAAGTGGCAATCTACGACGCCACGAACACGGAGAAGTCACGCCGCGACATCATCTGGAACCGCTGTCGTGCCGTGGGTGTTCAGGTCGTGTTCGTCGAGAGCATTTGTGAAGACGAAGCCGTCGTCGAGGCCAACGTGCGCGACAACAAACTGCGCTCGCCCGACTACGCCGACGTGGACCCGGAGGAAGCCGTCCGGGACTTCCGCGCTCGGATCGCGGCCTACGAGCGCACCTACGAACCGGTCGACGAACCAGAGAGGAGCTACGTCAAGATCATCGACGTCGGGCGCCAGGTCGTGGTCAACCACATGGAAGGCTACTTCAGCGCGCGCCTGATGTTCTTCTTGATGAACGTGCACCCGGGGCGGCGCAAGATCTGGCTCACGCGCCACGGCGAGAGCCTGTTCAACACCAGCGACCGCATCGGCGGCGACAGCAACCTCTCACCCCGCGGTTTTGCCTACGCCCGGAGCCTCGCGGAGTTCATGCGACAGCAACCGGGCACCGACCGGCTGGTGGTCTGGACGAGCACACTCAAGCGCGCGATCCAGACCGCCGCGGAGCTGGGAATAAGGCCCATCGCTCGCCGTGCGCTGGACGAGATTGACGCCGGGGTCTGCGACGGCATGACCTACGACGAGATCAAGCAGAATCTCCCGGACGAGTACCGCGCGCGCGTCGGCAACAAGTTCCGCTATCGCTACCCTCGCGGTGAGTCCTACGCCGACGTGATCTTGCGGCTGGAGCCGGTCATCGTGGACATCGAGCGCCAGCGTCAGCCGATCTTGCTGGTGGGGCACCAGGCGATCATCCGAGCGCTCTACGGCTATCTGACCGGGCGCCCCCAGGAGGAGTGCCCCCACGTCCCGATCCCGCTGCACACGCTGATCGAGCTGACGCCGACCGCCTACGGCTACGAAGAGCACCGCGTCGAGCTGGAGCCGGACCTGCCGGATCGGTCGGACGCTCCGCTCTCGATGGGGCCCTGGCCGCAGGGGTGAGGCGAACGAAGCGAGCACGCGCGAATGTTCGCGCCGCGCTCCGCGCCCACTCGAGCGGCGCGCTCCCGCTCGACATCGTGATTGGCTTGCCCGGGCCAGCCGGCGCAGGTACTTCTCGTACATGGCGCGAGTCGGACATGCGATGGGTGCGGCGTGGCTCGTTTCGCGGTCGAGGCCGTCTCCCTCTACCTACTCCCGCCGGGCGCGCGCCGACGTTTCTTCGGCGCCACGGCTTGGGCCTGAGCGAGCCCGGGGCGCGCTTCCTTGCCGCGCGAGAGCCCAGGTCCCGGCGCGGCCTTCGCCGGTGCGCTCGCTGGGCTGGTTGCGCCGTCCGCCAGCGCCTGAAGCGCCAGGGCGTACTCGGGGCCCAGGGTCTCGTGTTTGAAGAACACGTACACTTCCTGCCAGGGCAGCTCTCTGATGCGCGTGTGCCAGGCGGCGAGGTCAGCCGCCGCATACTCCGCGCCGCGCAGGCGCAGGTAGCCAAAATCTGCTGTGGCCTCGAGTGGAGCCGAGGGCCCCCCTTCGTCCGGATCCCCGGCAACGAGCGCCACGTTGTGCGCGCGGAGCGCGGACAGCACGCTGTCATCGAACCACGACTCGTGACGAACCTCGAGCGCCGCCCTGAACCCCGCCGGAAGCAGCGACAGAAAATCCGCCAGCAAGGCGTCGTCGCGCCGCAGCACCGGCGGCAGCTGAAACAGGACTACTTTGCGCTTTTCGCCCAGCGCGGCACTCACCTTCGCGAGGTAGTCGACGGAGTCCGCCACGTTGCGCAGCTTGCCGATGTGCGTGATGCGTCGCGACGCCTTGAGCGCGAAACCAAAGTCCCGCGGTGTCACCGCGCCCCAGCCCTCGAGCACCGCTGGCTTGGGCATGCGATAGAAGGTGTTGTTCACCTCCACCGCCGGCAGGCGCGCGGCATAGTGCTCGAGCATCTGCTCCGGGCGAAGCTCCGCTGGGTAGAACGAGCCCCGCCACTCGGGGTAGGAGAAGCCACTCGTGCCAGCCCGGACCCTCACCATTCACCCCCTCAATACCAGACGGCGCCCACACCGAAGGACGCGAGCCACGGCAGGTCGTTCTTCACACGCGGCAGGACGAGCGCGGACAGCCTGATCTGCGGCTGCGAACCACCGCTCACCTCGAGCTTGGTGATGTCCGCGGAGAGCTCGAAACCTGCGTAGTTGAAATCGGAGCTCGTTGCGTCCTCCTTTGCGCCGACCTTCAGCGAGAAGATGAAGGACGGCGCGTACGCGATACCAAGCACCACGCCCCGCCACAACGTCGGCAGTCGAAAGTCGCCGAAGCCGAAGTTGACGCCGAGCTCCATCGGCAAGACGCCATACAGGTACGCGATGTTGTCGTACTTCGTATCGCGCGCCGTGACCGCACCCGCGTCCGTCTTGTAGCTGTACTTCAGCGGGGGTCGCACGTAGAGGCCGCTGAGGTCGAAGCGCAGCCCGGCGCGAAACGCGGCCCACGAGGTGGAGCCGCTCGCAGGCTCGGGGAGCGGCAGGTACATCACGGACAGATCGAGGCCGAGCCCCAAGCCGACGCCGTAGGTGGTCTTTTTTCCCAGCTCGATCTCGCCCGTCTCCGGGTTCTGCCCGAGGTACTGAGTCTTCGGAATGATCAAGCCGGTGGCTTGGGCGTGGGCACCGTAGCTCACCCGCGCCCCGCCGCGTTTCTGCCACGCCGCCGACAACACCTTGGAGTCGCCGTAGTCCGGCTCGTCATCCTTCTTGGGGCGCTTCAGGATGAAACCGGCGGAGATCCCCTGGGACGGCGGCGCTGGATCCGCGGTGGCCGTGGCCGCAGGTCCCGCCGACTTCGCCTTGTCGCCCCCCCCGAGCAGCTCCGCGACGGCCTCGGTCGCGGCGTCCGCCCCCGCGATCACCTTGCTCTTGGCGTCCCCGTTCCTGACGACGAGCACACGAACGCCGTCCGGATCCTTCGAGATGCGGATCAACACGGCTGCACCGAGGGCCTGCCTCACGTTCTCGAGCGGCCCGGCCTCCGTCGAGACGTGCCCCGCTTGCATCGCGTCCTTCTGCTCAGCCGCACCGCGGACGTCGGCTTTGCCGTCCGGCGTGAGACCCCGCTCCCGCGCGACCTGATAGATCTTCGCGCGGAGCTTCGCGTTCTCCGTCTCGTCGTCGAACGCATCCAAGATCACCACGACCGTCTTGTCGGCCTTCGGCGCTGGCGCCGGAACCGGGGCGGCGGGCGCGGGCTCGGACTGAGCCAGCGCGGTCGCCGGGAAAAAGAGCAACGCCCCCACCGAGAAGACTCCCCACACGCGCGCCATGACGGGGGCGATCTTGCCATTCTGGGCGGTGCGGTGCCGAGTTTTTCGGCCATCTGGCAGCAAGCACGGGGCGCAATCGAGCCTCGTCGGAGTGAAAGGCCTGATCGTCGGACCAGGTGCCTGCGTGCTCGTCGGCGTCGCCTGAGTTGACCCTCGAACTGGCCGGGCGACTCGCGACCGTGCGAGCCCGCGCCAGCTGGCGAAGGCGCTCGAGGTGCTCGAGCCGTGATCTCGACCCTGCGACGGCGCGCGTCGCAACAGCGCGAGTGCTCCGTCGCCCTCGGCCGAAGTCGTCCGCGTGCGTTGGCGCGAGGCTCCCGCCGAAGCGCGCGCGGTCATCAGCACGACACCCGTCCGGACGATCTGCACCGACCTACCGTTTCGGCAGTCAACTGGGCGGAATCAGCACAATGTCATCGCGGGCGCTCGTGCCACAGCGGATTGGCCATGCCCATCCGCTGAAGTATTTGCATTCGACCCGCCGCTACGGGACTCTCCCTTGGCCGAGCACTGCGTAACCGGAGACGCCGTGATGGAGCAAGACGCCCTCGTAGCCCTGCTGCTGACCCGCGACGCCGGGCTCATCGAGCTGGCCCGCGGCTTCACTCCGGCGCGGCTGACCTGGGATCTGGTCGGAGCGCTCAGCGAGGCCGAGCGTCTGCTCTCCGCGACTCCCTACGCTGTGTTCTTGATCGACATCGACTCCTCCGCGCAGCTCGATGTGCTCGACGCCGTCCACCGCCATGCGCCCGACACCGCAATCGTGGTGCTGGGGGCCGAGGCGGGAGCCGCTCCAACGGCGACCGCCATCCAGCGCGGCGCGGACGAGTACCTATCCAAACAGAACCTCGGCGCTGACGCACTGCTCGCCTCCGCCCGCGTTGCCGTGGAACGGCGAGGCGCCCGCCGCGCGCTCGGCGACCCGGCGTCGAGCCTGGAGGCCGTGCCCCTCGCGGTGGCCGTCGTCGACCGGCGGGGCCTCGTGAGCACGACCAATCGCGCGTGGCGGGAGCTCGCACTCGACCTGGACTGCCTCGTCGCGCAGCTGAAACCGGGCGCCGACGCACTGGCCACGCTGGAACGGTTGGCCATCCGCGATCGGAGCGTCGAGGACAGCATCCGTGGTGTGCGCTCCGTGCTCACGGGAGAGGCCAAGGCCTTTCGAACTCGCTGCTCCTGCAGCCCGCGGCTCGAAGGCGCGGAGGCCACGCTGCAGGTGGAGGTGTCGGCGAGGCCCGAGGGCGGCTCGGTGCTCACCTGCACCGACATCACCGACATGCTGCGCGCCGAGGCCGCCCAGCGGAGCTCCGAACACGAGCTGTGGAACGTGATGGCGCGCTTCCCGCATTCCATCGCGGTGCACCGCGAGGGGGTCGTATTGTGGGTGAATCAGGCGCTCCTCGCCTACCTCGGCTACCGCGAACCCGGCGAGCTCGTGGGGCGGACACTTGCGTCTCTGCTTCACAGCGAAGACGCGGAGGAGGGCGGGTTGAATCAAACATCGGACTCCGACAATCCCGCGCCCACGCCTGCGCAGGGCACACGACTGCGTCGTGCCGATGGCAGCTCCTGGCTCAGCGACGTTCAGTCGATGCCCGTGCACTTCGACGGCGAGCCGGCGACGCTGGTGCTGGCCAAGGACGTCTCTCAACAGCGGGAGCTCGTCGCCCGCATGATGCAGGCCGATCGCATGCAGAGCGTCGGGCTGCTCACCGCCGCCATGGGCCACGAGATCAACAACCCGCTCTCGTTCGTGACCGCCAACGTGGACGTTGCCCTACGCCAGGCCGTGGACCTCGAGCAGAGCATCGCGCGGTTGACCTCGCAGGCCATCGATCCCGCGCTGCTGGACGTCGTGTTCCGCATCGAGGAAGGCCTCAGGTCCATTCGCGAAGCCTTGACCGACGCTCGTCAAGGCTCGCGCCGTGTTCAGAGCGTGGTGCAAGACCTGCGGTCATTTGCCCGCCCGGAGAACCTGGAAGACGGGCCGGTGAAGCTCGAGGGTGTGATCGACGCAGCCTTGAGCATGGTGTGGAACGAGATCCGTCACCGCGCTCAACTGGTGAAGAACTACGAGACCGTCCCCTACGCGCTGGGCAACGAAGCACGCCTGGGCCAGGTGTTCCTGAACCTCCTCACGAACGCGGCCCACGCCATCCCGGTCGGGAGCGCCGATTCGAACGAGATCCGCGTCCGGGTGTACCCGGCGACGGACGCCGTGGTCACGGAGATCTCCGATACCGGAACCGGGATCGCTGCCCAGGATCTGCCGCAGATCTTCGAGCCCTTTTTCACCACCAAACCGCAGGGGCAAGGGACCGGCCTCGGCCTGCCGATTTGCCGCGACATCGTGCGAAACCTGGGCGGCGACATCGACGTGGAGAGCACGCCGGGCAAGGGAACGACGTTCAGGATCCGCCTGCCGTCGACCGACCAGCGCCCCCGCGCGGTCTCGACCTTGGCGCCCCTCACCCCTCCCCGCTCGGCACTGCGTGTATTGGTGGTGGACGACGAACCCATGATGGGTCGGGTGGTCGGGCGGTGCCTCGGGAAAGGGCGCCTGGTCGAGTGGGTCGGCAGCGGGCGCGAGGCCCTGACGCTCCTCAGCGGACCCGAACACTTCGACGCGGTGCTGCTCGACGTGATGATGCCGGAGATGACCGGCATCGACGTGTACGAGAAACTCCGGCAGGAGGCGCCGGAGCGGCTCCCGCGAATCGTGTTCCTGACGGGTGGTGCGTTCACGCCCCTGGCGCGAGAGTTTCTGGAGCGCGTACCCAATCGGTTGCTGGCCAAGCCGTTCGAGGCCGCCAAGCTGCGACAGGTCGTGGACGAGCTGGCCTCCGAGCGCGGTTGACGAATTCGCAGGTCGAGGCCGAAGGGTCGCTTCGACCCCTTCGGTCATAATGACCGCGCCCGAGCCCCTCCGAACGAGCAAGAACTCGGGGAAATACCAGCGTCCGCCTCCCGGTCTGGATCCTGCAAAGCGTTCAACGAGGGACACACCATGCAGAATCTCGACGACCTCCAGGCTCGGAAAACCAGCTCTTCTACCCCGCCAGCCTCCATCGCGCTCGATGCAGCGACGAAGCTCGACGGGCGCTACCTGCTGAAGCGCCTCTTGGCCCGAGGCGGAGCGGCGGAGGTCTTCGCGGCCGAACACCTCGTGACCAAACGCGCGGTCGCGATCAAGATCCCGATCGGCGGAGCGACCTCGAACAAACGCCTCGAACGCGAGATCGAGGCGTTCAGCCGGGTCCGGACCGCCGGCATCGTCGACATGCTCGACGCCGGCTTCGCCGACGGCGTGCCCTACATCGTGTTCGAGCTGCTCGAGGGGCGCACGCTGGCCGGATTGCTCGCCGCGCGCGCCAAGCTGAGCGTGGCGGACACGGCGAAGGTCGGCCTCGAAATCACCGCCGCGCTGGCCCACTCCCACTCGCGCGGGGTCGTGCACCGTGACGTCAAGCCCAGCAACGTCTTCGTGAGGCGAGACCCACATCACCAGATCGTGCTCCTCGACTTTGGCATCGCGCAGCTGGCGGCCGAGAGCGAGCCGCAGGAGAAGCTGACTCGCGAACACTCGCTGCTCGGCACGCCCGAATACATGGCACCCGAGGCCTTGCTCTCGAGCCCGTCAACAGACACGCGCGTGGACGTCTACGGCGTCGGAGTGACGCTGTACGAGTGCCTCACGGGCACGGTGCCGTTCGAAGGCAAGTACGCCGAGGTCCTGCTGAAGGTCTCGACCGGAGTCCCGCGCCGAATCAGTGAGCTGCGTTCGGACGTGCCAGCGAGCTTCGAAGCCGTGATCCTGCGCTGCCTCGCCCGCAATCCCGACGATCGCTTCCAGTCCATGCAAGAGCTGAAGGACGCGATCCGGGCCGCGGCTCCTGCCGGCACCGACGCCGCCAACCTGCTCGCAGAAATCCCGCCCCGCGCGGCCGGGGAACACGCTCCGGACACCAAGGCCGATGCGCCGATTTCCCTCGGCGCCGCCACTGGCGCCAGTCGACGCCGGCACCCGCGCGCCCCGTACATCACCCTGGCGCGCCTCACCCTGGCGGATGCCAGCCGGGTCGACGGCCGACTGGAGGAGGTGAGCGAGGGAGGGCTCCAGTTCGTCGGCGACCGTGCAGTTCCGGCGGGCGAGACCGTCCAGATCCGCTTCGCACTGCCCGCCAGCGGTCGCATCGCGGAGGTGCGAGCCATCTCGCGCTGGAACCGCACCATTCGTGGAACCAACGCGACCGGGTTCGAGTTCTCGGTCATCTCGGAGCACGCGCGCGCCGAAATTCGGCAGTACGCGGGCTTCGTCAGCGCCGACGCACGCAGCGCATGAGCAGCCCTTCAGTTGTTCGAGCCCCGACCGTTCGTGATCATCGTGAAGACGCCTGACCTCCTCCGCCTGTCGACGCTCGCGGCCTGCCTGGCCGGCGCGAGCATCGCAACAGCAGCCCCCGCCGACGTCACGCGTCCGACCCTGGCCTCCGGAACGACAACAAAGACCGCCGCGGGTTTCACCGTGGCGGGTCCGGGCGGTGCAGGTTGGCAGATCCCCGGAGGACCGTTCGTGCACGCCGAACCCGGCGCCGAGCTGCGCGTGTTGCCCACGGCTCAGCCGCTGTCCCTCGGCCCAGGCGCCATGACCGCCGGATACACTCTGGTGCTGCGCGCGGGTTTCATTCGAGTCGAGGTCCCCAAGGGCAGCAAGAGCGCAGTCGTCCTGGCGGCGCCGCGGCGCATGAACGCCATTGTGCAGAGTGGTCGCGCGCTGGCCGCTGCTACCGCAACTCAGACTGCCATCGCGAGTGTCTTCGGCGCGACCACCGTGAGCACCGACGACGGTGCCTACCGTCCGGTGGCACCCGGCCGCGTCCAGCAGGTTGACGGCGGAAAGGTCAGCGAACGACAGCTGCCCCTCGAACCCAAGGGCCTGCGAGGTGGTCGCCTCGCCATCGCGGCGAGTGGTTCGGCGAAACTCGGCAAGATCTCCTGGGACGCGGTGCCCGGTGCGGTGAGCTATCGCGTGCGCGTGCAGGGCGAAAAGACAGCAGGGAACCTGCTGGAGCTCTCGACCCAGACGCCCTCAGCTCGGCTGGACAAGACCCTGACCGTCGGCAGCTACGAGCTGTCGATCAGCGCGCTCGACGCCATCGGATTCGAGAGCAGCCCGCTGATTCGCCCGCTGCGCATCCTGGGTGTGAGCCTGCCGGAAGGTGCGTATGCCGACGCTCGCGGGACACTGCTCCTGGGTCGAGGCCAGCGCGCCAGTTTCATCGGCGTGGACGGGCTCGAGATGACCTACGGTCACGCGCGTCACTACGTGCGAGCCGCGCCGACCGCCGGCTTGCTGCGTGACGAACCGACGACCATTCACTTCCGCTTCCCGGGTTCCAAGCAGCTCGCCAGCGCACGCCTTGCTCCCCGCGACCTGCGCGCGGACCTGAAGATCACGCCGCGCTCCGCCGCCTGGCCGAGAGATCCGATCGAGATCCGCTTTCGCGTCGTCGATGGCGCGGGGAACCCGGGGCCCGCGTTCATCCAGCCTCGCGCTCGTGTCACGCTCGGTGTGAAGCCGCTCAAAGTGGCGTTCAAGGCGCAAGGCGGCTGGTACACCGGACGCGTGATGCCCCAACGCGGAGCCGGCCCCTGGGTGCTGCGCGTCGAGATCGAGGACCAACACGGCATGGCGCTGGGGCGCGATTTCGTGGAGGTCGTGGGAGAACAGAAACCCATCTCCCGACACAGCAGCCCCGGTGCATCAGGCCAACTGGTCGCCCGGCGGTGAAGCGCGCGCAGCCAGGTCAGAAGGAGCAGCCAATGGCATCAGAACCAGCATCGAGCGAAGAGCGGACACCGGCGGAGGAAGCCAGGATCCGCGCCTTGTCGGCAGCCCCCTGTGTCGACAATCGCCGCGGCAACGCGCGCTTCGCCGTGGAGCTCGACGTGAGCATCTCGAGCGACCACAACTTCTACGCCGGTTTCACCGAGAACCTGTCGGCCGGTGGCATCTTCGTCGCGACCCACGCGCTCAAGGCCGCGGGCTCGCTGATCGAGCTCTGCATCTTCTTGCCAGGGGCGAGCGGCGCTATCCGGGGCAAGGGGGAGGTCCGCTGGATCCGCAACTACCAAGAAGGCGGTGACGTGCCGCCGGGCATGGGGATCCGCTTCGTCGAGCTCGAGGCGGGTTCGCCGGAGCGCATCGAAAGCTTCCTGCGCCAGCGTGAGCCCATGTTCTTCGACGACGACTGACGCTTCGAAACGAGGTTACAAACGTGAAGACAGCGGACAGCACGGCCGAGCTCGAACGTTGGGGCAAGTTGATCCGGCGGTTTGTCCACGATCTTCGCAGCCCGCTCACGGTCATCAAGTCCAACGTGGACTACCTGCGGGAGACGCCCCTCAGCGAATTGGGGGACGAGGCTGGCCCGGTATTCGAGGACCTTTCCGATGCCGTTCGACAAGCGGAGGCGCTGCTCAGTGCGCTGGACGATGCGACAGCGGCAGCACGCGAAGGCGCGGCGCGGACACCCAGCACGGGCTGAGCCCGTCGTTTTGAACGCCCAGGAGGCGGGCGCGCTTCAAAACTTCTTGCAAGGGCCTTCGGGGGGAGTGCCTTCGGGCGTCATCGGCCCGATCCCGCCGAACTGGCTACGCATGGCCCGGGTCAGCTTTCGATTTTGGGTGATGTCGGAGAACAAGGTCGCGCCGGCAGTTGGAGTGCGCTCGAAGCTATCGTAGTCGACGTGGAACAAACCGAAGCGCGGCTCGAAGCCCTCCGCCCACTCGAAGTTGTCGTACAGGCTCCAGTGGTAGTAGCCGCGCACGTCGACGCCGGCCTTGCGCGCCTTCACCACCTGCTCGAGCTCTCGCACGATGTTCTCCTGTCGGCGCGCGCCGACCTCCGTGCTGATGCCCCCTTCGGAGATCAAGAGAGGCAGCTTCGGGTACCGAGCGCCGAAGGCCTGGAGCACCGTGCTCACGCCCGGGGCGTAGAACTCGTATCCCATTTTCGGCACACAAAAGCTGGGATCCGTCGGCGGGACGCAGGACCCGAAATCGAAGCTGCCAAAACAAGGGGTCAGCGCCAGCACCTGCAACAGGCCCCCTTTGCCGGTGACGCCGGAGCGCAGGTAGTACTGCAGACCCAGCCAATCGAGCTTGCCGGCGAAGCTCGGAACGAGCTCTTCGAGCACGCCATCGGCGTCGTTGTCGAAGGCACCCTGGGTCAGTGCGTCGATGAAGAGGTAGTGAAAGAAGAAGACCAGGCGATCACGCGCCGCGATGTCTTCCGGATCGTCGCTCAGCTGGTTCAGCCGGGATGGCACCCAGTCTGCCACCGAGAGCGTCAACCCCACACTCGCTGCCTCTCCGTCGCCGTCCGCATCCGTCTGGTCGGCAGCCTTCAGCGCGTCGTATGCGGCAACGTGGAGGCGGAGGTAGTCCTTGATCACCGGCACGAGCTTGTCCACGAGCGAGAAGATGTATTTCTTGCCGGGCGGGAACACACCAACACCGTAGGAAGCGACCAGGTAGTTGATGGGTTCGTTGACGGTGCCCCAGTCGTCGACGCGGTCCCCAAGGCGCTCGGCTAGCAGCTTCACGTGCTCGGCAAACTCGTCGACGACCAGCTTGCCGCCGACGGGGTGACCAAAACCGCACAAGTTCTGATCGGATGGCCCGCTGGCGCAGTCCGGGTCTCGCGGATCGTCGACCCAGACCGGGTTCGAGAAATGATGCAAGGTCACCATCGGGCGGATCCCGGCGGCGATCAGCGCGTCGATCAGCTCGCTGTAGTGCGCGAGCGCGGCCTCGTCGATCTGGTCGCGCTTGGGCTCCACACGCGCCCATTCGATGCTGAAGCGATACGAGTCGACACCGAGCGTCTGGAGCAGCGCGACGTCCTCGATGGCCTTCGAATATCCCTTGGCGGCGTCCCCCACGAAGCTGCCGACACCGAGGCCCCCCGCGCTCTTCGGCTGGCTGAACAGGTACCAATCCGTGTTCGGATTCTGGTCCTCGATCTGCGTCGCAGCGCTCGCCACTCCGAAGCGAAAGCTCCCTTTGCCAGACTCCGCGCTGAGCGAGCCCATGCTTGGAAAGCCGACGTCAGCGGCGCCGTCCGAGGCGGGGTCGTCCCCACCACAACCGGCGGCAAGCGCCGATAGAATCCAGCCGAGCGCGAGAGCGCGGACCGAGGACACCTGAACACCCGCCATGGTGCAGACGGATCTAGCGCAGTTTTGCCTAGAGGACTCCCACGCCCGGGAAAGCACCCCGCTTGCGGGTCTTTACGGCTCGCCTGGGAAGTGACAAACCTGATGCTCAGGTGGATCCAAAAACGCCGCTCGAACCGGGGGTGGTCATCGCGGAACGCTTCCGCGTCGACCAAGCCGTAGCCTTTGATGGCGCGGGGCCGGCGTTCTTGGCAACGGACCAGGAGACCGGTGACCGGCTGCTGGTCTTCGACGCGGAGCTCGCCGAGGCCGACGCGCTCCGGCACGGCGTTGGCACCCAGCACCCCCACCTCGCGACCATCCGCGGTCTGGTCGCCCACGGCTCCCGCGACGTGTTGCTCACGGAGCACGTGGTCGGGCTCACCGTCGAGTCCTTCGCGGACGGCACGCCGCGCCTCACGCAGGTCGATGTCGCCCGCTTTGCGCTGCGGGCGCTCGATGCGCTGCAGGCGCTCCACAACGTCGGCGCGGCGCACGGCTTCGTGCAGCCGGCTGCACTGATCATGGAACCCGACGGCCGGCCGCGGCCCGTCATGGCATTTGCACCCTCACGGCTCGGGCCGTCCGTGTATCGGTGCCCCGAGCGTGGAACGAACGGGCCGCCTTCGATCGCTGACGACAGCTGGGCCGCCGGCGCGCTCCTGCACCGCATGCTCACCGGCAAGGACGCCCCGGCCGCTGGATTTTCTGCCGAATCCGAGATTTCTGACGTGGACACACCGCTCTTGAAGAGTGCGTTGTTCCACTCCCTCGCAGCCGACGCCACGAAGCGCAGTGACAGCCTCCAGCCGCTGCGCCGCGAGCTCGCGCGTTGGTTCGCCGATCACGCCGGTGATGGCTCGAGCAACTCCAGCATGTTGAGCCGGCCACCGCCGCTGCCGGACGTGCCGCCTCTGCCCGGCGCGCGCGCCTCGGTCCCCGAGCCCGAAAGCCTCCCGCCAACAGCCGCGCCTTCGGGGCCGAGATCCGGCCCTACCGAGGTTGCGCCACGGCCCCGCCGCAGCGCGCCGTTGATCTTCGCGGTCGTGGCCGCGGTGCTCGGGCTCGGCGCAGCTTGGGGAGTGTCTGCGTGGCGAGCCAAGCCGAAGGTGACGGTGATCACCACCAGCGCGCCGCGCGAAGCGCCCCCGGCCGCGGCTTCCGCCGTGAGCCTGGGTGAAGTCGCCGTGACGGGCGAGAGCGAGGGCGACAGCGGCGGCGGTGCGGACCTCGCGGTCAGCTGCGTGAGCGCACACTTTCCCAAAGACACCTTCAAGAAGTCCCCAGACCTGAGCTGGTTGTGCACCGAGGTCAGCCCGCTGACCGGTGGCGAGAAGCTGCGCGTGGCGGTCGTTCAAGGCGCCGCCGGCGGGGCACCCACCGACGCGCAGACCTTGTTTGCGAAGGTGGGTTGGTACGAGATGGCGTTGTTCGCCGTCATCCGGACCAGCTGCTGCACGGAGCCTCCCGCCATGAGCCTGCCCGAGCCAAGCGCGGGCTGTGAGCCACTCGTCGGTGCCGCAACCGACATTGGCAAGGCAGTGGCCGGGAAGCAGTCGCTGGATGAACCGTTGGCAGCGTTTGCGAAGGCGGCGCGCTGCGAGACCGACGCCAAGAAGGCGTCGCTGTTTCGCCGCGGAGGTCCGCCCCAGCCGAGCGAAGAGGCCGCGTTCAAGGAACTCCTGAAGAGCGTCACGGGCCAGTAGCCTCGTCGAGGCCTTGACGGTGGACGTCCTCCTCCTCTGCCTCGACCTCGCCCTCGGCATCCTCGTCCCGTGGTGGATCGTCCGGCGCGATCTCCGGAAGCTCGACGAAGTGCGGCTGGGCCGGGCGTGGAACGAGGCCAGCTTCTGGAGCGCCATCGTGCTGTTTGGTCCACTCAGCCTGCCGTTTCACTTCGTGAAGACCCGCCGCACCTTGCTGGGACTGCTGCTCGGTTTGGCCTGGACGGTCGCGGCCTTTTTCAGCATCGGCCTCGTCGCATCGGCGGCGGGACTGCTCCTCGGCGTCGAGTGACGCGGCGCCTCGCGCGCGCCGGCCTGACTGCGCCTCGATCGGGGCCGCTGTTCTCTCGGGCAAACCCGCCGGAAACACCGTAGGGTTGCTGCGTCAACGCTCTCCAGACGGTGGGCACTCGAAAGATCTCTCGCATGACGTCCGAACCCACCGAAGGCGGAAGGCCCGAGCTCGAGGCGCGGCTCGCCGACGCGCTGATGAGGTTGCAGCAGCTCGAAGAGACCCAGAACGATCTGATCCACCTGGTCGCTCACGACATGCGGAGCCCGCTGGCGGTACTCCTGGCCAACGTGCAGTTCGTGCTGGACGATCTGGCCGAGCGCGGGGAACAGGACGCCATCGAAGCGCTGGAGGACATGCGAACTTCCGGGCGCAGGTTGGCCGGCATGGTCGACATGCTGCTCGACATCAGCCGCCTGGAAGCGGGCACCGCAACGCTGTCACTGGCGAAGCATGACCTCGTGCGGCTGGTGCGGGAGAGTCTGCGCGAATTGCAGACTCCCGAGGCGCGCGCCATCGAGGTCGACTCACCGGATGCCGTGCACGCGGTGTGTGATGAAGTCTTGTTCCGTCGTGTCGTCGATGATCTGGTATCGGCGTGCATCAAACGCACGCGCGGGCGCGGTGTCATTTGCGTCAGAGTGTCGCCGAAAGGGCCGCGCGTCGTGCTCACGTTCTCGGACGATGGCGCTGACATCCCGGCGGAGTTTCTTCAGAAGGTCTTGCAGAAATCCGGACAGCTCGAGGCCAAGCGCAGAGGGGTTACGACCAGCGTCGGCCTGGTCCACGCGCAGCTCGCTGCGGCGGCGCACGGCGGCAGCTTGCAGGTCGAGGCCCGGCCCGGGCAGCCCGGCGTCAGCTTCGTGCTCGAGCTGCCCGTCGAACCAGCGGTCGAAAACACCTCGAAGGGTTGAAAGCACTCTCCGGGGCTGGCCAGCTTGCCGGAATAACCGCCTGTAATCATTGAGTACTGTAGCTGGCACGAGCCCTGCAGAAGTCAGGGTTTGCCATGAGCTCGAATCAAACCCACGCCGACTCCTCCGACCTCACCATTCAACGCCTGTGTGCCCAGGCGCGCGGCGCTGCCTTTCGGCTCAAGCGGCGCCTGCCAGCCCACGTCGAGGTCGACGACCTGATCAGTGCGGGGAATCTGGGCATCTCCCGCGCGCTGGTGAACTGGCGGAGCGGAGAGCCGGCGGCCTTCGAGGCGTACGCCATGCGCTGCGCGGTCGGCGCGATGCTCGAGGAGCTGCGGTCAGCCGATCCCTTGACGCGCAAGCAGCGCCGGATCGCGGCCGCGCTCAATCGCGCCGAGGCAACCCTGTGCCAGGCGCTCGGTCGGCCTCCCGAGCCGGACGAGCTGGCTCAGGAGCTCGGCGTGAGCGACGACGCTCTGTCGCGCATGCGCGTGAGGTCGACTCGCTTCGGCAAGGTCAGCCTGTCCCAGACCGAGTCGATCTACCCCGTTCAGTGCCCGCGCTTGCACCCGGAGGCAGAGCTCGTCGAGTCCGAACGAGTGGAGAAGTTGTTCGCGGCGATCGACGAGCTGCCGGAGCGCCTGCAGACCATTCTGAAGCTCAGCTGCGGCGAGGACCTCACGCTGCGGGAGATCGGCAGTCGCCTGGGGGTCACCGAGGCGCGGATTTGCCAGCTCAGGAAGTCGGCGCTGGCTCAGCTCCGCGAGACCTGCCGGGACACCGTACTGCCGCCGCCGATGGAGACTGCGCGCGCCGCCTGAGTCAGCTGCCGTTCGTGCCGCCGCCCTCTTCGATGCGCTTGAGCATGCGTCGGAAATTCGACGGGTCGACGCCAGCGAGGCGCGCAGCCTCCGCCACGTTGCCACCGCTCTTGTCGAGCGCCCGCGAAACGTAGTCGCGAAAGAACGCATCCCGAGCGTCGCTCAGACTGGGTAAACCGCCGGGTCCGGGCGCCGAGGGTCTCGAGTGCCGCTCCGGCCGCAGCTCTCTCGGCAGCACGATCGGTGTGATCAGCTCGCCCGTGCAGAGGACCAGCGCGCGCTCGATGGTATTTTCCAGCTCACGCACGTTGCCGGGCCAGGAGTGACCCATCAACAGGTCGAGCACCTCCGGGGACACCGCGGGGCGCTCGCGCTTGAGCTTCAACGAGTGTTTCTGGATGAAATGCTGCACCAGAGGCGGGATGTCCTCGGGTCGCTCCCGCAACGCCGGTAGCTCGACGCTGAGCACGTTGAGCCGATAGAACAGATCCCGGCGGAAATTGCCGGCCTCGACCTCTCGAGTCAGGTCGCGGTTGGTGGCGGCGATGATGCGAACGTCCACTGACTTCGACTCGCTGGAGCCGATGGGCCGAATCACTCCTTCCTGAAGCACGCGCAGCAGGCGCGCCTGAGTCGACGCAGCCAGCTCGCCGACTTCGTCGAGGAAGAGGGTTCCACCCGAGGCGGTCTCGAACAGACCGCGGCGTGTCGACGTCGCACCGGTGAAGGCCCCCTTCACGTGCCCGAACAGCTCGCTGTCCAGCAGCGACTCGGCCAGCGCCGCACAATTGACGTCCACGAAGGGGCGACCGCTGCGCTCCCCCTGGCGATGGATGGCGCGCGCCACGAGCTCCTTGCCCGTGCCGCTCTCCCCCAGGATCAATACCGTGACGTCGACCGGTGCCGCGGCGGAGATGAGTCCGGCGACCTGTCGCATGCCGGCCGATTCGCCGACCAACCCCTGGACGCGTTCGCTGGCCTGGAGCTGTCCCTCGAGGAAGCGGTTGCGCTCGAGCAGCCGCCGGTGCGCGACCGCACGACGCATCGACGGGATGAGGGTGTTCTCGGGATCCGCCGGCTTGACCAGGTAGTCGTAAGCGCCGAGTCGCATGGCCTCGACGGCCGCTTTCACCGTGGCTTGCCCGGTGAGGAGGACGATGGCGACCTCGGGCCAGCGCACATGAGCTTCGGCCAAAAGCTCGAGGCCGGTCTTGCCAGGCATCGAGACGTCGGTGAGCAAAACGTCCGGAAGCTCCCCGGGGCCAGACAGGGCGGCCCAGGCCTCCTCGGCGTCGGCGCACAGCTCGACGCTGAATCCCGCGGCGGCGAGCGCGCGGCCGACCGCCTTGCGCTGGAGCTCTTCGTCTTCCACGACCACGATCCGGCCGTGAGCAAGGGAGTGGGCTGACACGAAGGGTCAGTTTGACCCTGCCGCCGCGCGGAGCGCAACACCCACGGGCGGCCCGCGAATTCGCCCGAATTCTGCTGCGGTCACCGGGAGGAAGCGCGAATTGACGGTCCAGGCTTTAGGCCGGCGCGCCGCGTCCGTTGAGGGAGTCATGACTGCAATGCCCGCCGTCCCTCCCCCCATCAGCCAAGCCGGCGAGCGCCGTGACACCCCGACTCCCGGCTCGTCAGTCCGGGGCGCCGTTCTCCTGGTCGACGACGATCAGGCCATCGTGCGGAGCTTCTCCCGCGCGTTGCGGGCCAACGGTTTCGCCGTGACCCCAGCCTATGATGGTGAGGAAGCGCTGCGACTGATCTCCGAGACCCGATTCGACGCCGTCGTCAGTGACATCGCAATGCCCGGAATGGACGGTGTGCAGCTGCTGCGACGCGTGCGTGAGCGCGACCTGGTCGTTCCGGTGATCCTGGTCACCGGCGATCCGAAGGTGTCGACGGCCGTCGAGGCCATGGAGTTCGGCGCGTTCCGCTACCTTTCCAAACCGGTCGAGATGGACGCGCTGATCGGCGCCGTCGAAAAAGGCGTGACCTACCACCGCATGGCGCGCGCCAAGGCACGCGCCGCGGAGTTGCTCGGCAACGTGGCCGCGCCTGGTGATCGCGCGGGGCTCGAGGCGAGCTTCGCCCGCACCCTCGACACCCTGTGGATGGCGTTCCACCCCATCGTCGACCCGAAGAAGCGCGTCGTCTTCGGACATGAAGCCCTGATGCGCAGCCGCGAGCCGTCGCTACCGCACCCCGGCGCGATCCTCGACGCCGCCGAACGCCTGGACGCGCTCGACTCGCTCGGGCGAACGGTCCGCGAGCGCTCGGCACTGCCGGTGGTCGACGCACCGGAGAGCGGCCTCTTGTTCGTGAACCTCCACGTCAACGATCTGTTGGACCCGACGCTCACGAGTCCCGACAGCGCCCTGTCCAAGATCGCCGACCGGGTGGTGCTGGAGATCACCGAGCGCGCAGCGCTCGATCGGGTGGGTGATGTGCGCGCCCGCGTCGCGGCCCTGCGCGCCATGGGGTTTCGCATCGCCGTCGACGATCTGGGTGCCGGTTACGCCGGACTCACGAGCTTCGCGCTGCTCGAGCCCGAGGTCGTCAAGCTCGACATGTCCCTGATTCGTGACGTCGACAAGAACCCCACCAAACAGAAGGTCGTCCGCTCGATGACGGTGCTGTCGAAGGACATGGGCATGCTGGTGGTCGCCGAAGGTGTGGAGACGCCCGCCGAGCGCGACACCCTGATCGACCTCGGGTGTGATCTGTTGCAAGGGTTCTTGTTCGCCAAGCCGTCGCCCCCCTTCCCCCAGGTCGCGTGGTAGGTGCATGGTGGCGAGGCCCGACTCCCTGGACCCGGTCACCCTGAGCCCGGTGGCTCGCAAACCGCTGCTGCCCCCGCGGCCGGAGCGGGTGACGCCAAACTCGGAGACTCGGCCCGAGATGCCGGCGGTGTGTCCGCCGCTGCCGGTGCGATTTCCCAGCGAGACCGACGAGGAGCTGGACGGCGGGCGTATCACGCAGATCAGCATCCCGCCGGAGCTGGACACCTCACGCGACCGGGTCCTCCTGCTTCGCCTGGACGGCGTCGATGGAGGACAGCTGGTGGCACTCACACACTTCACCGCCACCATCGGGCGGGAGCTCGACAACTCGCTGCGCATCAACGAGGGCGGAATCAGTCGGCACCACGCCCGGATTGCCTGGGAAGACGACGCCCACTGGGTCGAAGATCTGGCCTCTCGCAACGGCACGTACGTCAAGGGTCGGCGCGTCAACAAGGCACCGCTCGCGGACGGCGACCTCGTGCAGTTCGGGCCGCACGCCTGCTTTCGCTACACCGTGACCGACAGCCTGCACGAGCAGCTGCTGCGCAAGCTGCACGAGTCGAGCACCATCGACGTGCTCACGGGCGCCTGCAACCGGCGCCACTTCGACGCCCGGCTGAAGGCGGAGCTGTCGTACGCCCGACGCCACAACGCGGATCTCGCGGTCGTGATGCTCGACATCGATCACTTCAAGCGTGTCAACGACACCCACGGCCACTTGACCGGAGACGCCGTGATTCGCCATGTCGCCGCGCTGACCCGCGGACAATTGCGCGCAGAAGATCTGGCGGCGCGCTACGGCGGTGAAGAGCTGGTCGTGCTGCTTCGCGGCACCGATGTGAGAGGCGCGGTGCGTGTTGCAGAGCGTATCCGCGCCACGATCGAGGTCCTGCCGGCCCGAGTGGACGGAACCACGGTGATGGTCACGGTCAGTGGAGGCTGCGCTGCGCTCTCGGAGCCCAACGCCGCCGCCGACGGCGCGGATCTCGTGGCCCGCGCCGATACGCGCCTCTATGAAGCGAAACAGCGGGGGAGAAATCGCGTCGTTGGCTCCGAGTCGAGCTGAAGCGAACGCTTCGTGGTGCCCGGGTCGTCTCAGCCTCGCGACAGGTCTCCGTCCCCCAGCAGCTCACGCACGCTTCCACCGTGCGCGAGCACCCGGGCAAGCTCGAGCAGCGTGCGCCCCTCGCCGACCAGCGCGCCGGGTGATGGTCGCCCCGCACCGGTGTGCCCATAGAGCCCCGTGAGCAGCAGCCGAGACGGGACGCGCCCGCGTAACGCCGCGTGCAGTTTCTCGGCTTCGTTCCAGGGGATCACGTCGTCGTCGCGGCCGTGGCACACGACGACAGGCGAGCGCAGGCGCGTGAGCGCCGTGCTCGGATTGGCGAAGTCGATGTTGCGCCCGGCCCGCTCGAGGGCTTGCTCCACGAGCAGCGCACCGCCGGATCGCACCCCACAGCCGAGCAAGAACAAGTCTCGCTGCGCCGCTGGCACCCGCTCGACGATGGCCGCCGCGAACGGCGCGAGTCGTCCCTCTGCCTTGAGCTCCATGCGGCCCCAGGTTCGATAGGTCATCTCACGCCAGGCTTCGGCGAGCACCCCATGCACCGCCTCCGGCACCTCGAGCCAAGGCAGCAGGTTGAGGAACAACGCCGGCTGGTTGAGTGGATCCCTGGTCAAGACCCGATCCCCGTCCGGACGTCGCATGACTCCGTCGACACAGAACCGCACCGTGGCGGCGAAATCGGCGTAGCCCCCGAAGGTGACCACCGCATCAACGTGCTCTGGAGCGCGCGCCGCGACCTCGAGCGCCGGCCACGAGCCAAACGAGATGCTGAAGAGGGTGACCTTCTCACCGGGGCGCGAGCGCCGCACGAGCTCCATGAGCACGAGCTCCAGATCATCGATGGCGCTCGGATGCGCCACGAGCTCGGCGTAGGTGGGCAGGATGGGTGCTACGACCCGAAACCCAGCGTGCGCGAGGATGCGACAGAAGCGCTCGAGGCGGGGATCGTCGGGGCCGTCGAAGTGCAGGCCCGGGGCCACCAGGTAACTACCGAGTGGTTCCCCCGGCGGCTCGAACACCCGGACCTCGAGCCGCGTCGGCGCTCCGGGTCGCGGGCGGGTGCCGAGCTCGCGCGCGCGTCGTCCGGGCAAATCACCGGAGCGGAGCCGCCAGGTCTCGCGCCGAACACCCCGCGGCAGCGCTTGACCGGGCGCCCAGGGACCGAGCCAGCGGAGCAACAGGCCAAGTGCACGGAGACGACGACGTGGCATCAATCTCTTCCCGCTATCACCTTTGGCTCGCGTCACGAAAGCAGCGTCATTCTGGGGAGATCACCGCCATGGCTTGCATCCCGGCAAAATCAGCGTGAAGAGGCCGCCCGTCTGGCGCGTCTAACGGGGTTGGGACAGCTCCAAGGGCGTCCCGCCACTCGGGCCGGGAACCGGACCCGGCCCCACTGCTCCGAGGAGTCCACCATGCGTGCTCTGAAAGCCACGATCCTCGCTGCCATCGTCGCCGTGCCGTTGGCAGCCGCCGCTGGACAAGCGCCGCCCAACTCGTTCGACTCGGTGCGCCGAGGCAAGGTGAACCTGAGCCACCAGGCCCTCCGCATCACCGCGTGTGTCGCCAAGGTCGAGCAACAGAAGACGACGTGTGTCCCGACGGCTGACACGACCGACTCGTCCACCACAATCACGCTGCGCCCCGTCAGCCAGGGCGACGTAGCCTCCAAGGACAAACGCGAGCCGCGCGAGGTCTCGCTCTCCAAAGACGCGAACGCGGTCGAGAAGCTCGAGCTCGGCGTCGGCGTCTGGGAGCTCGACTGGCCCGCTCGCAACCAGAAGGATCGTTTCTTCGTCGCCGAAGGGGACGAGTTCGCGGTCAAGCTTCACACCCAGGTCGGTGCCTGCACCAAGACCAAAGACGAGTGTCGCCTGAAGACCGATCAGACCAAGCTCGAGGTCAAAATCCCAAAGCGCTGCCGTCGCTGAACGTGACCGGCACAGAAAGCCAACAACGAACATCATGAAGCGCGTCTCGACTCTGCTCCCGTTGACGATCCTCGGCTCTGGCCTGGCGTTCATTGCCTGTGCTGCATCGGACGGAGGAGGAGGAGGAGGCCTGGGTGCCTCGGGTGGCGTGGACGGAGGTGGCGCGGGCGGCGCCGGAGCCAGCGGCGGCGCGGGCGGAACCGGCGCGACGGGCGGCGGAGGAACCGGCGGCACCACGGGCGGAACCGGCGGCGTCGGCGGCACGTCGGGCAGCGGCGGAATGGACGCGGGCAACGACGCGGCCGGCGGCAGCGGCGGCACGGGTGGCGGGAGCGACGCAGGCGGAGCGAGCATCGCCGGCAGCATCGTCGACCTGGTCGCAAAGACTCCGGTCGCGGGGCTGAAGGTGTGCGTCTACCAGAACGCGGCCATCCCTGCGTGCAGACCTCGGGCACCGGCGACTACCTGTTGACCGGCGTGCCGGCAAACACCGACGTGCTGCTCGAGTACACCAAGACGGACTACCTGCCGACCCTCGTCACGGTGCACACCGTTGCGGGCCCGATGAGCGTGGGACAGTTCCTGGCGCCGACCATCAGCGCAGCGGATGCGCTCGCGGGTCTGGTCGGCATCACGATCAACTCCGCGAAGGGTCACATTCTCGTAACGGCGTTCCAGGGCACACCCGGAAACTTCTCCGGTCAAGACAACGTGACCGCCTCCGTCACACCGAAATCCGGCAGCGGGCCGTTTTATCTGAACGCAAACAACCTGCCCGATCAGAGCCTGACGGTGACCAGCACCTCGGGCATCGGGCTGTTCGCCAACGTCGACCCGGGCGACGTCGAGGTCACACTCGGACACTTCACGAAGACCTGCCAGCGCCTGAGCACCTCGTGGGCCGGCTCCAAGACCACGGCCTCGAAGGTCAAGGTCGTGGCCGGCTACCTGACCGGTGGCTCCGGGCTCGAGTGTCCCTGAGCGCTTCCGGGGGGCCGAAGGCCGCCGATCCAGAGTGAAAGCCGAGCTGCGGAATGGACTGAGCCCCGAGATTGTCTCGGCCTCGTTGGTCGAGGTATAGCCGGAGCCCCGAGGAGCCCATGCAGGACGTCCGTGCACTGAACGAGCTGGTCGCGAAGGAGAGCGCCTTCATCGACGATTTGATGGCCGAGGTCGGCAAGGTGATCGTCGGCCAGACCTACATGATCGAGCGCATCTTGATCGGCCTCCGTGTGGCGGCCACGTGTTGCTCGAGGTGTGCCCGGCCTGGCCAAGACGCTGACCGTGCGCACGGTGTGCAACGCAATCCAGGCGAGCTTTTCTCGCGTGCAGTTCACCCCGACTTGTTGCCGGCGGACCTCATCGGCACGGTGATCTACGACCAGAAGCGCGGTGAGTTCTCCAGCAAGCTCGGCCCGATCTTCGCGAACCTGGTGCTGGCCGACGAGATCAACCGTGCGCCGGCCAAGGTGCAGAGCGCGCTGCTCGAGGCGATGCAGGAGCACCAGGTCACCATCGGCGACACGACCCACAAGCTGCCCGATCCGTTCGTGGTGATGGCAACGCAAAACCCCATCGAGCAAGAGGGCACGTACCCGCTGCCCGAAGCGCAGATCGATCGTTTCCTGTTGATGATCAAGGTGGGCTACCCGACCCGCGAGGAAGAGCGCACGATCATGGATCGCATGACCGGACTCGTCCCCGCCACGGTGAAACAGAGCACGAGCCCCGAGCAGCTGGTGGACGCGCGCCGAGTGGTGCGCGAGGTCTACATGGACGACCGGGTCAAGGACTACATCGTGGACGTGGTCTTCGCGACCCGCGAGCCGCAGAAGAAGGGCATGAAGGATCTCGCCCCGCTAATCGAATACGGCGCCAGCCCCCGAGCCAGCATCGCATTGAACCTCGCGGCCCGCGCCCACGCCTTCCTGCGCCACCGCGGCTACGTGACCCCCGAAGACGTCAAGGCCGTCGGCCCCGACGTGCTCCGCCACCGCATGGTGCTGTCGTACGAAGCGGAGGCCGAAGAGGTGACCGCGGAGCAGATTGTGAAGCGGGTGTTCGAGGTGATCGAGGTTCCCTAACCCGCGAGCGCCGCTCGCACCAACGCTGTGTTCGATGAGCCTTGTCCGAACGACGCCGAAGGCGCCGATCCTCGAGCCACGAAAAGCTTGTCATGCTAAGCATCCGGGAGACGAGGCCCTCCCCCAATGCCGCGTACCCTCTTGGACAGGACTTGCTCCCGGACCCGCTCAATGTACGGGGTTCAGCGCGACGAAGGCAGCGTTCAGCGCCGTCATCTGCGCAGTGTCGAGCCATGCAGGCATTTGGCAAGTCCCACGCCCGTGTTGAGCGACGACCTCGGCTTCAATGGCGCTCGGTCGGGGCGGTCGTCGGCTGCGGGCGCGGACGTCGCCGAGCCGGAAGGCCGAGTAGACTTCCAGATTTGCCTGCGACGCGAACCCGAGTAAGGATTTCAGCGATGCGCCGGAGCTTGCGACTCGCGCTGCCGGTGCTGCTCACCGCGTGCTCGACCGTGCTCGGCATCGACGGCGAGTTCGATGACGCACCGGGAGCGGACGCCGGCAGCGTTGCCAGCGGTGGCAACGCCGGCACCGGTGGCAAAGGCGGAACTGCCGGCGCGGGCGGTGTGAGCGGCGGCGGCGCGGGCGGTGTGAGCGGCGCTGGCGGCGGCGCGGGCGGCGGCGCGGGCGGTGTGAGCGGCACGGGAGCGTCGGGTGGGTCGGGTGCGACGGGCGGAACCGGCGCCGGCGGAAGCACTGGCGGGACGGGCGGGGGCAACGTCGGAGAGATCTGTGGCAACGGTATCGACGACGACGGGGACCAGAAGATCGACTGCGCGGACACGGAGTGCGCGACGTCGAAGTGCGTGCCCAACGTCCCCATTGGTTGGACCGGGCCGGCGCTCATGTGGACGGGAGGCCCCACGGCCGCCCCCCCCACATGCCCCGGGGGCACGACGCCCGTCGTGACCTACGCGGTCGACGCCCCGAACGCCGATTGCACGGCGGTGACGTGCAGCTGCAAGGGGTCCGGCTCGTGCACCGCGAGCGCCACGGTCACGCACTATGGATCCCCAAACTGCAGCGCGGGGAAAGTGGCCTCGACGATGGTCCTCACGAACACGTCTTGCACGCCGTACGCCATGACTGAGGCCGCGTTGGGCGGCGTGACGGTCGCTTACGCGACCAACAACGGGCAAACCTGCGCGGCGCAGACCACGGGCTCGGGAAATGTGCCCCCGGCCTCTCTCTCGGAGCGACTCGCGCTGTGCCCGATTCTGGGAGGCGCCGGAGGTTGTTCTACAGGGGGCTGCGTCACGCCGACGACGAGCCATCCCAAGGTGTGCATCCGCCGAGCCGGCAACTTGGGATGTCCCAGCAGCTATCCGAACCAGACTCTTGCGGGGCAGAGCATCTCCTCCGACAGCCGGGGCTGCTCGCCGTGCAAGTGCGGCACGCCGTTCTGTTTCCCCACGGTGAAGGATCACCCGAACGGGACTTGCGGCCCGAGCAGCTCTGTCTACGAGACCTGCACTTCGGCTTACGATCCGACGGTGTTGAACCGCAGCCTGAAGCTCTCCATCGACCCTGGCGCCTGCGGAGTCTCCGGGGGTACGAGCACCGGTAGCATCAACGTGGCCGGCGCAACGACGATCTGCTGCCTCTAAATGACCGGTCGCGATTGTCGATCGCGGACGGCTGTTAGGAGTTGAAGTTGCCCCCCCACGCCCGTGCTCGGCTGCGCCTGCGCGCGGGCTTCCCCCCCAAATCGGCCGCTGCGCGGCCTCAGGGGGGAAAACGTCGTGGGATGGATTGGAAAAGTTGGGAACCATCGACGATGACGGAGTTGCAAGACAACCAACATCGGAGGTTCCCGTGGGCATCTTACCGCGTTTGCCGCGACACGAACGACGACGATTGCTACACATCGGGCGCAGCAGTGGCGACCCCGCCACAGCCCTGCGATTTCAGGCCGTTTACAAGCTGCTCTGCGGTCAGCGCACCGTCGCGGTTGCTCGTGCGCTCGACCTTGCCGTTTCGACCGTCGTCAAGGCCGCGAATCGATTCTCCGAGCAGGGCATCTTCGGCCTCTACGACCAGCGCAAAGGAAACGGGGCGCCCAAGGTCGATGCTGACTTCCGCGACGAGCTCTGGCGGGTGCTCGAGCGCGTTCCCCTCGACTTCGGCTGGGAACGTCCCAGCTGGACCCGCGAGCTGCTCTGTCTCGAGTTGGAGCGGCGCGGCTTCGGCCGCATTGCCGTTTGCACCATGGGCCGCGCACTGCGCGCGATCGGGGCGCGACTCGGCGCCCCAAAGCCCATCGTGCTCTGCCCCTGGCGCAAGGCCAAGCGCGAGCACCGCCTTCGCGCGCTTCGGCGCCTGGCGGAGACCGCATCTGCCCGGCAGCCCGTCTTCTACTGCGATGAGGTCGACATCCACCTCAACCCGAAAATCGGCCGCGACTGGATGCTCCCGGGGTCCAACGCCGGGTGGTCACGCCGGGCAAGAACCATAAGGCCTACATCGCCGGCGCTCTCGACGCCCGAACCGGCCAGCTCGTCTGGGTCGACGCCGAGAGCAAGGCGAGCTGGCTTTTCTGCAAGCTCCTCTGGCGCTGGTGGAGCAGAACCCGCAAGCCCGCACCATCCACCTCATCGTCGACAACTACGTCATCCACAGCAGCAAGGTCACACGCGAGGTCCTCGCTCACTTCGCCGACAAGATCCAGCTACACTTCCTGCCTCCCTACTGCCCGGACGCCAACCGCATCGAGCGCGTTTGGCTCGACCTCCACGCCAATGTCACCAGGAACCATCGCTGCGTCACACTTCCCGAGTTGATGCGCCATGTCCGACGCTTCCTCAATGACTTCAACCGTCGCCACACTCGCGGCCTCGCGCTGCGGCGGGCGGCCTGACGCAGCCGATCGCAAATCGCTACGCGAATTGCGATCGGTCATTTAGCTGGCTCATTGCCGGTGGCCGAGCCGTCCGATGACGCCGTTCCGTCGGCGCCGCGGGAGCTCAGGGCGGCGATACCGGCTCGCTCGAGATCGTCTTCTCGTCCACCCAGAACACCTCGCCCCCATCCACTGTGAACGCACTCGGTTGGTTGGTGTCGATGCCGTAGTGTTTGGCCGCGGTCAGGTCTTTCCGTCCGGGCATCACCGACGCCACCCCGCCGCGGCCGCTGGTGCTCAGCTCGAAGTACACGGCGCTGCCGTCGGCTCGCACCTGCCTCGCGCTCCAGTTACGCCCTTCGATGCTGGTCTGGTCACCCCCCGCAAGCGGGAGGAAGCTCGCCCGCAATCTTCCATCGGCCACGTACAAGTATGAACCGATCCGGGCCAGATCGTAGGGCGCCATCACGTTGCTGATGAGACGCGTCTGGCCCGTCGCACGCACTCGCTCGTGCACCGGGCCCGATCTCGCCGTGAAGTACACGAAGTCACCGTCCACCAGGATGTGGGCCACCTCGCGGGTCTCGTCGATCTGCCGAAAGACAGCGCCGTCGCTGCGGAAGAGACCGTCCGTCTTGCCGATCAGGACCTCGTCCCCATCCAGCGCGAAGCAGTACATGTCTTCGGCCAGGCGCTCGGTCCTTTCGCCTTCGTGGCGCTCGAGCACGCGGGGGTGGCCCGGGTCGTCCGCCAGTCGAAGCACGTAGAGGGCGGCTCCCTTGGACTGAAAATCCAGGATGGCTCCCTGCTTGGACTCGAGCGCCAGGCTCACGGCACCCCCGGCCTTCGGCACACCAAGCAGCAGCTTCCCGGCCGCAATCAACAGCTGGTCGCCGCTCGGGCGTACGACGGACACGTCCACCAATCGCTCATCGTGGGCAACCGTGCGGCGCCGGGTCGAGACTTCGCACATGCCGGGCAGCGGATTGACCTCGAGCTGCGTTCCGATCTGGGCTCGGCGCGGTCGAAGCTCGGAGCCAATGCCGTGCGGTAGAGTCGTTTCAGCTTTCCCCGGCGCGAGGCGCGAAAACCGGTTCTTGGCCGATCAGATCGGCGCCGCGTACGACCTTCAGCTGCGCGGGCGCGCGCATGCGTTCGGGCGTGCCGACCGGGCGATCGAGCCCGAATTCGAGCACGTCACCGCCGCTCTCGTGCTTCACGCGCGATGCAGCGGGTGTTGGCGACCGGGACCCAGGCATACCTGGCGTCGGATATCGGGCCCGTCTCGATCGCCGTCCCCATGACGGCGGCTGCCACGAACACCGCCAGCCCCACGATGGGTGACAGGAGCACGACGCCAAACGCAGCGGCACCTGCCGACAGCGCGCCGCGATCGAGGGCGCGCGCTTCGCCCCGCACCTGCTCGACGAGTTGCCCGACTGCCTCCTGTCTCCGCGCTCCGTACCCGGACAACAGCTTGGCCGAGACGAGGTTGTCCGCCTGACAAAACCCGCAGCGCGCGAGGCCCTGCCCGCCCTGGACCTGGAGCGGTCCACCGCAGACGTGACACCTCGCCGGGTGCCCCTCGGCGATCGGCGGAGCCGCGGCGCAGCGCTCCGCAAGCGCAACGCCACGACGGTAGACATGGCGCAGCGCCAGGGCCGAGGCGCCGACCCCGAGCACCAACGGCAGCATCCCCGTCACCGCCAGGAGCACGGGGGCAGGCTCGAAAGACCCGGCCGAGACGACGAAAAGGACCCCGCCGCCAGCGAGCAACACGAGCGGCAAGAGCACCGCTCCGAGCCCGACGGCAATGAACACGAAGTAGGAACGCGCGCTCTTCACGTTGAAGCGTTGCGCGCCTGTGAGCTGGCGATCCGCCGCGTCCATCTGCCACAGAGCTGCGACCGCAAGCCGAAGCTGCGCGCTGATTTCGGGGCTCGGTGGACCCTGGTAGTGGCAGCTACTGCAGGCCGCGAGCTCCGGTGTCACGAGCGAGACGGGCGCGGGCGCGCCGCAGCTCGGACACTGGGCAGACAGCATGGTCGGCCGATTGTGGACCGCGTCGGGTCGAGAGTGAAGCGCATTGGCGCTCGAGCAGCGCGCACGGAGTCTGGGTGGCCACCGCAGGTTGACGCTGCTTCATTTTCACAGAGGTGGCGTCGTCAGCGAGGACTAGGCTCGGGTGCAGGGACTCACGCGCCAGCACGATTGGGAAGAGACGCGGAACCGTTCATCGGAGGATCTCATGGCAGTGAGCGCGAAGAAGACGAAGAGGAAGACGAGACGAACGGAACGACCGCGGCCACAGCGGCGGCGAAGACCCTTCGGGATCCGAAGGCCACCAAGGCCGGCAAGACCGCAGCAGCAAGTGCCCTCTCCCAGACGGGCCGCGCCGCGCGAACGGGGCCGAAGGCCGCCAGCGCCGCCGGCCGGGCTCTCACCGGCGAAAAAACGACTCCGCGCGGGCGGCGTGCCGCTGCGAGTGCGCTGGCGCAGACACCTCGACGAAAGAAGAAGTAGTCGGACTGGCACCCGCCCTGCCCTTGTGTCGGGGCGCCCCAGCGGTTGGCCGGCGAACGTCGAGCACCTGCGCCTGAGCAGACCCAAGGCCGACCTGCTGGCAAGCCTGGCGGGGCCGCGAACAACATGACACGCTCTGTCATCGTGATCGGGCCCGAGCGAGAGACCTGCGCCGCCGCGCTGCTCGAGCTGCCGCTCTTCCCCTGCCACGGGTGGTGCTCTTCCCCAAGGCCACGCTCCCCCTTGCACGTCTTCGAGCAGCGTTATCGCAAGATGCTCGCCACCTGCCTGGAGACCCACCGGATGCTGGCGGTGGTTCTGGTGCCGAGCCCACACCCCGTCGATCACCACGGCCATCCGGGCATCGCCCGCATCGCGAGCGTGGGTTTCATCACGGAGCACCAGTCGCTGCCGGATGGCCGCTCCAACCTGCTGTTGGTAGGTCAGGCTCAGGTGTCCCTCGAGGAGTTACCGTTCGAGGCCCCCTACCGTCGCGCGCGCGCGACGCTGCTACACGACGTGGCAACGGCGGTCGCCGCGGCGGATCTCTCGGCCCTGGTGCACACCGCCACCACCTTCGCGTTCGAGGTGAGGAGGCGGGAAGCGGGCTTCTCGTTCCACCTGCCGCCCGACGCGACTCCTGGAGAGCTGGCCGACGCTTGCGCGCAGCATCTCGTGATCGACTCCGAGCTACGCCAGCGCGCCCTCGAGACACTGGATGTGCGCGAGCGAGTGCGCCTGGTGACAGGCGAGCTGGCCTCGCAGCGCGCCGCGCTCTCGAGCGCCCCCCGCGCATACGCTCAACTGAACGGAACCGCAGCAACCCGTATGCTTTTCATGCGGCTACTCCCCAGAAGGGGTACCCTGCCCGCGCGTGCCCAGGCAGGACGAGCTCCGCGCGCTGTTCGACGCGATGAATGAGGGGGTCGCTGGCCACGAGCTGGTCCGCGATGCGTCCGGGCGTGTCCACGACTACCGAGTGCTCGCGGTCAATCCGGCGTTCACTCGCCACACCGGGCTGAGCGCCTCCGCGGTCGTCGGTCGCCTCGCGAGTGCGGCCTTCGGAAGCTCGGAGCCGCCGTTCTTGTCCACCTACCAGCGTGTGGCGGAGACCGGCGTACCCGAGACCTTCGAGGCGTACTTCGAGCCGCTCCGCCGCCACTTTCGCATTTCGGCGTTCCAGACCGGACCCGACGCCTTTGGCACGGTGTCGCGACCAAGGCTCGGGAGGCAAGCGCCCGGCTCAACGAGGCCCGGCTGCAAGCGCTGCACGACTCTGGCACGGCTGCGCACCGCGGACGAAAAAGAGCTCATCGATTTCGCGCTGGAGTCGGCGGTCGCGCTCACCGGCAGCGAGGTCGGGTATCTGCATTTCGTCGACGACGATCAGCAGAACCTCACCCTGTACACCTGGTCCGAGCGCACCCTACAGAACTGCAGCGTCGGTACCGAGCGCCACTACCCGCTCTCCCTCGCCGGCATCTGGGCCGACTGCGTGCGGCTGAGGCGCCCCGTCATTCACAACGACTACGCGACAGCCGAGGGAAAAAAAGGCCTGCCGGAGGGCCACTTCCCGCTGGTCCGGCACCTGAGCACCTGCGTGGTGGAACGCGACAAGGTGACCGTCGTCGCGGGCGTGGGCAACAAACCCACACCCTATCAGGACGACGACGTCCGGCAGCTGCAGCTGTTTCTGGACGGCGTCTGGGATC